>NZ_MECK01000254.1 GCF_014596465.1 Streptomyces sp. CBMA123 | reverse complement strand
CTACCGGGGGCGGTCACGGTCAGGGCGGGCGCCCCGGCCGGCCCGGGGCCGGTCAGCACGACCGTCCAGCCCCGTGCGGCGCACTCGCGCAGCAGCTCGGCGCCGCCGGGCAGCCGGGGCTGCCAGTCGGTACCGATGAGGGCCGCCGAGATCACCGTCATGGCCGTCTCTCCCGTGCTTCCGCCGCAGGCCACGCACCGTGCGCGCCCTTCCAGGTTAGGACGGTCCCCGGCCCGGCGCGCAGCCTGTCGGCATCGGGCGCCGCGGCGGGCGAAATCCGCTTGGCGGCCGGCGCCCGGGCCGGAATACTCCGGGTGTTCACGGGCGAGCGGGGGGAGAGCGCGTGGCGGTGTTCGCGTGCGCGGGGTGCGGTACGGAGCTGACGGTGCCGGTGGCGGAGGTGGCGCTGCCGCCGCACGCCCACCGCCAGGGCGGGCACAGGTACCTGCCGCCGCTGCTGGAACCGGGCACCTTCGCCGTCGACCCGGAACCGTCCGAGCCGCCCTGGCGGCCCTGGGCCGAGATCACGGTCGCGGAGGCCGTCGCGCGGGGCGTGTACGCGCCGGTCGACGGCCTGTGGTGCGGGTCCGGCGGCGCGGTGCTGCTGGCCCCGGGCGACACCCGCGGGACCGTGCTGATCCCCGAGCGGTGCGACGGCTGCTGCGCGGCGGCCGGGAGTCCGAACCTCGCCTGCGAGGGGTGCGGGCGCACGGTCGGCGCCCGGATCGACGACTGCTACCAGTGGCAGGCGGTGTGGCTCCACCCGCGGGCCGTGTGGCGGTTGCCGGTCGAGGGCCCGGCCCGCCCGGCCGGGGACGGCTGGGCGGTGCCGCCGCTGCCGCCGGTCGAGCCGGACGGCTGGTGGAACGACCGCTGGACCGCCACGGTCGGGGCGGCCCTGGCCGAGGTGCTGGCGGCCTCCGGCGGAGAGCCGGTGGCCGTGCCTCCGGGCCTGCTCACCGAGACCTTCGGCCGCACCCTGCGGCGGCTGCTCCCCGCCGGCGCCCCGGCCCGCACCCTGGGCCTGGCCGGGCCCGGCCTCACCCCCGCCCCGGCCCCGGACATCGCGCTCGTCCCCCGCCACCCGTGGACGGGTGCCGCCTGGCAGCCGCCCGCCGGCCACGGCGCGGTGCCCGTCCCGCTGGACGCCGCGGTGTGGACGTACCTGGCCTTCCCGCCGGCCCGCCGCACGACCAGGCTGCCCGCCGGGGAGGAGCGCGACGACCCGCTGCCGCTGCGCCCGGGGTGGCTGTTCGAGCCCGACCGGTACCTGCTGAGCCACCGCCTCGCCCGGTTGCCCGCCGTCCGGCAGCCCTGGCTGCACGCGATCTACGATCGGCTCGGCAACCGTCGCCACCATCCGGGCACTTCGGAGGACTCCCCATGAGGATCAACCTGACCACCGTGTTCGTCGACGACCAGGGCAAGGCGCTGCGCTTCTACACCGAGGTGCTGGGCTTCCTGAAGAAGGAGGACGTGCCGGTCGGCGAGCACCGGTGGCTCACCGTGGTCTCCCCCGAACAGCCGGACGGCACCGAACTGCTGCTGGAGCCCGACCACCACCGCGCCGTCGGCCCGTACAAGACCGCGCTGGTCGAGGACGGCATCCCGGCCGCCCAGTTCGCGGTGGACAACGTGCACGCCGAGTACGACCGCCTGCACCGGCTCGGGGTGCGGTTCGCCCAGGAGCCGACGGCGATGGGTCCGGTCACCGTCGCGGTGCTGGACGACACCTGCGGCAACCTCATCCAGCTCGCCCAGTACCACCGGTAGCCGCCGGGACGAACGCCTCGGCCAGGCGCAGCCGCCGGGCCGGGTTCGGGCCTGCCGGCCTGGTGCAGCGGTGCGGTGCACCGGCGGGGTGCCGGCCGCCCGGGTTCCTCACGTTCCGTCAGCAGCCTTCGGACCGCCCGCGATCACGGATCCGGCACACGGTCGGTCGGCGTCCGGCTCCGGGTCGGTCGCCAGGCGGGCGTGCAGGTGCTCGTCGCGGTAGGGGCCGTCGCCGCTGCGGTAGGAGGCCCGCAGGGTGCCCTCGTACGGGAAGCCGGCCCGGGTGGCGACGCCGCAGGAGGGGTCGTTGCCGACGGCGTGGTAGAGCTCGATGCGGCGGACGCCGGCGGTGCGGACGCCCCACCGGGTGACGGCGGTGGTGGCACGGGTGGCGAGGCCGCGGCCGCGGGCGGCGGCGAGCAGCCAGTAGCCGACCATGGCGATGCCCTCGGCCCGGTCGGTCCATTGCAGGGCGACGTTTCCGTGGAGCCGGCCGTCGGCGGCGTCGGTGATGGCGAAGCAGGCGGTGTCGCCGTCGGCCCAGCGCTCGTCGGCGCGGTCGAGGTAGGCGCCGGCGCCGGCCGGGTCGGTGGCGTCGCGCAGCGGGTTCCAGCGGGCGACCTCCTGGTCCGCGGCGGCCGCCGACACCGCGGCGAGGGTGCCGCCGGGCAGGTCGAGGGCGCGGCCCCAGGGGCGGAGCAGGGCGTCTCCGAGGTCGAGGACGGCGGGCTGGAAGAGGCGCCGGTCGGTCGCCGGGTTGCTGGTGGTCACCCCGCCTTCCTACCTCCCGCCGCGCCGTCCCCGCCAGCGAATTTCCGGGTGGGCGACGGCCCGTCCGGCGGTCGGCCGCCGGACGGTGACGTCCGGTCAGATCCGGGCGAGGTAGCCGTTCTCCACCAGCCAGAGCACGTTGAGCTTGGCCGGGCCGCCGGGGAGGAGGGTCGCGTCGAGCTGGTACTGCAGGCCCCAGCCGGGCTGGTTGAACCAGGGGGCGATGGGCCCGGCGTGCACCGTGAACGGCTTGACCACCTTGTAGTCGTGGTAGTTGCAGCCGGCCGCGGGGGTGCCGTCGAGGCTCTGCGGCGGGATGGCGCGGTCGGCGTAGGGCAGGCCCTCGGGGGCGAGGAAGGCCCCGTACTCGCTGCCGTAGCGGTCGATGTTCTGGTTCGGGTAGAGCGTGAGGTCGAACTCGACCGGGGTGCCGTCGGGCAGGGTGGCGTAGCCGTCGGCGGGCGGGTACTTCCAGCCGCCCTTGCCGCCGTTCGCGCTCGGGTCGTAGTACTGGGCCAGGAAGTCCTGGTCGCTGGCGCCGCCGGTGCGCTGATAGCCGAGGAGCTGGCGGCCGACGGGGCCGGTGGTCGGGAGGTCCTGGGGGCCGAGGCGCGGATCGTCGTGCTCGAAGGCCGCGGAGCACTGGTCGGACGGGGTGGCCGCCCTCGGGTCGGCGGCCGCGGCGGGGATGCTCACGGCGGTCAGGGCGGCGGCTGCGGCGAGGGGCGCGACGAGCAGGCGAAGGCGAAGGCGCACGGTGTCTCCGTCGTAGGGGTCGGTCGGGAACGTCCGCACGGAGGGGGCGCTGTGCTCACCCTCCGTGTCCGGTTCGGCACAAGGCAAGCGGATCTGCTGATCATTCGTCAACACGACCTGGCGGACGGCGTGCCGATTTCCCCGGTTTCGGCCAAGCCCGGGACGCCGGAACCACTCGCCCGAAAGAATGAGCGATTCCGGCGTCGGCCTCACCGCCCCGGGGCGACCCGCCCGAGCAGGTGGAGCAGCCGGTCCAGGGCGTCCTTGGAGTTCGGTTCGGTCAGGTTGACCATCAGCCGGAACGCCACCTTCAGCAGCGCCGGGTGGCCCAGCCCGGCGGCGCCGGCGGCGCCGAGCAGCCGGGGGCGGCCGAGCAGGTCGGCGGCCAGCCGGCCGAGCGCGAAGTAGCCCGCGTAGGCGGAGCGCAGCCTCTGCGGGTAGGCGCGCAGGGCGAGTTCGCGGCCGCGGTCGGTGCGGCGGGCGTGCGCCTGGACGATGGTCTCGGCGGCGTGGCGGCCGGACTCCATCGCGTAGGCGATGCCCTCACCGGTGCCGGGGCTGACCGTGCCGCCCGCGTCGCCGATCAGCAACAGGCCGTCGGCGTAGTGGGGTTGGCGGTTGAGGCCCATCGGGAGGGCGGAGCCGCGGATCGGCTCGGTGACGGCCTCGGGGTGGTAGTCGTAGCCGGGCGGGAGGTCGGCGCACCAGCGGCGCAGCAGGTCCCGCCAGTCGAGGTCGGTCTTGGCGGTGTCGAGGACGCCGAGGCCGACGTTGGCGGTGCCGTCGCCCATGCCGAACACCCAGGCGTAGCCGGGCAGCAGGCGGTGGGCGGGGTCGGTGGGGTCGCGCAGGTCGAGCCAGGCCTCCAGGTAGCGGTCCTCGTGGCGCGGGGTGGTGAAGTAGGTGCGGTAGGCCACGCCCATCGCGCGGTCGGTGCGCCGGTAGCGCTTCATCGCGACGGAGAGCCGGGTGGAGTTGCCGTCCGCGGCGACCACGATCGGGGCCCGGTACTCGACGGGCCGGCGCTCCTCGCCCAGCTTGGCGCTGACGCCGGTGATCCGGCCGGACCGCTCGTCCGTCAGCGGGCCTGCCACGTTGGCCCGTTCGATGAGTCTGGCGCCGGCCGCCGCGGCCTTGCGGGCGAGCAGTTCGTCGAAGTCGGCACGCCGGCGCACGAGTCCGTGGCCGGGGAAGGCGGACAGCTCGGGCCAGTCGAACTCCAGTGAGCGGTGTCCGGAGATCAGCCGCAGGCCCTTGTTGTGCAGCCAGCCGGCCTCCTCGGAGACGTCGATGCCCATGTCGACCAGCTGCTTGACGGTGCGCGGGGTGAGACCGTCGCCGCAGACCTTCTCGCGCGGGAAGGCGGACTTCTCCAGCAGCAGCACGTCCAGGCCGGTGCGGGCGAGGTGGTAGGCGGCGGTGGAGCCGGCCGGTCCGGCGCCGACCACGATGACGTCGGCGCTGTCCTCGGTCCGGGCGGGCCGCTGCCGCTCCGGTCGCACCTGCTGCTCTGGGCCGGGCATCGAGCACTCCCCGTGGGTCGGATCGGCTGCCGGCTCGACCGGCTGCTCGCGCGATCGGCCGCACGCACAACGGAATCGGTGGGCTGGGCGGTTCCAGACGGACGATAGAGAACCACGGCTTCCGCCCGCCGCCCCGACACGCGGACCCGTGCCACGGACCGGCCAATACCGGCCACCCGCGGAGCCTCCGTTCCGTCCGCCGGGGCAGGGCCGGCCGGCCCCGACCGCCTCGGATACCTGCGGGACGCACGATTTCCCCACAACCGGGTGATCGGATTGTTGCGAGGGACCAGCCGGACCAATCGCCCTCAGCGCCGTATTTCGGCCAAACCTCCCTTGCGTCACGTTTCCCACTGGAGGAATTTTGTGCCCCTCACGTCGTACGCGGCCGGCTCCCGGTCCAGTGGCCGACCGGAGACCCCCTCCCACCGCGCAGGCTCGTCCCAGCCTGCCGTACCGATGGCGCCGCCTCGGACGGCAGGAAGCTGGCCACCACCGGTAGCGACGGCACCCTGCTGTACGCGGGCGTCGGCACAGCGCTGCTGGTCGCCGGCGCGGGCGCGGTGGTCTACACCCGCCGTCGCCGCACCTCCTCCTGAGGCACCCGGCCTCCGGAGGAGGCCCCTGACGCCGCCTCCGGGGGTCTGAGCCCTCCGGGAGGCGCGGGCCGCGTCTGAGCCGCGGCCATCAGCGAGTCCCCGGCCCGCCGCATCACCGGTGGGCCGGGGACTCCCGGTCGTGACCCGCTCCTCCCAGGCCGGTCACGGCCGGAGACGACGGAAGCCCCTGACCGCACGGGGGGACGTGCCAGGGGCTTCCGTTCATCTCGACGGCCCGGAGGGCCTCAGTGGTTCACCCTCGTCACGGATTCACCGCCAGCACCACGAACTCGGCCATGACGCCCAGGTGCAGCGCGCCCTGCAGCAGGGTCGCCCGGCGCGGGATGACGGTCAGGGTGCCGAGCACGATCGTCAGGGTCAGCAGCACCAGGTGCGAGGGTTCGAGGCCGAGGACGAGCGGGCCGGAGAGCCAGGCGGAGGCGATGGCGACCGCCGGGATGGTCAGGCCGATGCTGGCGAGCGCCGAGCCGAGGGCCAGGTTGAGGCTGGTCTGGACCCGGTTGCGCAGGGCCGCGCGCAGGGCCGCGATGGTCTCCGGCAGCAGCACCATCATGGCGATCACCACGCCGACCACGGCGTTCGGCAGCCCGGCACCGGCCACCGCGGACTCGATGGTCGGCGAGACGCCCTTGGCCAGGCCCACCACCGCGACCAGCGCGACGGCGAGCAGCAGCAGGCTGACCCCGGCGGCCCGGAGGGTGGGCGGGGTCGCGTGGTCGTCCTCCTCCTCGATCCTGCGGACCCTGCCCTCCGGGGTGACGGGCAGGAAGTAGTCCCGGTGCCGCAGGGTCTGGGTGGTCACGAACAGCCCGTACACCACGAGCGAGGCGACGGCCGCGTAGCTCAGCTGGGTGGTGGAGAACTGCGGGCCGGGGGTGCTGGTGGTGAAGGTCGGCAGCACCATGCTGAGGGTCGCGAGGGTGGCGATGCAGGCGAGCGCCGTGCCGGTGCCCTCGGCGTTGAAGACGGCGGTGCGGTACTTGGCCGCGGCCACGATGATGGACAGGCCCATGATCCCGTTGCAGGTGATCATCACGGCGGCGAACACGGTATCCCGGGCGAGGGTCGAGGACTTGTCGCCTCCGTCCGCCATCAGGGTGACGATCAGCGCGACCTCGATCACGGTGACGGCCACCGCGAGCACCAGCGATCCGAACGGCTCCCCGGTCCAGTGGGCGATCACCTCGGCGTGGTGCACGGCGGCCAGCACGGCCGCGATCAGGAAGCACGCGACCACGCCCACCACCCAGCCGGGCAGGTCCTTGTGCCAGGTCAGGACGAGGACGACGAACGCCGCCACCGGGACGACGAGGGTCCACTGCGCGGCGGCCGCGCGGAGCTTCGTGATCATGCGCCCGAGGATCCCAGACCGGAGGCCGGTCCTCCGGGTGCCCGCGCCGGGATACGGGGGGATGTGGCACAACTCATCCCGGTATGCGCGGTCACCCGCCGTAGTCGGCCAGGTACCGGAGCACCTTGTCGACGTGCGGTCGGACCCGCTCGGGGACGCCCCCGGTGGCGGCCACGGTCTTGTCGCTGGTCCGGTAGGCGGCGGTGACCAGGGCGGGCAGGTCGCGGGTGAAGCCTCGCCGCTTGAGCTGCTGGTCGAGCCAGCAGACGTAGTTGCCCATCGCGGCGATCGCGTCTCCCGGGTCCAGGTAGGACTTCGGGCCGGCGTGGTTGGCGGCCTTGGCCCAGGCCTCGAAGACGGCGGGCGTCCACATCGCGATGCCGTACTCGCCGGTCTCCGGGCGGGCCGCGTTCGGGTCGAAGCCGCTCTCCGCCTTGAGCATCGCGGCCAGCAGGACCGGGGTGACCTCCGGCTCCGGGCAGCGCCGGGCGGCGTCCTCGATCATGCTCCGGTAGGCGACCGGGACGTCGGAGCCGGCCGGGATCGCCCCGGGCAGCGGCGGTGCGGCCCGGTGGACGCCCGGCCCTCCGGGCTCGGGGCCGCCGGTCAGCGCGAACAGGACGGCCACGCAGGCCAGCAGGGCGGCACCGGCCCGCAGCGTCCGGCGGCGCCCGCCCGGGCCGGCGGTGGCG
>NZ_MECK01000253.1 GCF_014596465.1 Streptomyces sp. CBMA123 | reverse complement strand
CGCGGTGCCGTGTGCCGCCGTGAGGGCGTCCGCGCGGGGCGCGAGCCGGACCCGCAGCCCATGGGCCTGGACGGTCGTCCACACCACCTCCCGGGCCCGGGCCCCCGGCACCGCCACCGGCCGCCAGCGGCGCAGGATCGCGGCCGCCGCGACGGTCAGTTCGGCCCAGGCGAAGGCTTCCCCGATGCACTTGTGCTTGCCCGCCCCGAACGGCAGGAAGGACGGCCGTCCGAGCCCGCCGCCGTCCTGCCAGCGCTCGGGCCGGAAGCTCAGCGGCTCGTCGTAGCGCACCGGGTCGCGGTGCAGCGCGGTGAGGCTGTACAGCAGCTCGGTGCCGGCCGGGATCCGGTAGGGGCCGAGGTTCACCGGCACCTGGGCGGTGCGCATCAGGAAGGCGTTGGGGGCGTGCAGCCGCACCACCTCCTGGGTGACGCTGCGGGTGTAGGTGAGCCGGGCGAGGGCCTCCGGGGTGGGGGTGGTGCCGGCCGGCAGGTGCTCGTCCAGCTCGGCGAGGACCCTGGCCTCGACCTCGGGGTGGCGCAGGAGTTCGTCCAGCAGCCAGGTGAGGGTGGTGGAGACGGTCTCGGTGCCGGCGCCGAACATGGTGATCGCCTCGGAGCGGACGTCGGCCTCGGTGAGCGGGCGGCCGGTGGCCGGGTCGGTGGCGGCGCGCAGCAGGGCCGGCAGGGTGCCCCCGCGCCGCTCCGTACGGGCCGTGCCGGCGCGGCCGTTGACGGCCTGGTCGACCACCCGGTTGAGCACCCGGACGGCGGCGTCGAAGCGCCGGTTGACGGGCAGCGGCAGCCGGGCGAAGGCCGGGTGGGGGTAGAGGGACTGGACGATCTGGCCCTTCACCAGGTCCGGGAGCGCCCGGTGGAAGGCGAGGGTGGCGTCCTCGCTGAGCCGGGCGCCGAACAGCGAGCGGGTGACGATCTCCAGGGCCAGGTGGTTCATCTCCTTGGCCACGTCGAGGACTTGACCGGGCCGCCAGCGTCCGGCGCGCTCCTCGGTGACCTGGTGCATCACGCTCAGGTACCCGGCCATCCGGTCCGCGCCGAAGGCGGGCTGGATGATCCGGCGGCGGTCGCGGTGCGCCTGGCCCTCGGACATCAGCAGGCCGTCGCCGAAGGCGGTCTTCAGGGTGTCCTGGACGGCGCCGCGCGGACAGTCGTGGGCGAGCGCGACGAGCAGGGTGTGGACGAGCCGGGCGTCGGTCACCACGCAGACGGTGCGTGGCCCGAGCCGGATGCGGACCACGCCGCCGTGGCGGGCCAGTGAGCCGAGGAAGCCGAGCGGGTCGCGCAGCAGGGCGGCGGCGTGGCCGAGGCCGGGCAGTGCGCCGGGAGCGAGCGGGGGGACGGCCGCGTGGGTGGTGGGTGCGGAGGGTGGCGTGGTTCTCGGGGAGACGATTCGTTTCTGTGTCTCTGCCAGCAGGGTTTGGGTCGGCAGGGGCATGACACTTCCTCTCATCAGAGGCCGGTGCGGACGGTACCGGGGAAGGGCACCGGCGGGCCGGCCGGGGGGGCGGGGCCGACGAATGCGGACCCCGCGTGCGCCGGGGGACAGAGGGCGCACGACATAGGAAACGCGCCGGTCCGGCGGGCGTTGTGCCGAACGCGCGCGGATCACTCCAACGGACGATCACTCCGGCGGCGGTCGGAGCGCTCCGCGGCACCGGTGCCGCGAGCGGCCCCTGTCCGGCCTGACCTGCGCCGATCCCCCGCCCCGGCGGTGCGCGCCCGGCCCGCGCGGCAGGGTCTTTGGACCCTCGCCGCACGGTCGCGCGAGGGCCAGCATGGTGGGCGGAACAGGAGGAACCTGATGACCCGTCTGCGCCCCCGGCCGGCCCTCGACGTCCGGGTGGAGATCCGCGGCGAGCTGCCGCGCGAGGACGCCGGGTACGCCCGGGCCCGGGCGCAGGACACCGCGCCGGCACTGGGCCCCGACGCCCACGCGCTGCGGCTGCGGCTCACCCTCGCCCAGGCGGACGTGGAACCGGACGGCACCGGCCCGGCCCGGTCCCGCCGTGACGACGGGCACTACGGCCTGATAACGCCGGTAGCGGACGGCCGTCGCGGGGCAGGAATCCCCCCGGCACGGGACTGATCCGCTCGCGACCGCGCTGCCCAGGCTTCACCGCCCGGGCCCCCGCCCCATGCTCCACCGCCCCATGCTCCACCGCCCAAGGCTCCACCGCCCAAGGCTTCACCACCTCCAGACTCCACCAACTCCACGACAGGGGACCGGGACCATGGACTGCGACGACGAGGTCATGCTGACCGTCCGGATCACCGCCGCCGAGCGGGCGCTGCTCCGGGACCTCGCGCGCGGCCAGGGCGGCGACGTCTCCGGGGTCGCGGTAGACGGGCTGCTGGAGGTCATCCCGGCGCTGCACGACGACGGTTCGGCGCTGCCGCTGCTGCGGGTGCTGTCCAGGCCGGCGCCCTGCGCGGTGACGCTCTGGCTGCCCGCCCCGATCGCGGACCTGCTGCCACTGCTGGGCGAGCGGCTGGTGCGCACCGGCGGGCCGTCGGCCGGACCGGCCAGTGCCGCGCTCTCCGCCGCGCTGCGGCTGTGGCTCGCCGGGGACCGCGCGGTGCTCGCGGCCGGGCTGGCCCGGCTGCACGGCGGCTGTGCGGCGCGAAGGCTCGCTGGTGAAGCGGCGGTGGGCGGGCCGGTCCGGATCGAGGTCGCGGCCTGAGGCATCAGCTCGATCTGACCAGTCGTCGTACGCCGTGCGGCGATCGCGTGTCCGGGGCGGAAATTCTCCTGGTCAGGGCACTGGTCCCGGGCCGGGGAGGGGGCTGACATCTCGCCACGGCCGACGGGGTCGCAGACCCCGGGCCCGGCCGGGTGGTCGCCGCGACCCCGGGTCGGGGAGCGCGCACCTCCCGAGTGCGCTCCTGGGCATCGTCCTGCCCGCACGTTCCTGCTCCCGCCGGTCCGCCGTGTCCACGGTCTCGAACGCGCCCAGGAATTTCGCAAGAGGTTTCTGTTATTCCCGGATGCTCCGGCCGCTCTCCCTCGTGTCGGAAGGTCCGGGCCTCGCATCACAGGGGCACGGACCATCGCACGAGGAAAGGAACGCGATGGGACACCGGAGCAGTGAGCTCCGTCGGCGCAGGCGCCGCAGGCTCACCCGCAGGAGTGCCCTGGTCGCCGTGGCGGTGGCGGCCGGACTGGTGGCGGGCACGCTGGGCCTGCGCACCGCCCTGGAGCCGGGGGCGGCGCACCGCGCCGTCACGGTGGCGGACGCGTCGGTCGACGCGGTCGCGGACGACGGGGGGCCGGGGGAGACCGGCACCGCCGAGGGCGCCACCAGGGCGCCCGCCCCGAAGCGGGACGAGAAGGCCGCCGCGCCCAAGTCCATACCCAAGGACCAGCCCGACCGCGGCCTGGTCTACGCGGGGTTGAACCTGCCGTCCAGCGACCGCTGCGGCAACATGCTGGAGGTCACCGGCAGCAGCCAGTGCAGCCACGGCCCGGACGCGCCGCCCAAGGAGGTGGACATCCGCAAGGACGTCCCGCCGGTCGCCGCCCCGGCCGCCCAGGCGCCCGCGCTCACCCCGCCCACCGGCGCCCAACCGCCGTCCGCCGCCGACCTGTTGAAGGGTGGCGTGCCCGTCCTCGACGTCGCTCAGAAGGCGCTGCTCGGTGACGCCGGCACCGCCGCCGCCCCGCAGGACGCCGCCGCCCCGGCCGCCGGTTCGGGCCTGGTCTGCGAGGGTGACGGCAGCAGCGGCAACCGCGTCCAGGTGGTGTACGTGCACACGCCGGGCAACGACCGCTTCGCCCAGTACCTGCCCTCGTTCAAGAAGTGGGCCGCCGACGTCGACGTCATCTACAACGCCAGCGCCGCCGAGACCGGCGGGGTGCGGCACGTCCGCTTCGTCACCGAACCCGACTGCACCGCCTCGGTGTTGAACGTGCAGATCTCCGACGCCGAGATCCAGGACTTCAACGCGAGCAACCGGGCGCTGGCCGCGCAGGGGTTCAACCGCAAGGATCGCAAGTACATGATGTTCACCGACGCCAAGGTGTACTGCGGGATCGGCACCTTCGCCGGCGACGAGCGCTCCGGGCAGGACAACCTGAGCAACTTCGGCCCCTCGTACGGCCGGACGGACTCCGGCTGCTGGGGCGGTCACACCGCCGCGCACGAACTCGGGCACAACCTGGGCGCGGTGAACAACAGCGCGCCCAACTCCAGCAAGGCCGGGCACTGTACGGACACCTGGGACCTGATGTGCTACTCGGACGCCCCCTACTACCCGAAGATGCGAGTCGTCTGCCCGGACCGCGCGCATGACGACCGGCTCGACTGCGGCCACGACGACTACTACAACACCTCTCCCGCGCCCGGCAGTTACCTGGCCACCCACTGGAACGTCGCCGACAACCGCTTCCTCATCGCGGGCAACGGCGGTGGCAACGGCTCCGGCACCGGTCCTACCCCCACGCCCACCCCGACCCCGACCCCGAGCACGGGCCCGACGGCTACGGGCACGCCCACCCGCACGCCCTCGCCGTCCCCGACGCCCACCGGCAGCCCCACCGCCACGCCGACCCGGTCCCCGTCGCCGACCGCGACCCCGACCACGGGCGACACCCGCCCCGACGTGACGGTCAGTCAGATCACCCAGAACTCGGTGATGCTGAGCTGGAACCCGGTCGCCTCCGCCGCCGGCTACGACGTCCGGCTGAACGGCCAGACCATCGGCACCGTCCGCTCGACCGTGGTCGGCCTGGTCCGGCTGGCCCCCGGCACCGGCTACACCGTGGCGGTCGCCGTCCGGGACGCCGCCGGAAAGGTGGCCGAGCCCGGCCACCCGGCGAGCTTCCGCACCCTCGCCGACGCCGGCCGCCCGCAGCCGGGCGCCCACTACACCATGGTCAACGGCCTCACCGGCCAGGCCGCCGACCTGTGGGGCAGCTCGATGAACGACGGCACCGTGGCGATCGGCTACCAGCGCACTGGATACGCCAACCAGAAGTGGCAGTTCGAGGACGCCGGCAGCGGCGCGGTGCGGATCAAGTCCGCGCGCTCCGGCAAGTGCCTGCAACTCGGCGGGAGCCCGGTCGCCGGACAGTACGTGGCCCAGCAGCCGTGCGCCGACACCGCCGCGCAGAAGTGGCAACTCGCCGCCGGTGACAGCGGGTTCACCATCAAGGCGGACGGCTCCGACCTGGTACTCGGACTCAGTGACCGGTGGTACTACGGTGGTTGGCTGCTGGAGCTTCAGCAGCCGAACGACCGGCCGTACCAGAACTGGTCACTGCTGAAGACCTCGTAGGCCCGGAGCAGGCCCGGAAGCCCGCTCCACCCCGCACCGCGGGTGCGGCCGCCCCCACCCGAGGGCGGCCGCACCCGGCGCCACCGCTCCCCGACACCCTCACCCCACCGCCCGAGGAACGCCCGACATGCGAACCCGCACCCGCCCGCTGCTCGCCTCCCTCGCCCTCGCCACCGCGGCCGTCCTGCCCGCCGCCGCACCCGCCGCCGCCCACGGCGACGCCGTCCACCTGGACGTGGCCGGCCAGCAGAACGGCCGGGTCAGCGCCGTCGCCACCTGGGAGAACGACCACGACCCGGTCACCGAGGACTTCGCCGGCACGCTCTCCGCGACCGCCGCCGACGGCCGGACCGTCGGGCCCTGGCTGCTGGTCGCCGTGCCGGGCCGGCCGGGGACGTACACCACCCGGGAACTGCTGCCCGCCGGGCACTGGAAGGTCGCCGTCGACTGCGCCTTCCCCTCACTGGGCCACGGCGAGCGCGAACTCGACGTCGAGGCGGCCGCGATCAGCGACCCGGCGCCGGTGGACGCGGCCGCCGCCTCCGGGACCCCGGCACCCGCCGCCACCCCCGCGCCGACCGCCGCCTCGGCCCCGCCCGTCGCCGGACCGCCCGTGGCCGCCGGGCCGGCCACCACCGCCGCGCCCGTCCACGAGACCACCGACGACGCCACCACCTGGGCCGCCATCGGTACCGCCACCGCGGCCGTCGCCCTGGTCGCCACCGGCTTCTGGCTGCGAGGCCGCAGGCGCCGCTGACGGACCGCGCCATCCGCGCGGTCAACGTCGGTACGGGTGAGGGCACCCACCCAGCCCGACGCCCGCTAACGGGCGCTACTTCACGGCCTCGCCGGACTTCGCCCAGTTGTCGCGCAGCCGGTCCAGGTAGGACTGCGCCTGCGGACCGATCTTGACGCCCCGGGCGAAGGCGAGCATGTTGCCCGCCCCGGCGTTGTAGCCGAGGGCGGTGAGCTCGTCCCTGCTGAGCGGGGCGCTCACCTTGGCGGGGAGCTGTTCCGCGAGGTCGTGGAGGTGCCAGGCGGCCGCCTGGACGGCGAGGTCGCGGTCGTCCGGAAGTTCCTCCCAGTGACGGGAGGCGAACGGGCGGCCCGGCTTGGTGTCGTCGAAGGCGGCCCGGTGCATGTTGGCGATGCCGAAGGAGGCGTCCGGTTTGCCGCGCTGCCAGGCCCGTTCGAAGTCCGGGTCGTGCGGCTTGTACGCCTCGTTGTAGAGGATCGCCATCAGCAGCTGGGGGCTGACCCCGGCCTCGGCGGCGTACCGGCGCACCGGCGCCGCGTAGTCGGCCGGCTCGTAGCGGCCGGAGGGCTTCGAGGGAGCCGCCGAGGGCGCGCCCGGGGAGCTGCCGGAGGCCGGGGAGGCGGCGGCGGACGGTGACGCGGAGGGCGCCGCCGTGCCGGCCGCGGTGTCGTGGCCGCCGCCGCGGAGGATGCCCCAACCGGCCGCCGCGAGGACGCCGATCACGATCCAGCGCCCCCAGCGCGGTCCCTGCTGCTGCTCGCTCACCGCTGCCGGCCCCTCCCCGTTCGCCCGTCATCCAGTTCGATCGCCGTACGGTCGACCGCGCCCCTCGGGAGGCGTGTTCGACCCTATTCGGCGGGCTTCCGCTCCCCGTCGAGGTTGCGCAGGAAGTCCTTCGCCTTCTCGACACCGGTGTCGATCTGCCCGCTGTACTTGCGGTCCGTGCGGTCGTCGATCGCGTCGCCGACCTTCTCCAGGCCCTGCCCGAGCACGTCGCTGTGCTCACGGGCGAGGTCGGTGGCCTTGTCCGCGAGGTTCTTAAGACTTTCAAACATGGTGACGCTCTACTCCTTTGGTGCGTTCCTGTTGATGTGCCGACGTGGCGGGGATCATGGTCATCCTAACGAGGGCCCGCCGGGCGGTCCGCTGCCGCGGAACGGCGGCGGGTGACTTTGCTGAAATGGGTTTGTATGCTCCACACCAGCCTCTACAGGTCTGTAGACGGTGGGAATCGCCACAGGATGGATGGCGTCCCGGCCCGCGCGGTGGCGTGGCCGCGCCGCCGCAGCCGAAACGATCGAGGGAAGTGCGCATGGCCGGCCAGCGGGCGAGAACGCCGTACCAGGATGCGGGACCTCGCGCCGAGGACCCCGCCGTGCCCGCCCAGCGCTCCCGCGGCGCCGGTGACGGCGCCGACCAGGCACGGGACGCCCGCCCCCAGCGCGCCGGGGCCGGGCGTCCCGT
>NZ_MECK01000252.1 GCF_014596465.1 Streptomyces sp. CBMA123 | reverse complement strand
CCCGTTGTCGCCGCACGCGGTGGCGAAGGCCAGCAAGGCCAGCACCCCCGCCGCGTACGTCCTGGTCCTGCTCAGCCCGTCCCTGTTCACCGCAGCGCGCTCCCGGTCCCGTCCAGCTCTCTCTCAGCTATGCACGGTAGCGGCCGCGGTGGCGGTTCCCGTCCACGGCCTACTCGACGTGCTCACTGGTGAAGGACCAGCGGTGCACCGGGCGGCCGAGCAGCTCGGCCGGCGGGTCGGCGACCGGCACGGGCTCGCCGCTCCACCAGGCGATCAGCAGCACCCTCCCCCCGCCTTCGGCCGGGGGTGCCCCCGTGCCGGGCGCGGTGAGCAGTTCGAGACGCTCCAGCCCGGCCGCGCCGCGCAGCGCGGGCAGCGCGGACTCCCGTGCCCAGGCCGCGAGTTCGGCCCCCCGGCCGTCCGCCGCCCGGGCCTCCCACATCGCGGCGACGGTCACGCGGCGCCGCCACCGAGGGCGTCGTAGGCCTGGCCGTGGACGTCGCCGTGCCCGATCACCGCGGCCGGCACGTGGACGTCGGTCACCGGCAGCGAGGAGTCGGCGGACAGGTCGAGGGCGGAGGGGGCGCGGTCGCGCCACACCATCTCGGAGCCCAGCGCCGCCACCATCGCGCCGTTGTCGGTGCACAGGCCCGGCCGGGGCACCCGCAGCCGGATGCCGGCCCGGTCGCAGCGCTGCTGGGCCATCTCGCGCAGCCGGGAGTTGGCCGCGACGCCGCCGCCGATCATCAGGTGGTCGACGCCGTTGTCCTTGCAGGCCTTGACGGCCTTGCGGGTGAGCACGTCGGTGACCGCCTCCTGGAAGGAGGCCGCGACGTCGGCGATCGGCACCTCCTCGCCGGCCCGGCGCTTGGCCTCCACCCAGCGGGCGACGGCGGTCTTCAGACCGGAGAAGGAGAAGTCGTACTCGGGGTCGTTCCTGCCGCTCAGGCCGCGCGGGAAGTTGATCGCCTTGCGGTCGCCCTCGCGGGCCGTCCGGTCGACGATCGGGCCGCCCGGGAAGCCCAGGCCGAGCACCCGGGCGACCTTGTCGAAGGCCTCGCCGGCCGCGTCGTCGATGGTCGCGCCGAGCGGGCGGACGTCCGTGGTGATGTCCTCGCTGAGCAGCAGCGAGGAGTGCCCGCCGGAGACCAGCAGGGCCATCGTCGGCGAGGGCAGCCGACCGTGCTCCAGCTGGTCGACGCAGATGTGCGAGGCGAGGTGGTTGACCCCGTACAGCGGCTTGTCCAGCGCCCAGGCGTACGCCTTCGCCGCGCTGACGCCGACCAGCAGCGCGCCGGCCAGGCCGGGGCCGGCGGTGACAGCGATGCCGTCCAGGTCACTGGCCTTGATCCCGGCGGTGTCCAGGGCGCGCTGGATGGTCGGGACCATCGCCTCCAGGTGGGCGCGGCTGGCGATCTCCGGGACGACACCGCCGAAGCGGGCGTGGTCGTTGACGCTGGAGGCGACCGCGTCGGCCAGCAGCGTGGTACCGCGCACGATGCCGACGCCGGTCTCGTCGCAGGAGGTCTCGATGCCGAGGACGAGCGGTTCGTCAGCCATGGGGGGTGTCCTTAGGGTCCTTCGGGTCAGTGCTGGGGTGCTCGAGGCGCATCACCAGCGCGTCGATGTTGGCGGGCTGGTAGTAGCCGCGCCGGATGCCCACCGGCTCGAAGCCGTGGCGCTCGTACAGCCGCTGGGCGCGCTGGTTGTCCACCCGCACCTCCAGCAGCAGGTCGGCGCAGCCGCGCCGGGCGGCCTCGTGGATCAGGTCGGTGAGCAGGGCGGTGCCGAGGCCGCCGCCCTGGTGGCGGTCGTCGACGGCGATGGTCTGGACGTCGCCCTCGCCGGCGACGGTCATCAGACCGGCGTAGCCGACGATCGTGCCGTCCGTGGTGGTGGCGACCGAGTAGTGGCGGGTGCCGCCGGGGTGGGCCTCGGCGAGCTCGGACCAGAACATCCCGGGGGACCAGGCGTCCTCGGGGAACAGCCTGAGCTCCAGGTCCATCACCGGCTCGATGTCCCACCAGCGCATCGGGCGCAGGGTGGTGCCGTGGTTCACGCCGGGAGCACCGCCTTGCCCCCTAGGACGGTCTTGTAGGCGGCCGGGACCTGGGCGTCCGGGCGGCGCAGGTACAGCGGCACGTTCGGGAGCAGCTCGCGCCCGGCGGCCAGCTCGGCCGCGGCGAAGCCGGCCAGGGCGCCGGCCGAGACGTGCTCGGGGCCGTGGCCGCCCGGGAAGGCGTCCGGGTAGAGCAGCGCGCCGGCGCCCACCGAGCGGGCCGCGGGCGTCAGCTCGGCCGGGCGGTCCACGCCGGGGCCCTCGGTGCGGTTGCCGTCGGCGTCGTACGAGGCCCAGTAGACCTCTTTGCGGCGCGCGTCGGTGGCCACCGTGAACGGCTGCCCGGCCAGTCCCTCGGCCCGGGCCTGGAAGGCGATCGCGTCCAGGGTGCAGACGCCGTGCACCGGCAGGCCCAGCGCGTGGCCGAGCGCGGCGGCGGTCACCAGACCGACCCGCAGGCCGGTGTACGGGCCGGGGCCGACGCCGACCGCGATGCCGGTGAGGTGGCTCTTGTCCACTCCGGCGGCCCGCAGGACCTGGTCGATCGCGGGCAGCAGCAGTTCGCCGTGGCGCCTGGCGTCGACCTGGTGGGTCTCGGCGAGGACGGCCGTGCCGTCGTGGACGGCGGCGGTGACGGCGGGGGTGGCGGTGTCGAACGCGAGCAGCAGCACGGGTCAAGGTTAGACCGACGTTGGGCCGACCGGCTGATCGAGCTGGTGTCCCCATCCGGAACACACGTACTGGGCGCTGCCGACCCGCCCGGGGGACCTGGCACGATTAGGGCCGTACGAACAGCGGACGGCGGCGGGAGCGGGCACGTGGCGAAGATGGGTCCTGGAGTGGTGGTCACGGGGTTGACCCTGGGGGCCCTGGCGGTGGTGAGCCTGCTGGCCTTCCAGGCCAACGGTGCGCAGGACCGCGCGGGCGGAGCCCGGCCGACCGTCGCCTCGACGTCCACCGGCCCGGCCGCCTCCGCGACGCCCAGCGCCTCGGCCACCCCGACCGTCCCGCCGCTGCCGGCCACCTCGGGCAGCGGCACGCGGGTGGTCTACTCGGTCGGCAGCCACTTCGTCTGGCTGATCGACCCGAAGAAGAACCCGCAGGTCGCGGCCGCCTTCGCGGTCACCCCGGGCTCGATCGAGCCCACCCCGGGCAGCTACTCGGTGTACAGCCGCAACCCCAGCGGCACCGGGACGGACGGTCGGCAGATCGAGCACGTGGTGCGCTTCGCGCAGCAGAACGGCGTGGTGTTCGGTTTCAGCGCGGCGCTGGACGGCGCGACCCCGACCGCCGACCCGAAGACCAAGACCGGCGGCATCCGCAGTGGCCGCGCCGAGGGCCAGCTGCTCTGGGACTTCGCGCCGAACGGCACCAAGGTGGTCGTGGTCCCCTGAGCCGGGCGCTCCGCGAACGCGGTGCCACGCGCGCGGTTCACGCACGGTTTTCTGCGCGCGGTTCCACGCGCACGCCGCTACCCGGCCGCACGGTGCTACGCGGCCCGGGGCGTCCCGGCCTCGGGCTCCTCGGCCTGCCGGGGCCGCGGCTCGGGCGGGGTGGACACCGCCTCGGCGGCCGCGCAGGCGGCCAGCAGCGCCCGCATCGGCTCGCCCGGAGCGCGGTGGGCGGACTCTCCGGCCCCGGCGGTGCGCACGGCGCGCTCCGGGGCGGGGGTGGTGCTCGACATGGCGCCTCCCTAGTTAGGCAGACCTAACCGCAGCACCCATCCCACCACGCCCGGCGCCCCGCCCGCAACACCTTCCCGACAGCCTGTCGGCAAAACGGTGGAACCCGATCGACCGGTGCGGGGGCGCGGCTCAGGCCCGCTCCGCCAGCTCCGCCAGCTCCGCGCCCGCCCAGCGCCCCCCGATACCGGTCAGCAGCACCCGGCGCGGGTCGTGGTCCTCCCCGGCGGTGTCGCCGATCGCCCGCTCGATCCGCACCTCCAGCCGGTCCTCGGCCAGTCGCTCGACCTTGCCCTCGCCCCACTCGACCACGACCACCGACTCCGGCAGCGAGACGTCCAGGTCGAGGTCCTCCATCTCGTCCAGGTCCCCGCCCAGCCGGTACGCGTCCACGTGCACCAGGGCCGGGCCGCCGACCAGCGACGGGTGCACCCGGGCGATCACGAAGGTCGGCGAGGTCACCGCCCCGCGGACCTGCAGCCCCTCCCCCAGGCCCCGGGTCAGCGTGGTCTTCCCCGCCCCCAGCTCGCCGGAGAGCAGCACCAGGTCCCCCGGCCGCAGCAGCGCGGCCAGCTCCCGGCCGAGCCGGCCCATCCGCTCCGGAGTGGGGACGGTCAGAGTGGCGTGCGAGCCCATGCGCGTGTCTTGCCCTTCGGTCCGTAGCGGCGCACCGACCACCGGCCGCCACCGCTACCGTGCCACATCGCCGCGCCCGGCCGCGGCGCGCGGTCCGGCTCGGCGGGGCTCAGGGGGTCTCAGGCGGGGTCGACGGCCGCTTCCTCGGAGGCGTCGGACGCTTCCGCCGGCTCGTCGGCCAGCTCCAGGACGGCCGTCGGCAGCGGCGCGGCGCCGGCGAAGTCCACCGCCCGGCGCAGCAGCAGCGCCAACTCGTGGTCGACCAGCTCCGGGCGCTCCAGCAGCACCAGGTGCCCCGCCCCCTCGGCCAGGACCAGCTCGGCGCCCGGCAGCCGCTCCGCCATCGCCTCGCTGTGCGCGGACGGCGTCAGCAGGTCCTTCGTCCCGGCCAGCACCAGGGCCGGCAGGCCGCGCAGGGCGGCCAGCGCCTCGTACTTCTCGTGCGCGCCGAACACCGGGTAGAACTCGGCGACCACGTCGATCGAGGTGGCGTCCAGCAGCTGTTCGGCGAAGCGCACCACGCCGGGGTCGACGTCCCGGCTCCCGAAGGAGAACCTCCGGTAGAAGACGGCGGCGACCTCCGAGCCGATCCGCCGGCTCGCCTCCACCAGCTCGACCTGACGGCCGAGCAGCCTCACCACGCCCGGCGCGACCTTCTTGAACAGCTTGGCCCCGGCCTTCGGCAGACCGAGGCTCACCTCGTTCCAGTCCCCCGCCAGGGTGCCGACCAGCGCGACCCCGGCGACCCGCTCCCGGAACAGCTCCGGGTGCTGGTCGGCCAGCGCCATCACCGTCATGCCGCCCATCGAGTGACCCACCAGCACCAGCGGCCCGGTCGGCGCGACGGCGTCGATCACCGCCTTGAGGTCGCCGCCCAGCTGATCGATGCCGGCCGGCTCACCCGCCAGGTAGGTACGGGAACGCTCGGAGCGGCCGTGGCTGCGCTGGTCCCAGAAGACCAGCCGCATGCCCTCGCGCAACGCCGCCCGCTGGAAGTGCCAGCTGTCCTGGTTGAGGCAGTAGCCATGGCTGAACACCACGGTCAGCGGTTCAGCGCTGCCACTCGCCCGCTCGCCCCCGGAGCGCTCGGACCCGGAGCACTCGGACCCGGAGCGCTCGGGCCCGGTGCCGCCGCCCTCCGGCTCGTCCCAGCCGGTGCCGTCCAGCTCGACGTACAGCCCGGTGCCGTCCGGCGCGGCCACCGTCAGCGGGCGCCCGCGCAGCGAGCCGTACGGGGCGGTCGCCTCCAGCTCGGCCCGGGCCCGGCGGCGCATCGCCCGGCCGACCGTCAGCCGTTCGATCGCGACGCCCGCGGCCGCGCCGGCCGCCAGCACGCCGACCGAGATCCCGATCACGCCGGCCCGGCTCACCCCGGAGGCCGCGCCGGCCGCCTTGGCCACCGCCGCGACCGGGTTGCCGTCGGTCGGCGTGTCGGTCATGCCGCGCGGCCCCCCTCGTGGCTGCCGCCCAGGTAGCGGCGGGGCACCCGGGCGCCGATCCGGGTGATGATCTCGTACGAGATGGTGCCGCAGGCGCGGGCCCAGTCCTCGGCGGTGGGCTCCCCGCTCTCGCCGGTGCCGAACAGCAGCACCTGGTCGCCGGCCTCGGGGGTGTCGCCGCCCAGGTCCACCACGAACTGGTCCATCGCCACCCGGCCGGCCACCGTGCGCCACTTGCCGCCGATCTGCACCGGGCCGGTGCCGCTGGCGTGGCGCGGCACGCCGTCGCCGTAGCCGACCGGGACCAGGCCCAGCGTCGTCGGGCCGGGCGTCACGTAGTGGTGGCCGTAGCTGACCCCGTGCCCGCCGGGAACGTGCTTGACCAGCGCCAGCCGGGCCGACAGCGACATCACCGGGCGCAGCCCGAAGTCGGCCGGCGAACCCACCTCGGGCACCGGCGACAGCCCGTACGCGGCGAGGCCGGTGCGGACCAGGTCGAAGTGCGCCTCCGGCAGCAGCAGGGTGGCCGGGGAGTTCGCGAGGTGCCGCACCTCGGGGCGCAGCCCGGCGGCCTCGGCGTGCGCCAGCGCGGCGCGGTAGGAGTCCAACTGGGCCTGGATCGACGGGTGGCCGGGCTCGTCGGCGGCGGCGAAGTGCGACCAGACGCCGACGACCCGCAGCAGCCCCTCGGCCTCGGCGCGCCGCACCTCGGCCACCAGCTGCGGCCAGTCGTGCGGCTGGCAGCCGTTGCGGCCGAGGCCGGTGTCGGCCTTCAGGTGCACCCGCGCCGGGATGCCGGTCTCCCGAACGGCCGTCAGCAGCTCCTCCAGCGCCCACCGGCCGCTGACCGAGATGTCCAGGTCCGCGCGCAGCGCCTCGCGCCACGGCCCGCCGGGCGTCCACAGCCAGCACAGGATGCGGGCCTGCTCCGGGCGGATGCCCGCGGCCCGCAGCGCCAACGCCTCGTCGGGCGTCGCGCAGCCGAGCCAGCCGACCCCGTTCGCGACCGCCTCACGGGCGCACTCGACCGCGCCGTGGCCATAGGCGTCCGCCTTGACCGCGAGCATCACCGCCGAACTCCCGACGCGCTCCCGCAGGGCCGCGAGGTTGCCGCGCAGGGCGGCGAGATCGATGGTCGCCTCGGCCCGTACGCCGTCGGTGAGGGTGGCTGTGCCGGTCGTGTTCGCAGTTGTCATCAGGGTCAGTCTCCCAGACGTCCCGGAGTCCTCGCCGAACGGCCCATCGGCGCGGTGGTCGGCACCGCGGCCTCCCGCACCCCGCCGACCTGCGGCAAACGGCCCGTCCGCCCAGCGGAGGACGCGGTGAACGGACGTTTCGGTTCCGCCCCGGGGCCGGGCGGGAGGCCCGTCGGCCGGCGCCGGCTACGGCTCCCGGACCGCCCGCCAGACCGCCGGCAGCGCCTCGGCCACCGCCAGCGCCGTCACCGGTGCGCCCGGGTCACCGGCCGCCTCCCGGCCCGCCAGGCCGTGCAGATAGGCGGCCACCGAGGCGGCGTCCAGCGGGGACAGGCCGGCGGCCAGCAGCGAACCGGCCAGACCGGCCAGCACGTCCCCGCTGCCCGCCGTGGCGAGCCAGGAGGTGCCGGTGGGGTTCACCCGGACGGCCCCGCCCGGGTCGGCGACCACGGTGGTGGAGCCCTTCAGCAGCACGGTGGCCCGGTAGGCGGCCGCCAGCCGGCGCGCGGTGGCCAGCCGGGCGGCGGCCAGCTCGTCGGCG
>NZ_MECK01000251.1 GCF_014596465.1 Streptomyces sp. CBMA123 | reverse complement strand
GGGCCCTGCGGCGGCACCGCCCCGTACGGAGCCGCCACGTGCGGAGCCGCCCCGTACGGCGCCGTGGCACCCCGGCCGCCGCGTGCCGCGAACGCCGCCGGCACCAGCACCGCGCCGGCCACCGCCCAGACCGCGTTGGCCACCAGCACGCTGAGGAACACCAGGCCGACCGAGTTCTCCTCGGACAGCTCCGAGCGGACGGAGGTGGTCCAGCCCGCCATCGTCATCGTCCTGGTCATCACGGCACCGGCCACCACCATCAGCAGGGTCAGCACCACCGTGTACACGGCTGCCAGGCGCCACCGGTCGGCCGCGTCCAGCTGTCGCCGGTGCGCCGCCCAGCCGAGCAGCAGCGCCGCGCCCACCGCCGCCACGCCGCACCAGCGCCAGTCGGCGGACAGGTCGTGCAGATCGAAGAAGGAGAGGTCCAGCCCGGTGCGCTGGTTGCCCCAGGTCGTGCCGGCGCTGGTCATCCTGACGTGTGCCGAGAACGTCGCCCCCGAGCCGAAGCCGAGCAGCTGGAGCCCGAGGTTGGGCAGGAAGGCCAGCGAGACCGCGGTCGTCGCACCGCTCCCGGCGTTCACCGCGACCAGCACGAAGGCCGCCGCCGACGCCAGAGCCACCGACAGCGCCAGCGCCCGGCCGGCCGTCAGCGCGGCCACCGCCCAGCCGCGCACCGACCGGCTGCGCCAGGCGGCCCAGCGCAGCGCGTCGGTGCCGTAGACGGCGAAGGCCAGCAGGAAGGCCAGCAGGGCGGTCCAGCCGACCGCCTCCAGCCAGGTGGTGCCGGCGGTGACGGTCATCCCCCGGTACTCGGAGAAGTCCGGGTAGGCGGGGTAGCCGCCGGACCGCACCGGGTGCCAGTCGGTGCCCCCGATCAGGCCGAGCAGCAGGGTGACGGCGGCCAGCACCACGGCACTGCGCAGCGCCTCACCGACGGCCTGGGCCCGGGTGAGCTGGGTGCCGTCGGCCTGGCGCCGGCGCAGCCCGGCCCGCAGGCCGAGCCAGAGCGCCAGCCCCCAGAACACGGTGACGGTCAGCGGCAGGACCCGGAAGGTGAGCTCCATGCCGTCCTGGAGGGCGCGGCCGGACGAGTCCGGGCTCCCGCTGATCCGGAACGGCGCGCCGAGCGCGTTCAGCGCCATCGCCAGCGCCGCACCGAAGCGGTCGCCGAACTCGGGCGCGGCGTAGTCTCCGTCGTAGCCGTAGTCGCCCGGGACGGCCGCGATCAGCGCGGCCGCCAGCAGGACGAGAGTCGGCCCGATGGCCGCCACCAGCGCGGGGCGCCAGTTCGAACCGGCCAGCCAGCGCAGCACGGGCGACTGGACGGTCCTCGGGTAGTACGGCTGCCCCGCGCCCCAACTGCCCACCCTCGGCAGGCCGCCGGGCGGCGGCGGGTAGGACCCGGCCGGCGAGGTCGGCGGGGCCGACGGGGTCGGCGGCGGCCCGTACCCCGGGGGTGGCGACGGTACGACGGCCGGCGGGGGCGGCGGCGGGGGTGCCAGCGGCCGTCCGCACGAGCCGCAGGCGGACGCCCCCTCCACCGAAGTCGCGCCGCACGATGCGCAGTTGGCCATGGACCGGATTCCCCCCGCTCGACGAGTTCCTGGTCCCCCAGGGAGCCCGTTTATCCCATCGGATCCGAACGGATGTCAACCACGAAGCGAGGCAGGCGGGTTGACCGTCCGGGCCGGGTCAGTCGCGCTTCTTCGGGACCTCCGGGACGGGCAGCAGCGGCAGTCGCAGCGCACCGAACGCGCCCTCCGGCACGGCCGGTCGCACCGGCGCGACCGGGTCGACCCGGCGGTAGTCCCCGCCCTGGTCCGGGCGCCGGTCCGGCTCGCCCTTGTTGGGCCACATCGACATCGCGCGCTCGGCCTGCGCGGTGATGGTGAGCGAGGGGTTGACGCCGAGGTTGGCGGAGACGGCCGCGCCGTCCACCACGCTGATCCCGGGGTGGCCGTAGAGCCGGTGGTACGGGTCGACCACGCCGGTCTCGGGGGCGTCGCCGATCGGGCAGCCGCCGAGGAAGTGCGCGGTCATCGGGATGTCGAAGATCTCGCCGACGGTGCTGCCGGGGAAGCCGTTGATCTCGTCGGCCAGCGCCTGGGCGCCCCGCTCGGCGGCCGGGATCCAGGTCGGGTTGGGCTCGCCGTGGCCCTGGCCGGAGGTGAGCCGGGGCTTGCCGAGCGGGCCCTTCTTGAGCGAGACGGTGATCGAGTTGTCCAGCGACTGCATCACCAGGCCGATGATCGTCTTCTCGGACCAGCCGCGCTGGTTCATCGACCGGCCGAAGGTCACCGGGTGGAGCACCGAGTTGCCCAGGTAGCGCAGCCAGCGCGGGGCCTTCCCGCCGCCCTTGACCTGGGCGATCGACAGCGCGCCCATCGCGTTGGAGCCCTTGCCGTAGCGGACCGGCTCGATGTGGGTGTTCGCGTCCGGGTGGATCGACGAGGTGATCGCGACGCCCTTGGTGAAGTCCGCCTTGGCGCCGTAGCGCCGGTCGGTGGTCTGCGCGCCCACCAGCGCCTCGGAGTTGGTGCGGGTCAGCTCGCCGAGCCGCTCGGAGATCCGGGGCAGGTGGCCGGCAGCGCGCATCCGGTGCAGCAGCGACTGGGTGCCGTAGGTGCCGGCCGCGACCACCACCCGGGCGGCGGTGATGGTCCGGGCGCCCGCCTTGACCCGGTCGGTCTTCGACCGGGAGTCGGTGCGCCGCACGTCCACCGCGAAGCCACGATTCCCGTCGGCCGCGCCGTACTCCCGAATCCGGGCCACGGTGGTCAGCGGGTGGATCTCCGCGCCGCCCCGCTCGGCCAGGTACAGGTAGTTCTCGGTGAGCATGTTCTTGGCGCCGTGCCGGCAGCCGGTCATGCACTCGCCGCACTCCACACAGGCCTTGCGGGCCGGGCCGGCGCCGCCGAAGTACGGGTCGGCGACCTCCTCGCCGGGCGCGGCCTTGGCGGTGCCTCCCCCGGACTCCGTCCGGGAGGCGCCCCCAGCGTCCTTTCCGTCTCCGAAGAAGACCCCGACCGGCGCCATGTGGAAGGTGTCCCCGACGCCCATCTTCTCGGCCGCCGCCTTGAGGTGGACGTCGGACGGCGTGACGGTCGGGTTCAGCCGGACCCCGAGCATCCGCTGCGCCTGGTCGTAGAACGGCGCCAACTCCGCCTGCCAGTCGGTGATGTGGCACCACTGGCGGTCCTCGAAGAAGGCCTTCGGCGGCACGTACAGGGTGTTGGCGTAGTTCAGCGAGCCGCCGCCGACCCCGGCGCCGGCCAGGATCAGCACATTGGCCAGCAGGTGGATCCGCTGGATGCCGTACAGCCCGAGCCGCGGCGCCCACAGGTAGTTCGACAGGTCCCAGGAGTTGCGGGGCAGCTCGTCCCGCTCGAAGCGCCGCCCGGCCTCCAGGACGGCGACCCGGTAACCCTTCTCGGTCAGCCGCAGCGCCGCGACCGAACCGCCGAAGCCGGAGCCGACCACGACCACGTCGTAGTCGAACTCCGCCGCACCGCCGGACTCCACCATCTGCCACTGCTCCTCGGGGGTCGAACCTGTCGGGAAGGAAAGCGGGTCGGCGCCGCGTACGGCGCGGCGACCTACTTGAAGCGCAGCGCCTTGAGCGCCCGCAGCCCGCCGGTCATCACGGCGGCGAACTGCTTGTCGTCCAGCCCGAACGACGGGGCGATCGGCATCAGCCGCTGGGTCGCGATGGTCTGCGCCTCGGTGAAGCGCAGGATCCCCTCGGCGCCGTGCCGCCGGCCCAGCCCCGAGTCGCCCATGCCGCCCATCGGCGCGCCGACCGAGCCGTACGCGGCCGCGTAGGCCTCGTTGACGTTGACCGTCCCGGTGCGCAGCCGGGCCGCGACCGCCCGGCCGCGCCGCGGGTTCCTCGTCCAGACGCTGGAGTTCAGGCCGTAGGGCGTGGAGTTGGCGGCGGCCACCGCCTCCTCCTCGGTGTCGAAGCGGTAGACCGAGACGACCGGGCCGAAGGTCTCCTCGCCGCAGACCGCCATCTCCGGGGTCACCCCGTCCAGGACGGTCGGCTCGTAGAAGTACGGGCCGAGGTCGGGCCGGGCCCGCCCCCCGGTGAGCACGGTGGCGCCGGCCTTGACCGCCTCCGCCACGTGCCGGGTGGTGGTGTCCAGCTGCCGGGCGGAGACCAGCGAGCCCATGTCGGCGCCGTAGGCCAGGCCGCCGCCCAGGCGCAGCGCCCGGGTGCGGGCGACGAAGAGCTCCAGGAAGCGGTCGGCCACCGAGCGGTGCACCAGCAGCCGTTCGATCGAGATGCACAGCTGCCCGGCCGTGGAGAAGCAGGCCCGGACGGCGCCGGCGGCGGCCGCCTCGAGGTCGGCGTCGGAGAGCACCAGCATGGCGTTCTTGCCGCCGAGTTCGAGCGAGGCGCCGACCAGCCGGGCGGCGGCCCGCTGGGCGACCTCGCGGCCGGTGCGGGTGGAGCCGGTGAAGGAGACGTAGTCGGCGTGCTCCACCACGGCGGGGCCGATCACCGGGCCGTCGCCGATCACGACCTGCCACAGGTCGGCCGGCAGCCCGGCCTCGATCAGGAGTTCACGGGCCCACAGTCCGGTCAGCGCGGTCTGGGTGTCGGGCTTGTTGACCACCGCGTTGCCGGCCACGAAGGCGGGCAGCAGGTCGCCGATGCACAGCTCCAGCGGGTAGTTCCACGGCGAGATGTGGCCGATCACGCCCTTGGGGCGGCGGGCCTCCACGGTGTGGGTGAGCACCGGCAGCGCACCGCCGCGGCGCCGGTCCTTCAGATAGCCCTGCGCGGCGCGCCCGTAGTGCCGGGCGGCCATGGCGACGGCCAGCACCTCCTCGAAGGCGTGCAGCCGGGCCTTGCCGGTCTCGGCCTGGACCAGGTCCAGCGCCTCGTCCTGCCGCTTGAGCAGCAGGTCGTGGAAGCGCAGCAGCACGGCGGCCCGACGGCGCACCGGCAGTGCGGCCCAGGCGGCCTGGGCACGGCGGGCCAGCTGGAAGGCGACCTCGACGTCGGCCGGGGTGGACTGCGGCAGAGCGGCCAGCCGCTCACCGGTCAGCGGGGCGACGGTCTCCACCACACTGGGCTCGCCGGTGGCGGTGACCCCGGCGGCCAGCCGCTCGACCAGGGAGCGCGGGACCGCGGTCGCGACGGTCCGGCCGCCGCCGGGGGCGGCCGGGTTGCCGTCCACGGGGGCGGCGCCGGGGTGTTCGGTGGCCACTGCGTCTGCTGTGAGGTCCGACATACGGCGCAGCCTAGGCCTTCGGCGGCCGGTGCGGTACCCGTCGGTAACAAGAATCTGCCGCAGTCGGGCCAAAGCGGGGCGCTCCGCCCGTACGGGCCGCCACCCGCCGACCCGGGCCGACCCGCCACCGGGCCGGGCCGTCTCAGCGGGTGGGCGTGAAGTGGTTCAGCACCGTGGTGAACCGCTGCTCGGCCTGCTGCCACTCGTCGCCCTTGTCCGGGCTGGACGCGTAGATCGCGTAGGAGGTGCCGTCATCGTCGATGAACTCGGTCTCGATCGCCCGCCGGCGTCCGCCCTCCTTGGCCGCGTAGCTGAACTCCCAGGTGGCCGCCTCGTGGCCGTTCACCACGGCGCTGGCCATCCGGTGCTGCTTGTAGTCCTTGAGCGACTTGGAGACGTTGACCTCCATCTGCCGCATGTGGTCCAACGGCTTGGTCGACTGACCGACCGTGACCGCGAACTGCAGGTAGTGCACCCGGTTGTCGGGGCTGTAGAAGATCTGGTTGGCGTCCGTCCCGGTGCTGCGCTGCCAGGCCGGGGTCGCGACCGGCATCGGGAAGCGGAAGCCGCCCGGGTCGTCGACCCAGCGGTAGCCGGCCGGCGCGGACGCGCCCGGGGTGGGGGCGCCGGTCGGGTCCGGTTCGGTGGGATCGGGCGTGTCCGGCTGCCCGGTGGCCACCGGGTCGGCGGTGTGGGAGCCGGTCAGGTGCCGTGTGGCGAGGAAGGTCGCCGCGGCCGCCAGCACGCCGACCGCCACGGCGATGGCGACGAGCTTCATCCGGCTGCGGCGTTTGGCCGGACCGCGCGCGGGCGCGGCGGAGTGCGCGACCGGCGCGCCGATGGAGGTGTGCGCCTGCCCGCCAGCGGCCACGCCCCCGGAGGTGTCCCCGACGACCGGACCAACCGGACCAACCGGAACCATCGGGACCACCGGAACGGGCTGGGCGGACGGCACGGATGCCACCGCGGTCGGGGCGGTCCCGGCCGGACGCGGATCGGTCGGATCCTCCGAGCCCTCCGCGTCGTCCGAACCCTCCGGCGACACCACGACGGTCCCGTCCTGCCCCGCGCTGCGGTCCACCACCGGCACCGACTGGGTGGGCGTGCGCACCGGCGCGGCCGGCGCCCCGACCGTCTTCAGCCCCATGGTGTGCCCGGACTGCACCTCGGCCAGCATCCGGGCCGCCTCGTCGGCGTTCGGCCGGTCGGCCGGGTCCTTGGCCATCAGCGCGGCCAGCACCGGCCCGAGCGGGCCGGCCCGGCGGGACTCCGGCAGCGGCTCGTCGACCACCGCGGCCAGCGTGGTGATCGGCGAGTCCCGGCGGAACGGCGACTGGCCCTCGACCGCCGCGTACAGCGTCGCCCCGAGGCCCCACAGGTCGGAGGCCGGCCCGGGCCGCTCGCCCTGGGCGCGCTCGGGTGCCAGGTAGTCCGGCGAGCCGACCAGGTCGCCGGGCCGGGTCAGCTCGGTCGAGCCCTCGTACTTCGCGATGCCGAAGTCCAGCAGCACCACCCGCCCGGTGCCGCGCTCCAGCAGCACGTTGGCCGGCTTGACGTCCCGGTGCAGCACACCGAGCTGGTGACCGCGGTGCAGCGCCGCGAGCACCTGGCTGCCGACCTCGGCGGCGGCGCGCGGCGGCAGGGTGCCGTCCTGGCTGATCACGTCGGCCAGCGAGCGGCCGTCGACCAGCTCCATCACGATCCAGGGCCGGCCGTCCTGCTCCAGCACGTCGTGCACGGTGATCACACCGGGGTGCTTGATCCGGGCGGCGGCGCTGGCCTCCCGCTTCATCCGGGTGTGCAGGATCTGCAGGTCCTCCTCCGGCAGGTGGTTGACGGTCAGCTCCTTGACCGCGACCTCGCGGTCCAGCATCCGGTCCCAGGCCCGCCAGACCGTGCCCATCCCGCCCCGGCCGAGCCGCTCACCGAGCTCGTACCGACCGGCCAGCAACCGCTCCGCCTCGGCCGCCTCCGGCCGGTCCTGCAAGCCCATCGGCGACCGCTCCCCCTCTCGATTCCACCTACCGCCGCCGCGGCGGAAACCCCACCGCAGACCGCTGTTCGAACAAATCCCACGGACACATTAGGCGCACCCTGCCACGCCCGGTAATCTCGCCCACCCCCCGGACCGGCGCGGCGGCGGCCACCGGGGCCGTCAGCCTGCGAACAGCACCACGGCGACCACCCCCAGCACCAGCAGCGAGAACACACCGCCCACCAACAGCGGCCCCAGCAGGGCCGGGGGTATCCGGGAGTTCCTCCCCCCACCGGCCCGCGCCACCGCGGCCTCCGGCCCGACCGCCGCCGGCCGGTCGCCCCGCCCACGCCGCCGCGGCCGCA
>NZ_MECK01000250.1 GCF_014596465.1 Streptomyces sp. CBMA123 | reverse complement strand
CGTCCGACAGCCGCTCCAACACGACCATGCCGACGCCCTCGCCCCAGCCCACACCGTCCGCCGCGTCCGCGAACGAACGGCACCGACCGTCGGCCGACAGACCGCCCTGGCGCGAGAACTCCACGAAGGTGTTCGGCGTCGACATCACCGTCACGCCACCCGCGAGCGCCAGCGAGCACTCACCGCCGCGCAGCGCCTGCGCCGCCAGGTGCATCGCCACCAGCGACGACGAGCACGCCGTGTCCACCGTCACCGCCGGACCCTCGAAGCCGAAGGTGTAGGACACCCGGCCGGAGGCGACGCTGGGGGCGCTGCCGTTCCCTCGGAAGCCCTCGAACTCCTCGCTGTCGAGGAGCGAGCGGTAGTCCGTGTACATGATGCCCGCGAAGACGCCGGTCCGGCTGCCGCGCAGCGACACCGGGTCGATGCCGGCCCGTTCGAAGGCCTCCCACGAGGTCTCCAGCAGCAGGCGCTGCTGCGCGTCGGTCGCCAGCGCCTCGCGCGGGCTCATGCCGAAGAACTCGTGGTCGAACTCCCCGGCGGTGTGCAGGAACGCGCCCCGCCGGGTGTACGACGTGCCCGGGACGGACCGGTCCTCGCTGTAGAGCGAGTCGACGTCCCAGCCGCGGTTCGTCGGGAACTCGGACACCGCGTCCACGCCGTCGGCCACCAGCCGCCACAGGTCCTCCGGCGACTCGACGCCACCCGGGTAGCGGCAGGCCATGCCGACGATGACCACCGGGTCGTCCGACGACACCGCTCGAACGGCCGGGAGTTCGTCGGCCTCCTCGGCGCCGAACAGGCCCTCCAGGACGAAGCCGGCCAGCGCGCTCGCCGTCGGGTAGTCGAACACGACGGTGGTCGGCAGCTGAAGACCGGTCGCCGACCGCAGCCGGTTCCGCAGCTCGACCGCCGTCAGCGAGTCGAAGCCGAGGTCCTGGAACGCCCGCGACGGGTCGACGACCGAGCCGGCATCGTGGCCCAGGACCAGGGCGATCCGGTCACGCACCAGCTCCAGGACGGCCGCACGCCGCTCGTCCTCGCCCAGCCCCGACAGGCGCTGCGCGAGGCCCGCCGAGGCGGCCGAGCCGGCGACCACGGCGCGCCGGACGCGGCCGCGCACCAGGGTGCGCAGCAGGGCGGGTACCGAGTCCTGGGCCCGCAGCACCGCGAGGTCCAGCCGGACCGGCAGGATCGCGGGCTCGCCCGCCGCGAGCGAGGCGTCGAACAGCGCGGCGCCCTCGGCGGGGGTGAGCTCCGGCATGCCCGAGCGGGCGATCCGGTGCAGGTCGACGTCGGAGAGCGTGCCGATCATGCCGCCGTCGCGGGTCCACGGGCCCCAGGCCTGCGAGACGGCGGGCAGGCCGAGCGAACGGCGGTGCAGCGCCAGCGCGTCGAGGTAGGCGTTGCCCGCCGCGTAGGCGGCCTGCCCCGGGCCGCCGAAGACGCCGGAGACGGAGGAGAACAGGACGAAGGCCGTCAACTCGCGGTCCTTCGTGGCCTGGTGCAGGTTCCAGGCGGCGTCCGCCTTCGGGCGCAGGACCTCCGAAACCCTCGAAGCGGTCAGGGAGCCGATCACGCCGTCGTCGATCACGCCGGCCGTGTGGACGACCGCGCGGATCTCGTGCCGCGCGAACAGGCCTGCCACCGCGGCCGGATCGGCGACGTCACAGGCCTCGACGACGGCCTCCGCACCGGCCTCCGCCAGCTCGGCGAGCAGCTCGGCCGTGCCCTCCGCGTCCGCGCCCCGGCGGCTGACCAGCAGCAGCTTCCGCACACCGTGCCGGACGGCCAGGTGCCGGGCCATGACCCGGCCCAGGCCGCCCGTGCCACCGGTGATCAGGACCGTGCCCTCGCCCGCCCACGCCGCCGGCTCGCCCGCCGGCTCGCCTGCCGACTCGGCGCGCACGAGCCGGGCCGCGAAGACCTCCCCGTCGCGCACGAGCAGCTGCGGCTCGTCCACGCCCAGGGCGGCGGACGGCAGTTCTTCCGAACCCGCCAGATCCACCAGGCCGAACCGGCCCGGCTCCTCCGACATCGCCGACCGCACCAGACCCCACACCGCAGCGCCCGGCAGGTCCTCGCCCGCCACCACACCACGCGTCACGAACACCAGCCGCGAGCCCGCGAAACGCTCCTCCGCCAGCCAGCCCTGCACCAGCTCCAGCGCCTGCGCCGTCCGCGCGTGCACGTCGTCGTCGACGGCGGCCGTCTCGATGACCACCACCGGCGGCACCTCCACCGGCACCTCCGCCAGCGACCCCACCGCCACGAACTCCGGCGCCTCGGAGACCTTCACCGGCACCCAGTCCACCCGGAACAACCCGTCCCGCCCGGCCGCCGGCTCCCCGGCCGACACCGCGCGCAGGGCCAGCGACCCCACCGACGCCACCGGCGAGCCCTCGGCGTCGGCGACCGCCACCGCGACGGACTCCTCACCGGTCCGCGTGACGCGCACGCGCACCGAGGACGCGCCGGAGGCGTGCAGTGACACGTCCTCCCACGCGAACGGCACGACGCCGTGCGGCATCCCGTTGACCGCCGTCACGTGCAGCGCGGCGTCCAGCAGCGCCGGGTGCAGGCCGTAGCCGGTGCCCTCGGTGCCCTCCGGCAGGGCGACGTCGGCGAAGACCTCGTCCCCGCGCCGCCAGGCCGCCCGCAGGCCCCGGAACACCGGGCCGTACGCGTAGCCGCCGTCGGCCATGCCCTCGTACAGCCCGGCCAGGTCGACCGCCTCGGCACCGGTCGGCGGCCAGACGGACGTGTCGAACGCGGTGCGCGCCTCCCCCACGGCCAGGACGCCGGTCGCGTGCTGGTCCCAGGCGCGGCCGTCCGCGCCCTCGGGCCGGGAGGCGACGGCGAAGGCCCGGCGGCCGTTCTCGTCGGCCGCGGCGACCCGCAGTTGCAACTGGACGCCCTCGTGCTCGGGCAGGGCGAGCGGTGCGGCCAGGGTCAGCTCCTCGACGCGGTCGCAGCCGGCCTCGTCGCCGGCGCGGACGGCCAGTTCGAGGAACGCGGTGCCGGGCAGCAGGACGTTGCCGCGCACGACGTGGTCGGCGAGCCAGGGGTGTGACTGGCGGGAGAGCCGGGAGGTGAACACCAGGCCGTCGTCGTCGGAGAGTTCGAGCGAGGCGGAGAGCAGCGGGTGGTCGGCGGTGTCGAGGCCGGCGGCGCCGAGGTCGCCGGCCGTCGTGGCGGCGGTGGGCCAGTAGCGGCGGTGCTGGAAGGCGTAGGTCGGCAGGTCGACCGGGCGGACGGCGGCGCCGGCGAAGAGGGCGGCCCAGTCGACGGGCGCGCCGGTGACGTGCAGGCGTGCGAGCGCGGTCAGGAGGGTCGTGTCCTCGGCCTGGTCCTTGCGGAGGGCGGAGGCCGGCACGGCGTCGTCGGAAAGGGTGGAGGCCGCCAGCGCCGTCAGGACACCGTCGGGGCCGAGCTCCAGGAAGCGGGTGACGCCGGCAGCCTCCAACGCGCGCACACCGTCGGCGAATCGGACGGCCTCGCGGGCGTGGCGCACCCAGTAGTCGGGCCCCTGAAGGCCCTCGACCAGGTCGCCGGTGAGGTTGGAGACCAGCGGAATCGAAGGTGCCTGGTACGTCAGCCCGTCGAGGACCGTACGGAAGTCCTCCAGCATCGGGTCCATCAGCGGCGAGTGGAACGCGTGCGAGACCTGCAACCGCGTCGTCTTGCGATCGGCGAAGTGCGCCTCGATCTCCGCGACGGCCTCCTCCGTGCCGGAGACGACGATCGAGCGCGGGCCGTTCACCGCGGCGATCGACACGAACTCACCCAGCAGCGGCAGGACTTCGTCCTCCGTCGCCTGCACCGCGAGCATCGCGCCACCCGCCGGCAGCGCCTGCATCAGCCGGCCGCGAGCAGCCACCAGGGCGCAGGCGTCCGCCAGCGAGAACACCCCCGCGACGTGCGCCGCAGCCACCTCACCGATCGAGTGCCCGGCCACGAACTCCGGCCGCACACCCAGTGATTCGACCAGCCGGAACAGCGCGACCTCGACGGCGAAGAGCGCCGCCTGGGCGTACTCCGTCCGGTTCAGCAGCTCCGCGTCCGAACCCCACGCCACCTCGCGCACGGGCAGGTCCAGCTCCGCGCACACCGCGTCGAACGCCTCCGCGAACACCGGGAAGCGAGCGTACAACTCCCGCCCCATCCCCAGCCGCTGCGACCCCTGCCCCGAGAACAGGAACGCCGTCCCGCCGCCCCGGACCGCTCCCTCGACGGCCCCGCCCGAACCCGCCACCAGCGCGTCGAGTCCACGCAGCAGCGCGTCCCGATCCGAACCGACCAGCACGGCCCGGTGGGTGAGCATCGACCGGCTCGTGGCCAGCGCCGCCGCGACGTCCGCGACCGGCAGGCCCGCAGCGACGTCGCGCAGGCGGGCGGCCTGGGCACGCAGCGCGTCCGGCGTCCGACCGCTCAGCACCCACGGCACGACGGCCGGGACCGGGGCGGCCTCCGAGGGCTCCTCCGCCGGGATCTCCACCGCCTGTTCCAGGACCACGTGGGCGTTGGTGCCGCTGATGCCGAAGGCGGACACGCCCGCCCGGCGCGGACGGCCGGTCTCCGGCCAGTCGCGGGCCTCCGTCAGCAGCTCGACGGCGCCCTCCGTCCAGCCCACGTGCGAGGACGGCTCGTCGACGTGCAGGGTGGCCGGCAGCACGCCGGCGCGCAGCGCCATCACCGTCTTGATCACGCCCGCGACACCGGCCGCCGCCTGGGCGTGGCCGATGTTCGACTTGACGCCGCCGAGGTACAGCGGCCGGTCGGCCGGTCGGTCCTGCCCGTACGTCGCCAGCAGTGCCTGGGCCTCGATCGGGTCACCGAGGGTGGTGCCGGTGCCGTGGGCCTCGACGGCGTCGACCTGGTCGGCGGTGAGCCGGGCGTTGGCGAGGGCGGCGCGGATGACGCGCTGCTGGGAGGGGCCGTTGGGCGCGGTCAGGCGGCTGCTGGCGCCGTCCTGGTTGACGGCGGTGCCGCGGACGACGGCGAGCACCTCGTGGCCGAGGCGCCGGGCGTCCGAGAGCCGCTCGACGAGCAGGACGCCGACGCCCTCGGCCCAGGAGGTGCCGTCCGCCGCCTCCGCGAAGGGCTTGCAGCGCCCGTCGGGGGCGAGGCCGCGCTGACGGGAGAACTCGGTGAACAGCCGGGGGGTCGGCATGACGGCGACGCCGCCGGCGACGGCCATCGAGCACTCGCCGGCGCGCAGCGCGCGGACCGCGAGGTGGAGCGCGACGAGGGCGGAGGAGCACGCGGTGTCGACGGTGACGGCCGGGCCCTCCAGGCCGAGGGTGTAGGCGATCCGGCCGGAGAGGACGCTGACGGCGCCGCCGGTGAGCAGGTGTCCCTCGGTCTCGTCGGTCTGCCGGGCGAGGGAGCCGTAGTCGGTGTCGGCGCCACCGATGAAGACGCCGGTGTCGCTGCCGCGCAGGGCGGCGGGGGCGATCCGGGCGCGCTCGACGGCCTCCCAGGCGGATTCGAGCAGGAGCCGCTGCTGCGGGTCCATGGCGAGGGCCTCGCGGGGGGCTATGCCGAACAGCTCGGCGTCGAAGTCCGCGACGCCGTCGAGGAATCCGCCGTGGCGCACGTAGCTCTTGCCGGGGGTGCCGGGGGCGGGGTCGTAGAGGCCCCCGGTGTCCCATCCTCGGTCTTCCGGGAGGTCACCGATGGCGTCGGCGCCGTCGGCGACCAGCCGCCAGAGGTCCTCCGGGGTGCGGACGCCGCCGGGGTAGCGGCAGGCCATCCCGATGATCGCGATCGGCTCGGCGTCCCTCGCCTCGACGGACTCCAGGCGCAGCTTCGTGCGCCGCAGGTCCGCGGTGACCTTCTTGAGGTAGTCGCGGAGCTTGTCCTCGGACGTGCTGGCCATGGGTGGGAAACCTCGCAGTTCGGAAGGGTGGTACGGGTTCGCGGGGCAGCGGCGGGTCCGCGCGCGGCCCTCAGGCGAGTCCGAGTTCGCGGTCGATCAGGTCGAACATCTCGTCGTCGGTGGTGTCGTCGAGCGCGTCGTCCGGCCCGTCGGCGGCCGTGGCCGGCCCGTCGGCGGGCCCGGAGGAGCCGTCGAGCCGCCACTGGAGGCTCCTGAGGCGGGCGAGGAGCCGGGTGCGGGAGTCGGCGTCCAGTTCGGTGGCCGAGAGCGCGGTCTCCAGGTCGTCCAGTTCGGCGAAGACGGGCCGGCTCCCGGCGGTGACGGGCGCGCCGACGAGCTCGCGCAGCCGCCCGGCGAGGGCGGTGGGCGACGGGTGGTCGAAGATCGTCGTGGTGGGCAGCCGCAGGCCGAGTTCGGCGTTGAGGCGGTTGCGGAGCTCGACGGCGGTCAGCGAGGACATGCCGAGGTCGAGGAATCCGCGCTCGGGGTCGACGGCCTTGGGCGAGCCGTGGCCGAGGACGGCGGCGAGGTGTCCGACGACGACGTCCAGCAGCAGCTTCTCCTGCTGCGCGGCGGCGAGGCCGGACAGCCGGTCCATGCGGCCACGGCCGGGACCGGACGAGGTGCCGGCGGCCGTGCGCCGGACGGCGCGGCGGGGCGCGAGCTCGGCGAAGAGCGGCGCGTCCCCGGTCGTGGCGAGGGCGCGCCGGTCGAGCCGGATCGGGGCCAGGTGCGGTCGGTCGATGCGGCTCGCGGCGTCGAGCAGGGCGAGGCCCTGGCCGGCCGTGAGCGGCAGCATGCCGGAGCGCGTGAAGCGGGCGATGTCCACGGCACCCAGCGTGGCCGTCATTCCACTCGATTCTCCCCAGTATCCCCACGCCAGGGAGACGGCCGGGCGGCCCTCGGCACGGCGGCGGTGGGCGAGGGCGTCGAGGAAGGCGTTGGCGGCGGCGTAGTTGGCCTGGCCGGGGCCGCCGGCCGTGGCGGCGAAGGAGGAGAACAGGACGAAGGCCGAGAGGTCCAGGTGCCGGGTCGCTCGGTGGAGGTTCCAGGCGGCGTCCGCCTTGGGGCGCAGCACCTCGGTGAGCTGGTCGTCGGTCAGGCTTTCGAGCAGCCCGTCGTGCAGGACTCCGGCGGCGTGGACGACGCCGGTGAGCGGGTGTTCGGCGGGGACGGTGGCGAGGAGCGCGTCGAGGGCGGCGCGGTCGGCGGTGTCGCAGGCGGCGACGCGGGCGTCGGCGCCGAGGGCCGCGAGGTCGGCGAGGAGTTCGGCCGCGCCGGGCGCGCCGGGGCCGCGGCGGCCGGTGAGCAGGAGGTGGCGGACGCCGTGTTCGGTGACGAGGTGGCGGGCGACGAGGGCGCCGAGGGTGCCGGTGCCGCCGGTGATCAGGACGGTGCCGGCGGGGTTCCAGGTCCAGGCCCGGCCTTCCCCGGCGGCCAGGAGGCGCAGCCGGGGCGCCGTCACCGCGCCGCCGCGGACGGCCAGGCGCGGCTCGTCGGGGGCGGCGAGGACGCAGGGCAGGGCGGCGTCGGAGACCGGGTCGTCGTCGAGGTCGACGAGGAGGAAGCGGCCGGGGTTCTCGGACTGGGCGGAGCGGATGAGTCCGTGGGCCGCTGCCTGGGCGAGGACGGTGACGTCGCCGGGGGCCGTGGCCTCGGCGCCGCGGGTGAGCAGGGCGAGGCGGGCGGCGGCGAGGCGCGGT
>NZ_MECK01000249.1 GCF_014596465.1 Streptomyces sp. CBMA123 | reverse complement strand
CTGCTGATCGGCGACGCCGCCCACGCGATGTCCCCGGCCGGCGGGGTCGGCATCAACCTCGCCATCCAGGACGCCGTGGCCGCCGCCACCCTGCTCGCCGAAGCCCGTCAGCCAGCCCGGGGACGGCCGGCCGACCGGCGCCCCGACCGCCCAGCCGACCCCCGAACCGGCCAAGCCGACGGTGGTCATGCCGGTCGCCCAGCACGGCCTCGGCGAACTGTTCGGCGCGGCCGGCACCCACTGGGCCAGGCGGCACACCGGCATCGACTTCCCGGTGGACGGCGGCTCCGAGGTCTACGCCGTCACCGACGGGACGCTCCGGACGCAGTGGAACCCGTTCTACGGCTACATGTCGATACTGAAGATGCCGGACGGCACCGAGGCCTGGTACTGCCACCTGCGGGCGTACAAGGTCCGCAAGGGGCCGGTGAAGCAGGGCGACGTGATCGCCTTCGTCGGCAGCAGCGGCAACAGCACCGGCCCGCACCTGCACTTCGAGATCAGGCCCCAGGGCAGCGGTCCGGTCGACCCGCTGCCCTGGTTCCTCTCGAACGGGCTGGACCCGCGCTGAGACCGAACTCCCGCCCGTGGGGCGGGAGTTCGAGGACGGGACCAGGAGCCGCCTCGGCCGGCCAGGCCCTACAGCTTCTCGACCGGCGCGTAGCGCAGCACCAGCCGCTTGCGGCCGGTGCTGCCGAAGTCCACCTCGGCCTGGGCGTTGTCGCCGACGCCCGTCACACCGACCACCGTGCCCAGCCCGAAGGTGTCGTGGGTGACCCGGTCGCCGACGGCCAGCGAGACGACGTCGCGCTCCACGACCTTGCCGCCGCGCCGCACCGACTGCCCCCAGCCGGCCTTCGGCGAGGCCGACCCGGCCGAGGAGGACCGCGAACTCCCGCCCCCGGAGGAGGACTTGCCCCAGGACGAGCCCGACGAGCCGGACGAGCCCGAGGAGAAGCCGCGCTGGACCGGCGCCTGGGCCGCCCCCCTCCGCTTCCAGTCGACCAGCGCCTCCGGGATCTCCTCCAGGAACCGCGAGGCCGGGTTGTAGGCCGGCTGCCCCCAGGCGCTGCGCAGCACCGAGCGGGTCAGGTAGAGCCGCTCGCGGGCCCGGGTGAGGCCCACGTACGCGAGCCGGCGCTCCTCCTCCAACTCCTTGACCTGGTTGAGCGCCCGCATGTGCGGGAAGATCCCGTCCTCCATGCCGGTCAGGAAGACCACCGGGAACTCCAGGCCCTTGGCGGTGTGCAGGGTCATCATCGTGATGACGCCCTGCCCCTCCTCGTCGTCGTCCGGGATCTGGTCCGAGTCGGCGACCAGCGCGACCCGCTCCAGGAAGTCGGCCAGCGAGCCGACCGGCGGCGTGCCCTCCTCCCCGGCGTCCGGCCGCTCGCCCGGGTCCTGCTCGTACTCCAGCGCCACCGAGGCGAGTTCCTGGAGGTTCTCCACCCGGGTCTCGTCCTGCGGGTCGGTGGAGGCCTGGAGTTCGGCCAGGTAGCCGGTCTCCTCCAGGACGGCCTCCAGCACCGCGGCCGGGCCCGCGCCCGACTCGACGACCTGGCGCAGCCCGGCCATCAGGGTGTTGAACTTCTTGACCGCGTTGGCCGAGCGCGCGGCCATCCCGTACGCCTCGTCCACCCGGACCAGCGCCTGGGCGAAGGAGATCCGCTCCCGCGCGGCCAGCGCGTCGACCATCGCCTCAGCCCGCTCGCCGATGCCGCGCTTGGGCACGTTGAGGATCCGGCGCAGCGGCACGGTGTCCTCCGGGTTGGAGAGCACCCGCAGGTACGCCAGGACGTCCCGGACCTCCTTGCGCTCGTAGAAGCGCACCCCGCCGACCACCTTGTACGGCAGGCCGACCCGGATGAACACCTCCTCGAACACCCGGGACTGGGCGTTGGTGCGGTAGAAGATCGCGACGTCGCCGGGCTTGGCCTCGCCCTTGTCGGTGAGCCGGTCGATCTCGTCGGCGATGAACTGGGCCTCGCCGTGCTCGTCGTCCGCGACGTAGCCGACGACCTTCTCGCCGTGGTCGCCGGCCGTCCAGAGCTTCTTCTCGCGCCGGTTGGCGTTGCGCTCGATGACGGCGTTGGCGGCGCTCAGGATCGTCTGGGTGGAGCGGTAGTTCTGCTCCAGCAGGATCGTGGTGGCGTTCGGGTAGTCCTCCTCGAACTGGAGGATGTTGCGGATGGTCGCGCCGCGGAAGGCGTAGATCGACTGGTCCGCGTCACCGACCACGCACAGCTCGGCCGGCGGCACCTCGGCGAGGTGCGCGGCGGCCGGGTTCACGAAGTCCCCGTCCGCGGTGCGCTTCGGCGCGGCCGTGACGGATCCCCCGCTCAGCTCCCGGACCAGCATGTACTGGGCGTGGTTGGTGTCCTGGTACTCGTCGACCAGGATGTGCCGGAACCGGCGGCGGTAGTGCTCGGCGACGTCCGGGAAGGCCTGGAGCAGGTTCACCGTCGTCATGATGATGTCGTCGAAGTCGAGCGCGTTGGCCTCGCGCAGCCGCCGCTGGTAGAGCGCGTACGCCTCGGCGAGCTTCTTCTCCATCGGGTTGGCGGCCTGGTCGGCGAAGGTCTCCTCGTCGATCAGCTCGTTCTTCAGGTTGCTGACCTTCGCCGTGAAGGACTTCGGCGGGAACTGCTTCGGGTCCAGGTCGAGGTCGCGGCAGACCAGCGACATCAGCCGCTGCGAGTCGGCCGAGTCGTAGATCGAGAAGCTGGAGGTGAACCCCAGCTGCTTGGACTCGCGGCGCAGGATCCGCACGCAGGCGCTGTGGAAGGTGGACACCCACATCGCCCGGGCACGCGGGCCGACCAGCGCCTCGACGCGCTCGCGCATCTCGCCGGCCGCCTTGTTGGTGAAGGTGATCGCCAGGATCTCGCCCGGCTGCACCCCGCGGGCGCCCAGCAGGTAGGCGATCCGGTGGGTCAGCACCCGGGTCTTGCCGGAGCCGGCGCCGGCCACGATCAGCAGCGGCGCGCCGGCGTGCAGCACCGCCTCGCGCTGCGGGTCGTTCATCCCCTCCAGCAGCTGCGCCGGATCGATCACCGTACGGGCGGCGCCGTTGCGGTACCAGGCGTCCCGCTCCGCGTCGGCGGCGTGGTCGGTGTGGAACAGCCCGTCCGGGATCGCCTCCTCGTACGCGTCGTACGGAACGTCGTCCTCGTACGGCGGGGGCTCCTCGTCGATGGGCGCGCCGGGCTGCTTCGACCCGGCGGCAAGTGCCTCGAAACCGGGGAGCGGAAGGTCGTCAAAGAGGCTACTCATGGCACTCCGAGTCTATGGCCACCCACCGACAAGCCCGCCCGGCCCGGAGAGACCGGACCGGGCGGGCTCGATGCCGGGGGTGATCAGACCAGGCGGCGGGCGGTGGCCCAGCGGGTGAGCTCGTGGCGGTTGCTGAGCTGGAGCTTGCGCAGGACGGCGGAGACGTGGCTCTCCACGGTCTTCACCGAGATGAAGAGCTGCTTGGCGATCTCCTTGTAGGCGTAGCCGCGGGCGATCAGCCGCAGCACCTCGCGTTCGCGCTGGGTGAGGCGGTCCAGGTCCTCGTCCACCGGCGGGGTGTCGGTGGCGGCGAAGGCGTCCAGCACGAAGCCGGCCAGCCGGGGCGAGAAGACGGCGTCGCCGTCGGCGATCCGGAAGATCGCGTCGACCAGGTCGGTGCCGGTGATGGTCTTGGTGACGTAGCCGCGGGCGCCGCCGCGGATCACGCCGATGACGTCCTCGGCGGCGTCCGAGACGGACAGCGCCAGGAACTTCACCCCGCCCTGCTCGCCCATCACCCCGACCGAGCGGCGCAGCACCTCGACGCCGCCGCCGCCGGGCAGGTGGACGTCGAGCAGCACCACGTCGGGCCGGGTCTCGGCGACCACGCGGACCGCCGAGTCCACGTCGTCGGCCTCCCCCACCACATCGATGCCGGTCACGTCGGTGCGGCCGATCTCGGCCCGGACCCCCGTGCGGAACATCCGGTGGTCGTCCACCAGGACGACCCTGGCCGTACGCTCCGGCGCTGCCTCAGTCATGCGTTCTCTCCATCTCCAGCTCGACCTCGGTGCCGCCGCCCGCCGCCGGCCGCACCCGAGCGGTGCCGCCGTAGCGCTTCATCCGGCCGATGATCGACTCCCGTACGCCCATCCGGTCCTCGGGCACCGTGTCGGGGTCGAAGCCGGGTCCGTGGTCGCGGATGAACACCGACACCGTCCTCCCCTCCACCTCGGCGTAGACCTGGACCGGTCCCCCGCCACCGTACTTGGCCGCGTTGACGGTCGCCTCCCTCGCGGCCTGGATCTGTGCCGCAATCCTCTCGTCCATCGGGCAGTCGCCGACGATCACCAGCTCGACCGGGACGCCGTGCCGGTCCTCGACCTCGGCGACGGCGGCCCGCAGGGTCTCCGCCATGGTGTCCGGCGCGGCCTCGGCGGCGGCCTCCGGGCGGTACAGCCACAGCCGCAGCTCGCGCTCCTGGGAGCGGGCCAGCCGCAGCACCTCCTTGGGGTCCTCGGCCCGGCGCTGGATCAGGGTGAGGGTGTGCAGCACCGAGTCGTGGATGTGGGCGGCGATCTCGGCCCGCTCCTGGGCGCGGATGCGGGCGGTGCGCTCGGCGCCGAGGTCCTGCCAGAGCCGCAGGCCGTACGGGCCGAGCAGCACCAGCACCCCGGCGAGCACCGCGAGCGAGGCCTCGATGACCGAGCCGAGGGTGGAGCCGCTGCCCTGCATGGCGAGCAGCGCGATGGTGCCGACCACCGCGAGCAGCACGCCCGCGCCGACCCGGGTGTAGGCGCTGCGCCGCTTCTCGCCCTCCTCGATGCCGAACCAGCGCTGCCAGCGCGAGTCGTCGGCCTGCCGCCAGACCAGCGCCACGCCGACGCCGATCGCCAGCAGCGGCCAGGTGTACGGCTTGGCGGTCTGCCAACCGAGCACGTTCAGCAGGGCGATCAGGCCGATCACGACCATGACCAGGGCGGCGAGCTGGCCGATACCGCCCTGCCCGCCCTTGCCGGCGGGCCGGGTCTCGGCCCCGCCCTCGGCGGCGGTCACGGCGACCGGCTCGCCCTGGAGCGCGTGCTGGAGCAGTTCGCGCAGCCGCCCGACCCAGCCGCCCCCGCCCGACTTGGTCAGCGGGGTGCCCGGCCGCAGCCAGGGCGAGGTCGGGACGTAGACGCCGTTGACGTTCACCCAGTGGGTGCCGCCGCGCTGCGAGGGCTCGCCGATGCCGATCGGCACCACGAACCAGAACGCCGCGTACAGCAGCGCGCCGATGCCCTGCGCGAAGAACAGCAGGACGAAGGCCAGCCGGACCCAGCGGACCGGCAGCCCGAGGTGCACCGCCAGGCCGTGCGCGACGCCGCCGAGCATCCGCCCCTGCGGGCTGCGGTACAGCCGCCGGTAGGGCGGCCGCCCGCCGTCGGGCGCGGTCGGGTCGGCGCCGGCCGACGCGGCGGCGTCGGAGGCGAGGGGTCGGGGATCGGTACCGGGTGCTGCCACGCCACCGATGGTTCCACGCGGGCGGCTCCGGGCGCATCAGGGTGTGTCCCCCAGCCTTATCAGGGACAAGTCAGGGTCCGGACAGGGCCCTACCCGGTTGGGCCGGGCCGCCCCTGCCGGAAGGATGGTGCCCATGACCGAGGACCACATCCAGGAGACCGGGCCCACCGCCCCGCCGGAACCGGAACGCCCCCCGCTGACCAGGACCGAGCACCACCGCGTGGTGGCCGGCGTCTGCGGTGGTCTCGGGCGGCATCTGGACATCGACCCGGTGGTCTTCCGGGTGGTCACCGTGGTGCTCTGCCTCTCCGGCGGCCTCGGCCTCTTCCTGTACGGCCTGGCCTGGCTGATCGTCCCGACCGAGGGCAGCGCCGACGGCCGCCGCGGCGGGCGCACCGAGCTCCAGCGGGTGCTGACCGGCCGGGTCGACGGCCAGTCGATCGGCGCGGTGCTGCTGACCGTGATCGGCACCGGGGTGTTCTTCTCCTCGATGGGCGACGGCGACCAGCTGTTCCCACTGCTGCTGCTCGGCGGCCTGGTCTTCCTGGCGGTGCGCTACGACCCGGAGCGCCGCCGCGGCGGCCGCGGTCGCGAGCGCCGCCGCGGCGGCCCGTACGACCGTCACTTCCCCGAGGCCGAGGGCCACGGCTGGGCGCAGGACGAGGATGCCACGGCCCGGCACGCCGCCGGCCAGGCCGCCGGAACCGTCCCCGCCGACTCCCCCGCCCCCGGCCCTAGCGGCTACCTGTGGGACCCTCGCCACCCCGAGCGCAACCCGTACGGCGCCACCGACACCGGCGCGGGCCCGAAGGTGCCGCCGCCCGGCGGCCCGACACCGGCCTGGTGGCAGCGCACCGACCTGCCGGAGGGCGACCCGCTGCGCAAGGAGCGCCCGGAGCGCCGCCGCGAGCCGGCCGCCGTACGGCACCCCCGGGAGCGCTCACCGCTCGGCTTCGTCGGCTTCCTGCTGGCGATCGGCGCGGCCACCGCGGTCTGGTCCGCCTCGGCCGGCCACACCGACGTCACCAAGCTGAGCACCGTCGTGCTGGCCACCGGGCTGCTGGTGATCGGCCTGACGCTGCTGCTGGCCGCGAAGTTCGGCAAGGCCCGCAAGCTCGCGGTGCTGGGCCTGCTGACCACCCTGGCGCTGGCCTTCGCCGGCCACTCGCCGCACACCGTGCAGGACGCCGTCGGCGACCGCTCCTGGACGGTCACCGCGGCCGCCGACCTGAAGGACCGCTACAACCTGGGGGCCGGCAACGTCCGGCTGGACCTCTCCCACCTCGACCCGGCCGGGAGCACCCTCGCCACCAAGGTCGACCTCGGCGCCGGCGAGCTGGTCGTCACCGTGCCGGCGGACGTCACGGTGGACCTGGTGGCCCGGGTCGGCCTGGGCAACGTCACCGTGCCGGGCGACCGCAACGACGGCACCGGGCGGCACGTCTACCAGCTCGGCCCGGTGGACGGTCAGCCGTCCAAGGGCACCCTCGATCTCCAACTCGGCATCGGCATCGGCGACATCAAGGTGGTCCAGCAGTGAGGAAGCACCGGCTCGACCTGTTCTCGCTGATCGCGGGCAGCCTGTTCACCGCGATCGCCGTCAGCTACCTGGTGGCGGCCCTCGACGGCGAGACGGTGAACGGACGGATCGTCGTCCCGGTCACCTTCATCGTGCTCGGCGTCGGCGGCCTGGCCGGCGCGGTGGCCGCGGTGGCCCGGCGCGGCAGGCCGGACCGCGACGAGTAGCGCCCGTACGGTCAGCTCTGCTGCGGGCCCAGGGTCAGCTTGTCGCCGTCCTTGCTGACGCCGTACCGGGGCAGCGGCTTGACCGCCGGCCCGTTGACCACCGCGCCGGTCGCGGCGTCGAACCGGGAGCCGTGGCAGGGGCAGTACAGCTGGCCGTTCTTCGGGGCGTCCACCGCGCAGCCGGAGTGGGTGCACACCGCGGAGAAGGCGCAGTACTGGCCGGCCTTGGGCTGCACGATGTAGACGGCGTCCCCGGTGGCCGGGTCCTTGACCTGGGCCGAGCCGCCGACCGGCACGCTCGCCGCGGCGACCGTGGGGGCGGGCGCGGCGGCGGGCGCGGTGCCGCTGGGCGCCGGG
>NZ_MECK01000248.1 GCF_014596465.1 Streptomyces sp. CBMA123 | reverse complement strand
CGCCGGGCGTCCGGCCACCACCCCGACCGCGACCGCGGCGAGCACCAGCGCGCTGCCCGCCCGGCTCTGCCAGGGCCTCGGCTGCGCCGGCAAGGACCCGGCGGCCATGGGGTGCGAGGCCGACGACCGCACCCTGCTGACCGGCAACATCGGCAAGGTCGTCCTGTACGTCCACTACAGCCCCCGCTGCCGGGCCGCCTGGGCGGGGATCACCGACGGCGCCCCCGGGGACACCGTCACCATCACCACCGGCGCCGGCGGGCAGGAGACCGCCCTGATCCACTGGGGCTTCGACAACTACTCGATGATGGTCGACGCCGCCGCGCCCGACACCACCCTGCGGGTCTGCGGCCACCAGCAGGACGGCGACGGCTGCACCGGACTCGTCACCGACCCCGCCGGCGGCGCGAGCGTCCTGGTCCCGCCCACCCCGGATCCGGCGAGCGCCACCCCGAGCGCGACCCCGACCTCCTGAGCCGCCCCGACCTCCTGAGCCGCCCCCGGAGGGCCCCGGCCGCCGGGGCCCTCCGGGGCCGCTAGACGAAGTTCTTGTCGATGAGCATCTGCAGCACGTTCACATGGAAGTCCGGGAAGTCCATCGGCACGATGCCGAACCGGGCCCGCTGCCCGGTGCGGGCGTTCAGGTACGGGTAGACGGCGCGGTCCATCAGGGTCTGGGAGCTGGTCTTGGGCCAGTAGCCGCCGGCGTAGCTGAGGAAGTTCACGAACATCCTCGGGTAGGTCGGGTTGAGGAAGGCCTTGTCGAACTGGGCGACGATGTCCCGGCCCTTCTCGCCCAGCGGGTCGAGTCCGCTGATCTGCCAGACGTCCTGGGTGTCGAACCAGTCGTTCTGGCCGCTGGACCAGCCGATCAGGCCCCACGGGTTGGCGAAGTCGGCGATCAGCACGACCTTGCCGCGGGCCGCGCCCAGGGTGGGCCAGCCGTAGAGGTGGAACAGGGCGCGGTAGCCCAGGTCGTCCAGGTAGTGGTTCACCCGCCGCTGGAACTCCGTGTCGTCCAGGGCCTGGCCGCCGGCGTGCTCGTTCTTCAGCCGCATCAGGACCGTCTCGCCCGGGTGCGCCTGGAGGAAGGACCGGCACTGGTCGAGCACGTCCTGGAGCCGGAGGTGCTGGTAGGCGTCGGCGTGGTAGATCCCCAGTTCGTCGGGCGCCCCCTCCAGGCCGTTGCAGCGGATGTCCAGGAAGCGGACGCCCTCCTGCAACTGCTGGGGCAGGCCCCAGTTCTGGGTGTGCGACCACTCGGTGCCGTACCAGGGGTTCTGGCAGCAGGAGTCGTGGGTGCCGGGGACGGTGAGGTCGAGCAGGGACAGGTTCCCGTCCAGCCGGCCCATCCAACTGTCCGTCGCCAGCCCGCCCGGGGTGGTCGAGGTGCCCGATGCCCGGGCGGCGGACGGCACCCCGAACAGGCTCCCGACCGCGGCCGCACCACCGGCCCCGGCGCCCCACCTGAGAAGATCACGACGTGCGATGCCCATGGACCGGCTCCCTCTGCTCCGCGCGCGGCTGTGACGACTTGACCCGACACTCCTCGAACGAGCCCGCCGCGTCAACGGGTTCAGCGCGGCGCCGGCTCCCGCCCGTCCGGGCCGACCACCAGCCACCAGGCCGGCAGCTCGATCCGCTCGCCGTCCGGGGTGAACTCGGTCAGGGACAGCGGCAGTTCGCCGGAGGTCAGGACGGTGAGGCCGGCCGAGCGGAACAGCCCGTCGAAGGCCGCGTCGGCCACCTCGGCGGGGGCGAGGCCGTGGGCGAGGACCGGGCGCAGCTTGGCGGGCGGCCCGGCCGGGGACTGGGCGAGCTCCCGCAGGACGGCCTTGGCCGCCTCGGCCAGTTCGACGACGAAGGCCCGGCCGCGCGACCCGAGCAGGGTGGCGACGGCCTCGGCGACCGGGCCGCGGTCGGCCGGGTCGCTCTGGTGGATCACCCCGCGCACATACACGTGGGCGTCGCCCAGGCGCTCGTGCAGGGCCCGGACGGCGGCCGGGTCGGTGGCGTCCAGCTGGGCGAACTCGGCCTGGCCCGCCCGGTCCTGGCGCCGGGCGAGCCCGACGGCGGTGTCGGAGAGGTCGACCCCGACGGCCCGGGGGAAGTGCTCGGAGAGGAAGCGGGTCTGCCGGCCGTTGCCGCAGCCCAGGTCGACCACGGGCAGCCGGGGCTCGCTCAAGTAGGGCGCGAACAGGGCGAGGTGGCGCTCCGCGGTGAGGGCCGGCTCGGCATCCCAGATCACCGAGCCGGGCGCCTCGGGGGCCTCGCCCCAGAAGCCCTCCCAGGCGTCCCGGTACCGATTCGTCACGCTCATGGCTGGGCCTCCGGATGTCACGCACAGTGCCGGAGTCGTGTCTATCGGTTGTGGGCGCGACAGGGCAAGGACCTCGGGCCCGACCGCTCGCGTGGCGTCGGGCCCGAGGTCGTCCGCCGACCGCCGCCCCCGGGAGGCCCGTTGACGGCGCTCGCGCTCAGCAGCCGGGGTGCCAGTCGGCCTCGAGTGCGGCAGTCCCGTCCTCGCGGGTGACGGGGTGCCAGTGGGCGTGCAGCCCGGCCGGGCGGGCGGTCGAGCGCGGCGCGCCCATCGCCCCCAGGACGGAGTTGTCCAGCGGGCTGGCGGACAGCCGCTCCAGCACCTGCGCGAACGCGGCGCGCAGCCCGTGGCCCCGGTGGCGCACGTCGGGGACGACGGAATGGAACGCAGCGACGACGGACATGCGGATCACCTCCGGAAGGACCTGCGGACCTGCAGGTACGCCCCCCAGCTTGCGCCGGTCCGCCCGTGCCCACGCCTGGATTGACGCACTGCTGACGCACCGCTGACGGGGTCCTGATGGCGGGGCCTCGTCCGTGTGCCACCCGGCGGCGCCGGCGGCCGGGTGGACGGGCCTTCGCGCGGAGTGCCCGAATGTGACCTGGCCGGTATTCCGGAGGCGGTGCGGAAAAGCCCGGTCGGCGTGCGCCGGCGGGTATTGTCAGGCGCCCGCCAGAACCGGGGGGCAGCAGCCCCGGGGAGGGTGACCGGACGAGCATCACCGCCGGTCAGAGCCACTTGTTCAGGCTTTCATCAAATTCCGTTCACGCTACGGACATTGACCTGGAGCCAGCCCCCGGGAGGTCTATCGTCAGCAATTCCCCAGCCCTTGGTAAATCCTGTTCCCAGGCGGCTGCGCGGGGCCGATCAGAGCGGGCATTATCGGCTGCCATGAGTCGACTCACCGCAATACCGCAGGGGGCTTTCGCGTGAAAGCCTTCCGCTTCCTTCCCGTCGTCGCGCTGGCCGTCGCCACCGCGGTGATCGGGTTGGCCACCGTCGTACCCGCCTCCGCGACGACCTCGCGGGTGGACCTGAACGTCCTGGTGGTCACCGACGGCAACCCCTGGGTCGAGGGCATCCGGCAGCAGCTCTCCGCCGAGGGCGTGCCGACCACCGTCATCGACCTGACCAGCACCAGCCGTGCCACCATCACCGCCGGCTTCCTGGCCGACACCCTGGCCGACGGCACCCCGCACGGGCACTTCGAGGGCGTCGTGCTGCCCAACGACGCGCCGGCCCAGCTCTCCGCGGCCGAACTCGGCACGCTGAGCGGGTACGAGCAGACCTACCAGGTCCGCCAGGTGGACGCCTACGTCTGGCCCGGCGCCGGCACCGGCCTCAACGCGCCCACCTGGTCCGGCTCGATGGACGCCACCACCGCCACCGCGACCGCCTCCGCCCGGGCCGACGCCTTCCACTACCTCAACGGCCCGGTGACCTTCGAGGGCACCGCCGGCGGCAGCGGATCGTACGGCTACCTGCCCACCCCGCTGCCCGACAACCCGGCCACCGGCTCGCACTTCGAGCCGTACCTGACCGAGACCATCCCCGGCACCGGCACCCAGGGCACCCTCGCCGGGGTCTACACCTCCGGCGGCCGCCAGCAGCTGGTGCTGACCTTCGCCTACAACTCCTACCAGCAGCAGTTCCGGCTGCTGGCACACGGCATCGTGGACTGGGTCACCAAGGGCGTCCACCTCGGCTACTGGCGCAACTACTTCTCCGCCCACATCGACGACCTCTTCAACGCCAACTCCCGGTGGAGCCAGAGCGGTCACTGCACCCCCGGCGAGGGCGACTGCGTCGGCAGCGTCCCGGCGACCACCGCGATCCGGATGACACCCGCGGACGTCACCGCCACCGTCGCCTGGGAGCAGCAGAACGACTACACCCTGGACTTCCTGTTCAACGGCGGCCCCAGCCTGGACTACGCGGAGGCCAACGGCGGCACCGACCCGCTGACCACCGCCCTGCTGGCGAACAAGAACAGCTTCATGTGGCTCGACCACACCTACCAGCACCCGTTCCTGGGCTGCGTGCAGAACTTCACCGTGATCCCGTGGAAGTGCCAGACCGACTCCACCGGCGCCACCCAGTACGTCGACCAGGCCACCGTCAACAGCCAGATCCAGCAGAACATCCAGTTCGGCCAGGCCAACGGGCTGCCGTTCCGGCCGGGCGAACTGGTCGCCGGCGAGCACTCCGGCACGGTGATGCTGCCGCAGCAGCCCAACGACAACCCGAACTTCCTCGCCGCCCTCAGCCAGAACAACATCCAGTGGCTCGGCGTGGACGCCTCCCGGGAGACCGGCCAGCGGCAGATCGCCTCGGCGCTCGGCGTGCCCCGCCACCCGGTCAACGTCTTCTACAACGTCTCCACCGAGTCCGACGAGGTGAGCGAGTACAACTGGCTCTACACCTCCAAGGCCAACGGCGGCAGCGGCAACTGCGAGGCCAACCCGGCCACCACCACCTGCATCCCGCCGCTGGACCTGAACGTCGGCTGGGCGGACTACGTGCTGCCGATGCAGGTGAGGATCACCCTCGGGTACGTGCTCGGCAACGACCCCCGGCCGTTCTTCATGCACCAGTCGAACCTGACCGACGACCGGCTCGCCCTGCAGACCCTGACGAACATCCTGTCCACCTACCGCGGTTGGTACACGGCCGACACCCCGATGGTCAACCAGACCCTCACCGACGCCGGCACCACCCTCCAGCAGCAGGCCACCTGGCAGCAGACCCGGAACGCCGGCACCGTCAGCGGCTACGTCCAGGGCGGCGTGGTCACCGTCCAGGGCCCGGCCGGCACCAGCGTGCCGGTCACCGTGCCCACCGGCACCACCGTGACCGGCGGCGCCGCCTTCGGCAGCGGCTACGCCGGCGAACAGTCCGCCTACACCACCCTCGGCACGGCGCCGACCAGCCTCACCGTCGCCAACGCCCTCTTCGGCACCACCACCAGCGCCAGTCCGACCCCGAGCACCGGGCTCGCCCTCGCCTCCTATGCGATCGGCTCGCCGCACGAGGTGCGCCGCACCGGCACCACCGTGACCGTCACCGACCCGTTCGGCACCCACGTGCTGCCCAAGCTCGCCGCCAAGCCCGACGAGGAACTGCACGTCGGCGGCACCCACCACCACCCGTACCAGACCCCGGTGGCGCAGACGAAGAAGTAGGGCCCGCCCGGCACCCACGGCCGGCCGGGGGCACCCGCCCCCGGCCGGCCCGCCACTGTCGGCGGCGCTCGCTACGCTCCCGCCATGACGCACACGACACATGCCCGCCTGGCGGCGGATCAGGATGAACGGGCGCTGCTGGAGGCGGTCTTCGTCCCCGGCGAGGGTCTGGGGGTGCGGGGGAGCGACCCGCTGACGGTCGTCCAGACGGTCGAGGTGACGGAGGTGACCACGATCCGGGTGCCCAGCGGACGGCTGGTGGTGAGCACGCCGTGGCCGGATGACGACTACGAACTGAACACGCCGGAGGGGCGGGAGTTGGCCGAGCGGATCCCGTCCGGCAGCTACCGGGTGGAGGCCGCGTGGGTACCCGCGTCCTACGGGGACGGGGAGGATTGCGAGGTGGCCGCTGTACGGCTGCGCGTGACCGAGGCGCCGGTGGTCGCCTGGGAGAACGCCCTCGGGGTGGGCGAGGACCCTGAGTTCCTCCGTCCGGGTCGGCGGTTCCGCTTCCCGGTGTCCGACATCCCCGTGGCGTGTTTCGCCGACGCCACGGCCTGGGAGGAACTGACCCTTCCGTTCCGGCAGTTCCAGCAGGACCTGCGCGACGGCACCGACCTGGCACAGCCCAGGGAGGAGCTGGGCGCAGGCCGGTTCGAGCGGGTGCGCCACGACGGATTCGGGGCCGACCTCGTGACCTTCACGGCGGACTACGACAATGTGGTCTGGCTCGGCCGGGCGGCGGACGGGACGGTCGCATCGGTGGTCGTGGTCGGCGGTTTCCGGCCGTACCCGTACTGACGGGGCGGCCACCCGCGGGCTGCGGCTGAACCCCGTTCGGCGGGCGCAACGTTGAGCGGGACGGAACGGGAGGAACACGGGATGGAAGCGGACGGGCCGGAGCTGCGGGCGTACGTCGCGGCGCTGGTGCGGATGGGCGCGCCGGTGCTGCCGGGGCCGTCCGGGCTGGCGGTGCCGGCGGGCAGTGCGGCCGAGGTGACGGCGGTCGCCCGGCGGCTGGCGCTGGGGGTACTGCCGGATCGGGGGTGCCGGCCGGAGCCGACGCCGGGGCTGCTGGGGCTGGCACGGGCGCTGGTGGTGGACGAGCACCCGTCGGCGCCGGGGTGGACGGTGGCGGAGCGGGAGCGGCTGGCGGGGTGGGTCGCGGTGCTGATCGAGCACCGGGGCGAGGACGGGGTGCAGGAGCTGGTGCAGGCGCTGAACGGGGACTGAACGGGGACTGAGCGGGGGCTGGGCAGGGACCGGGTGCGGCACCCGTCGACGGGGCGGGTGCCCGGCGCGGCGGGGCGGGGCGTTGGCGGATCGTTGGCAGGTCCTTGGCGGCGCCCGGCAGGCTGGGGTGAACCGCCACGGGGGATGTCCGGCGGAAGCCCTGCCATGTGCCCTTGCCCGACCTGAGAGGTAGCGCGTGTCGATGCAGTCCGTCGCTCAGCCCACGCCCGTAGTCCAGCCGCCCGCGGGCCCCCCGGCCGTCCCCGCGGCGACCCCGGAGCCGGCCCCGGCCCGACCGACCCTCGACCCCGACTCCCTGGCCGAGATCCACCGGCTGCACGGGGGTTACCTGCTGCGCGCCCTGCTACGGGCCACCCGCGGCGACCACGGCAAGGCCGAGGACATCCTCCAGGAGACCCTGCTGCGCGCCTGGCAGAACCCGGCGGCGCTCGCGGCCGGCCCGGAGCACAGCCGCCCCTGGCTGTTCACCGTCGCCCGGCGGATCGCGATCGACCACTACCGGATGGCCGCCGCCCGCGCCAAGGAGGTTTTCGGCGAGCCGGTGGAGGACCGGCCGGTCGCCGACGACCCGTACGAGCAGGTGCTGGTCGCCCGGGACATCGCGCTGGCGCTGCGGCGGGTGCAGAAGCACCACCGCGAGGTGCTGGTCGAGCTGCACCTGAAGGACCGTTCGGTGCTGGAGGCCTCGGTCGAGCTGGGGGTGCCGCCGGGGACGGTCAAGTCCCGGAACTTCTACGCCGTCCGGGCGCTGCGGCCGGTCCTGGCGGCGGAGCACGGGTACGCGCCGGTCACCAACTGAGTGCCCGGCCGCTGTCGCGCGGGTCGCCGGCGTGCGGGGCGCCGGCGTGCGGCCGGTCGTCGGCGGCCGGCCCGGCGTCGGC
>NZ_MECK01000247.1 GCF_014596465.1 Streptomyces sp. CBMA123 | reverse complement strand
GTCAGCCGCCCGGTCTGCCGGACCGGGGCCGTCCGGGGCCGCCGTACCCGGCCCCACCACCGGGGCCGCCACCGAACCGGCCGACGGGGCCGCCGACCCGGTCGGCGACACCCTCCAGGAGCGCATCCGCTCCGGCGGACTCCCCCTGCCCGGGCAGGGCACCGCCGTCCCCGACGCCTTCGCCCTCGCCTCCGGCCTGCTCGGGACCGTCCCCGCCCAGGGCCGCCCCGGCGAAACCCGCGCCTCCCGCGAAGGCGAACCCTCCGCACTGCCCGCCGTCCCCCGCCCCCGCTCCGGCACCGCCGACCCGACCGGCACCGCCCGGCCCGAGAGCGCCGGAACTCCCGCCGTCCCGGAGGCCACGGCCCACGACGGGCCCGGCACGGCGCGACCCACCGGTACGGCCACGGACGGCGCCTCGGCCCCCGCCCCGCCGACCGACGGCGGCACACCCGAGACGCTCGCCCTCGCCGACACCGCGACCGTGACGGCCCGGGCGGACGACTCCGCCACCGCGACCGCGGTGCTCGCCCCCATCGCCGCCGGACTGCTGCTCACCGGCGCGGCGATGTGCAAGCACCGGGGGCTGCCGCGCGGACACTGAGCCGCCGTCGGCGGCGCGGGGCTCCCGGCGCCGGCCTCAGGGCGCCGGTTCCCCTTCCAGCGGTGGGAGTTCCCGCCCGGGCAGGGAGCCGGACGGGGAGTCTCGGACGGGGAGTCGGACGGGGTGCTGCCGACGCGGACGGCGCCCGTCGCCGGGCGGAAGGGCTCGGCGTTCGGGTCGGAGTCGATGGTGCAGCGGCGCGGGCCGGCGGACCAGGCCCGGTCGCGGACGTGCCCGAACAGGGCCCGGCCGATGCCATGGCCGATCCGGTCGGGCCCGACGAAGGGCATGGCCGGCTCGCCGGACGGCGGGGCGCCGGTCAGGGCGGCGAACCCCAGCACCCGGCCACCGTCCTCGGCCACCACCGTCGACGCCCGTTCGACGGCGGCGGCGTCCAGCGTCAGCTCCTCCCGGCAGGCGGGCCGGAACGCCTCGTCATGGCCCCAGTGGGCCTTGGCCCGCAGGGCGATGCCAGTGAGCAGCTCGGCCCCGTCCGGGCGGGCGGATCGGATGCGCATGCGGCCCCCTCGCGTCGGCAGCCGGACATCCGTGGCCGGTGTGCGCCGCAACTCGATCGTCCGCCGACGGTTCTACGGCGGCGGGGAGGAACGGGCGGCCGTCGCCGGAGGGCGGTCGTCGACGGGGCGGCCGTCAGCGGAAGACGCCCGGCGGCGGCACCGGGGAAGGCGCCGCGGTGGCGTCGGTGGCCGGGGTGGCGCCGGCGGTGAAGTCGGTGAGGGCCCGGCCGTGTTCGACCCGGCCGAGGGAGGAGTCGGAGGCCACCCGGCGGCTCAGGTCCGCGATCGGCAGCGGGGTATGGGCGGCGGCCAGGACGAGGTTGCCGAAGCGCTTGCCGCGCAGCACGGCGGGGTCGGCCGTCAGGCACAGCTCGGGGAAGACCGCGCCGAGGGTGGCGACCTGGGAACGGGCGAAGGGCAGGGCGCCGCCGTCGGCGATGTTGGCGGTGTACCAGCCGCCGGGGGCGAGGGCGCGGGCCGCGAGGGTGGTGAACTCGACAGTGGTGCAGTGGGCCGGGGTGCGGGCGCCGGAGAAGACATCGGTGATGACCAGGTCGACGCTGCCCTCGGGGGCGCGTTCCAGCACCTCGCGGGCGTCCGCGCCGCGCACCTTGATCTGCCAGCCGCGATCCAGGGGGAGTTCGGCGCGCACGAGTTCGGTGAGCGCGGTGTCGATCTCGGCGACCTGCTGACGGGAGCGCGGCCGGGTGGCGGCCACGTAGCGGGCCAGGGTGAGGGCGCCGCCGCCCAGGTGCAGGACGGTCAGCGGGCGCCCGGCCGGGGCGACCAGGTCGATCAGGTGGCCGAGCCGGCGCTGGTACTCGAAGCCCAGGTGGGTGGGGTCGGCGAGGTCGACCAGGGACTGCGGGGCGCCGTCGATCAGCAGCGTCCAGGCCTGCGGGCGGTCGCGGTCGGGGCGCAGCTCGGCCAGACCGGAGCCGACCGGCCGGGACAGCGGGCCCTGGGCGTGGGTGCGGCCGTCCGAGCCGGTGGTGAGCGCCGGTTCGGGGCTGCGCGCGGCCCTGTTGCTTCGTCCCATGTCGGCCATTATCGCCGGAGGCGACGTAGGGCCGGGGTCGCCGGAGGCGGACACAGGGCCGGGGTCGCCGGAGGCTGCATAAGCAGGAGCCGCCGGAGGCGACACAGGTCAGGCGTCGCCACAGCGGTGCACACCCCGCCCAGGGGCGTGCCGCGGGGATCCGGCCGGAGGCGTACGGGCCCGGCGGGATCCGCGCGGCACGCCGCTAGAACGGGCCGAGGCCGCCTGCGGTGAGCGTGCAGGCGGCCTCGCAGAGGGCGGAGCGGAGCACCCAGGCGTCGGTGGGGCGGGCGGAGCGGCTGGCACCGGAGGGCGGGATCACCCAGCGCGGGTCGGTGGCGCCGGGCACCAGGGCGCCGGCCGTACAGGAGCTGCCGGGCAGGTGCCAGGTCTCCCAGGTGCCGGCCGGGACGAGGAAGGAGACGGTGCTGCCGTTGCGGCTCTGCAGGACGGCCCCGCAGGCGCGGCGCAGTCGCAGGATGTCGACGGCTTCCAGGCCGTGCCGCAGGGCGACCGTCACGGTGTCGCAGCCGGTGACGAGGGTGTCCTCGGCGGGGACGGGGTGGTCCCGGCGCAGTCCGCCGCAGGAGCCGCGGCCGCCTTCGACCGGGCCGCGGCCGGGGAACCGGTCGTCGGCGGGGTCGGGCAGCAGGGCGGGGGCGGCGGCGGCGAGCACGCCCCCGGCGACGGGTCGGTGCTGTGGCAGTCCGGTGGCCATCACGGGCCCTCCTGTTACCTCGTCGGGTCGGAAGCGCTGCCGCCGGGGTGGGGCCTCGGGGGCGGGGACGGGCCGGGGGGCGGCCTGGGCTTCCACGTATCAGGACAACGCGGCGGGAGTGCCGGAGGCCACGGGGCGCTTTACAGCAAGGCATGGCATTTCATGGCGGATATCCGGCAACTACGCCCGCTTTGCACCGCATTGACGGCAGATGTCCTGCCAACCGAGTGTGGCTGATCGGTGACTCCGAGTACTCTCTGCGCCATGGCAGCCACCCCACCGGCCGAGCCGAACCGACCGTCCCCCAACCCCGTGATGCGCGCACTGCGCGGCGACCGCTCACCCGGAGAGTTCGCCATGGCGGTCCGCCGGGCCGCCCGCGAGATCGGCGAGCACGTGTCCTGCGACGCCCGCTACGTCGGACGGGTCGAGTCCGGTGAGATCCGCTGCCCCAACTACGCCTACGAGCGGGTCTTCCGGCACATGTGGCCGGGGCGCACGCTCACCGACCTCGGCTTCGCCCCCCGCACCGCCGTCCGCCGCCGCTCGGCGGACGGCGGCGGGGCGGCCACCGGGGCACCCCCGCCCCACCCGCCACTCCACCCGCCGTTCCCGCCCCTGCCCGCCCCGCGCTCACCACTCTCCACCCAACTCCCGTACGCTGCCTCGCCGTACGCGGATCCATCCGCTCCGGAAGGGCCCCCGTGGCCGTCGGCCGGCGCGGCGCCCAGGGGGCCCGATGGATCGCCCTATCTCGACGAGGAGAACGACGACGTGCGTCGCCGTACGTTCCTGGCCGGCGGCTCGACCGCGCTGGCCACCGTGATCGGCATCGACCGGCCGGCCGCCGCCGGGCCCGTCGCCGGTGCCGGCTTCGGCCCGGCCATCGGTTTCGGCCCGGCCATCGGCCATCGCCCGGTCACCCGCCAAGGTGCCTTCCCCGGCGCGGAGTTCGCCGCGCCCTCGCTGCTCGGCGCCGAGCCGGTGGTGCCCGGCCGGGCGGCGCCGGTGCCGCCGTTGCGCAGGATCGGCGTCGCCGAGGTGCAAGGCGTCGAACAGGCCGTCCGGGACATCAGACTGGCCGACGACGCGCACGGCGCGGACGCCCTGTACGAACTCGCCGGGCAGTCGCTGCGGACCGCCTACGTGCTGCTCGACGAGTGTGACTACAGCGCCGAGACGGAACGTCGGCTCCAGGCCGGTGCCGGTGAACTGGCCATCTCCGTCGGCTGGTTGGCGCATGACTCGAACCGGCTCGCGGACGCCCGCTCGTTCTACGCCGAGGCGCTCGCCACCGCCCGGATGGCCGGGGACGCGGCCCTGGAGGCGCACGTCTTCTGCAACAGCGCCTTCCTCGCCCGGGACGCCGGGCGCCCGCGCGAGGCGCTGCGCGCCGCGCAGGCCGGGCAGGCCGCCGCCCGGGAGCTGGACTCCGCCCGACTGCTCGCCCTGCTGGCGATGCGCGAGGCCGGCGCCTGGGCCGTGCTGCGGGACCGCTCCTCCTGCGAACGCGCGATCGGCCGGGCCTACTCGCTGTTCGACCGGGGGCCGTCGGAGACCGATCCGGAGTGGATGTCCTTCTTCGGGGAGGCGGAGATCGTCGGTCTGCAGTCGCAGTGCTGGTCCGCGCTGGAGGACTGGGACCGCGCCAGCGAGCAGGCCGCGCTGGCCATAGCGCTGCAGGAGCCGCACTTCGTCCGCAACCGGGTGCTGTACACCGCCGAACTGGCCCACGACCGGCTCGGCCGGGGGGACTTGGCGGGCGCGGCGCACCACGGCTCGGCCGCCGTCGCACTGTTCGGCGAGGTCCGCTCGGCCCGGATCCGCAGCATGCTGGCGGACACCGCGGGGCGGCTGCGCGCGCACGCCTCGGTCGCCGAGGTCCGCCGCTTCCTGATCGGGTACGACCAGGCCGCGGCGGCCTGAGCGGTCCTCGCAGGCGCCGCTTCAGTGGCCCTGGTCGAGCCCATCCAGGTGGGACAGGTCGTTCCAGACCTCCACCGCCGGGGCGCCGTACTCCCAGGACAGCACGCACAGCGCCGCCGTGCCGAGCTTGAAGCGCTGGGCGAACTCGGGCGGCAGGCCCAGCCAGCGGGCGGCCAGGATGCGCAGCAGGTGGCCGTGCGCGAACAGGACGACGTCCCGGTCGGCGCAGTGCATGACGGTGGAGTCCGACTCCGGGACGCCGTGCTCCCCGTTCACTTCGGCGAGGAAGGCGTCCACCCGGGCGGCCACGTCGGAGAGCTTCTCGCCGCCGGGCACCCCGTCGCGCCAGATCAGCCAGCCGGGGTGGTCGGTGGCCCGGATGTCGGCGCCGGTGCGGCCCTCGTACTGGCCGTAGTCCCACTCGAGCAGTTCGGGGCGCTCCACCGCGCGGTCGCCGAAGCCGGCCAGGGCGCAGGTCTCCTCGGCGCGGCCGAGCGGGCTGGTGTAGACGAGCGCGTCCGGCAGCCCGTTCCAGGGGGCCTTGGCGAGCCGGGCGCCGAGCGCCCGGGCCATCGCGCGGCCCTCCTCGGTCAGCGGGATGTCGGTGCGGCCGGTGTGGCGGCCGGTGGCCGACCACTCGGTCTCACCGTGGCGGACCAGCACGATTCGGGCGGGCATGGAAGGCTCCTCGCAGCGGGGCGGTCAACGGTCGGTCTCACCCTTGAGCACCGGGCTCCATGATCCCCCACCCGGACGGCGCCCACGATCGCGGGCCCGGAGTAGCGGGCAGGACGGGCCGGTTACGGGCGGAACGAGCCGGAACCGCCCGGTCCGCACCGCGTTGTCGGACCCGGATGCGACACTGGGCCGCACCATGAACGTCTCGACGAACGTCCCGCTGCGCGGGCCCGCTGAGCCGCTCGCCCAGCGGCTCGCCGAGCTGCGCGGACCGGCCCCGCAGCGCAGTCTGAACGCCCGCTCCCTCGCCGCGCTGGCCGCCAATCCCGGCTGCCACCGCCGCGCCGTGCTGGACGCGGCCGGGGTGGACAAGTCCGCGCTGGCCGCCCGGCTCGGCCGCCCCGCCCCCTTCGGGCAGTCCCCGTTCGCGATCGCCCGCGGCGTGATCTTCGAGTCCCGGCTGAAGGCGGACGACCACGCCGCCCTGCTGGAGCCGCTCCGCGCCCACCTCGGCCTTCCCGTGGACGACCACGCCCCACTGCTGGTGCCGGACCTGCTGCACCGCTCCGGCCCGGCCGTACGCGCCGACCGGACGGCCGAGGCACTGGCCCGGGCCGCCGCCGAGCCGGACTCCTGGACGCTGCTGGACCACCCGATGCTGCGCCTCGCCGTGGCCGGCAGCACCGCCTACCTGGAGCCGGACGCCCTGGTGGTGCACGGCGGGCGGTGCACGGTGGTGGAGATCAAGTCCTTCCCGGTGCTGGACGGCAGCGCCGACCCGGCCAAGGTCGGCGCCGCAGCCCGCCAGGCCGCGGTGTACGTGCTGGCGCTCCAGCACGCCGCCGCCGCGGCCGCCGGGCTCCCCCTCGCCGACGACCCGTACACCGAGCAGCGGCTCCCGGGCAGCCCCCGCACCAGCGTGCTGCTGGTCTGCCCGAAGGACTTCGGCAACCGGCCGACCGCCGTCGCCGTCGACGTCCGCCGCGAACTGGCCACCACCCGCCGCCAGCTGAGCCGGATGACCGGCATCGACCGGCTGCTGGCGACGCTGCCGCCGGGCACCGACTTCGACCTGGCCGCCGACGACGGCGGCGTCCCGGCCCGGACCGCCGAGCAGCTGACCGCCTCGGTCGAGACGGTGCCCGCCGCCTACAGCCCGGACTGCCTCTCCACCTGCGAGCTCGGCTTCCACTGCCGCGCCCGGGCCCGCTGCGACGACCGGGTCGAGCAGCTCGGCCGGGGCGTGCGCGGCGAGCTGGGCAGCATCCGTACGGTCGCCGAGGCCCTGGCCGCCGCCGGCGGCGGCGAAGGCACCGGCGGAACCGACGGCAGCGACCGCAGCGCCGACGCGGACGGCGATGGCGACGGCGACGGCGATGGCGACGGCGACGGCGCGCACGAGGCGGCCGAGCGCCTGGCGTACGCGGCCGCCCTGCGCGCGGAAGCCCTGGGCGTGAGGGCATGAGCCTGCTGACCACCCTCGCCCGACTGGAGGCCGTCCGCAGCGGACGGGCCGAGCCGCTGGCCACCGTCCGGCACCGGCACCTGTCGGAGCGGCCCATGGTGCTCGTCCCGCTGACCGCGGCCGGCGAGTCCGGCGCGCCGCTGGCCGTGCTGCTGGGCACCGACCGGGACGCCCCCCGGCTGCACCTGGTGCCGCAGCCGCTCAACCGCACCCTCCGGTTCGACTACCTGGCCGCGCTGGCCGCCGACCTGCTGCCCTACCTGGAGTCCTTCGGCACGGACGTCGAGCAGATCGAGGGCTCCGAGAAGGACCCGGAGACCGGCGAGAAGACCCAGGTGTTCCGCGAACTGTGCGCGGACGCACCACAGTTGATCGTGCCCAACGGCGCGGGCGTGCGCCACCTCGCCCTGATCGGCCGCTCGACCCGGTTCCGCCGCACCGCCGAGGACGCCGACCCGGGCCCCCACCCGGCGCCGCTGCGGGTGCCGCTGCTCGGCCGCTGGCTGACCCACCTCACCGACCGTGCCCAGGTGCCCGGTTCCAGCCTGCTGCTGCCGATGACCGGCCTGCTCGCCCGGCACTGGGCCACCGGCCAGAGCCACCTGGAGGACCAGCACCTGGCGGCCCGGCTGGCCTGGCACGACCCGCCGCCGGGGCTGACCGGCGCGCAGGCCGCCGAGCTGGCCGAGTCCGCCCGCGACGG
>NZ_MECK01000246.1 GCF_014596465.1 Streptomyces sp. CBMA123 | reverse complement strand
CTCGACGGCCTGCTCGCCCTGGCCCGGCTGGAGGCGGCCGCCGCACCGGTCGAGGAGCACGACGTCTCGGCGGCGGTGGCCGAGCGGGTGGCCGCCTGGGCACCGGTGTTCGAGGCGGGCGGACTCGGCGGGGCGGCCGCGGCCGGCACGGTCGGCTCGGCCTGGGGCGTCGCCGCGGCGACCGCCTGCGGCTCGGCCGTCTGGTGGCTGCAACTGCGCGCCGCCCTGCGCGAACGCCACCGCGACCCCGTCCCCGTTCCCGAAGTCCCTGGGGCCCCCGAAGTCCCCGAAGTCCCTGAAGTGAGGAAGCCATGACCGCCCCACCCCGGTTGAGCATCGGTCTGCCGGTCTACAACGGCGAGGAGTACCTCGCCGAGTCGCTCGACGCCCTGCTCGGCCAGACCTACGAGGACTTCGAGCTGGTCATCTCCGACAACGCCTCGACCGACGCGACCCAGTCCATCTGCCGCGAGTACGCAGCGAAGGACTCCCGCATCCGCTACCTGCGACTGCCCCGGAACATCGGCGCCGCGCCCAACCACAACCACGTGTTCACCCAGTGCCGGGGCGAGCTGTTCAAGTGGGCCTCGCACGACGACCTGTACGCCCGGGACTTGCTGCTGCGCTGCGTGGAGGCGCTGGACGAGCGGCCCGAGATCATCCTCGCCCACTCCGGCCAGGCGGTCATCGACGAGCACAGCCGGGTGAAGGTGCCCTACGCGTACGGGCTCGCCACCGACTCGCCGCACGCCCCGGAACGCTTCCGCAGCCTGCTCTTCGAGCCCGGCGGCGACGACTTCTACGGGGTGATGCGCGCCGACGTGCTGCGCCGGGTCAAGCCGCACGACAGCTACCACCACGCGGACCGCACCTTCGTCGCCGAGATCACCCTGCACGGGCCCTTCCACCAGGTGCCGGAGCTGCTCTACTTCCGCCGCGACCACCCCACCCGCGCCGAGCGGGCGAACCCCTCCAAGCGCTCCCGCTGCGTCAACCTGGACCCGCGCCGGGCCGGCCCGCTGCACCCGACGCCCCGGCTGCTCGCCGAGTACGTCTGGGGCTTCGCGTCGGCGATCCGGCGGGCCCCGCTCTCCCCCGACGACCGGCGCGCCTGCTACCGCCACCTGGCCGCCTGGATGACCAGCCGGCTGCGGCCGGGCGCCGGCGAGCGGGTCGAGGACCGTGCCCCGGTCGAGCCGGGCCGGCTCACCGTCTCCGTGGACGCCCTGGTGGCCGGACGCGAGGGGCGGCGGGCATGACGTTCCCGGACCGGGCCGCGGACCGGTCCGCGGGTCACGTCCCGGGCCGAGCCGTGGACCGAGTCCCACTGCGGGTCGGCGTGTTCGGGCTGCTCGGCTCCGGCAACCTCGGCAACGACGGCTCGCTGGAGGCCGTCCTCGGCTACCTCCGCACCGAGCACCCCGAGGCGCACGTGGACGCGCTGTGCGGCGGACCGGAGGCCGTCACCGCCCGGTACCGGATCCCCGCGACCCGGCTGCACTGGTACCGGGGGGAGTACCGCACCGCCTCGCGGGCCGGCGCGATCGCGGGCAAGGGCCTGGGCAAACTCGTCGACGCCGTCCGCACCGCCGCCTGGGTGCGCCGGCACGACGTGGTGATCGTGCCCGGCATGGGCGTCCTGGAGGCCACCCTGCCGCTGCGGCCGTGGGGCTTCCCGTACGCGCTGTTCCTGCTCTGCGCCTCCGGCCGGCTGTTCGGCACCCGGGTGGCGCTGGTCGGCGTCGGCGCCGCCCCGATCCGCGACCGGGCCACCCGGGCCCTGGTGCGCTGGTCGGCGCGGCTGGCCGCGTACCGCTCGTACCGGGACGCGCTGTCCCGCGAGGCGATCCGGGGGATGGGCGTGGACACCGCGCGGGACGAGGTCTACCCCGACCTCGCCTTCGCCCTGCCCACGCCGCCGGTACCGGAGGACTCCGGTGCGCCGCGTCCGGTCTGCGTCGGCGTCATGGCCTTCCACGGCGGCAACGACGACCGGGCCAGGGCCGAGGAGATCCACCGGCGCTACCTGGACGGCACCATCCGCTTCGTCCGCGCGCTGGTCGCGGACGGCCGGCCGGTCCGGCTGCTCGTAGGCGACGACGTCGACCTGCCGGTGGTCGCCGCGATCCGCGAAGCGGTCGGCTCGCCGCTGGTCACCGCCGCCGAACCGGCCTCGCTGGCCGACCTGATGCGGGAGACGGCCGCCGCCGACACCGTGGTGGCGACCCGCTACCACAACCTGGTCTGCGCGCTGAAGGCCGGCACCCCGACGCTCGCCCTCAGCTACGCGGCGAAGAGCGACGCGCTGATGGACCGGATGGGGCTGGGGGAGTACTGCCACCCGGCCCGCGAGGTCGACGCCGACCGGCTGATCCAGCAGTTCCGGGCCCTGGAGCGGCGCTCGGCCGAGCTGCGGCGCACCCTCGCCGAGCGGAACCGGGCCGCCACCCGGCTCCTGGAGCGGCAGTTCGCCGCCCTGACCGCGGCCGTCCTGACGGCCGGCCACACCCGCACCGATGCCCCGGCCCGTGTCCTGAGGGAGGCGCCATGAAGGTGACCGAAGTCCCGGCGATCGCCGGCGCGTACCTGTTCGAGCCGACGCCGTACGCCGACGAACGCGGCTTCTTCTGCCGCACCTTCGACGCCGAGGTGATCCGCTCGGTGGGCCTGGACCCGAACGCCTTCGTCCAGCACAGCGTCTCCCGCTCCGTCCGGGGCGTGCTGCGCGGACTGCACCTGCGCTCCGGGGCCGGCGAGGCCAAGCTGGTGCGGTGCTCGTACGGGAGGGTCTTCGACGTCGTCGTGGACCTGCGGCCGGACTCGCCGACCCACCGCGGCCAGGCCCACTTCGAGCTGTCCGGCGAGACCCAGGCGAGCGTGTACATCCCGGCGGGCTGCGCCCACGGCTTCCAGGCGCTGACCGACACCGCCGACGTCTCCTACCGGATCGACCGCCCGCACGACCCGGCCGAGGACGTGACGATCGCCTTCGACGACCCGGAACTCGCCGTCCCATGGCCGCTGCCGGCCACCTCGATGTCCCAGCGGGACCAGGAGGCACCGAGCCTCGCCGAGGCCCTGCGCCACCGTGAGAGCTGAGGCCGACGTGAACCCCGAAGACGTGAACCCCGAAGGCGTGAACCCCGGCGCCACCGACGAGTTCTCCCTGCCCCGGTCGCGGGCGGCGAACGAGCGGCTGCACGCCCTGGTCCCCGGCGGCGCCCACACCTACGCCAAGGGCGACGACCAGTACCCCGAGCACCTGGCCCCGGTGATCAGCCACGGCCGCGGCGCCCACGTCTGGGACGTCGACGGCAACCGCTACGTCGAGTACGGCTCCGGCCTGCGGTCGGTCAGCCTCGGCCACGCCCACCCGCGCGTGCTCGAAGCGGTGCGGCGGGAGATCGACCGCGGCGGCAACTTCGTCCGGCCGTCCATCGTGGAGGTCGAGGCCGCGGAACGCTTCCTGGAGACGGTGCCGACCGCCGAGATGGTCAAGTTCGCGAAGAACGGCTCCGACGTCACCACCGCCGCGGTGCGACTCGCCCGCGCCGTCACCGGGCGCTCCCGGATCGCCGTCTGCGGCGACCAGCCGTTCTTCTCCGTCGACGACTGGTTCATCGGCACCACCCCGATGTCCGCCGGCATCCCGGCCGCCACCACCGAACTCACCGTGGCCTTCCCCTACGGGGACCTCGCCGCCACCGAGGAACTGCTCACCCGCCACCGGGGCGAGATCGCCGGTCTGATCCTCGAACCCGCCGGCCACCGCGAGCCGCCGCCCGGCTACCTGGCCGGCCTGCGCGAACTGGCCGACCGGCACGGCTGCCTGCTGGTCTTCGACGAGATGATCACCGGCCTCCGCTGGTCCCCGGCCGGCGCCCAGGGCCTGTACGGCGTCGTCCCCGACCTCTCCACCTTCGGCAAGGCCCTGGGCAACGGCTTCGCCGTCTCCGCGCTGGCCGGGCGCCGCGACCTGATGGAGCGGGGCGGGCTGCGCCACTCCGGCGACCGGGTGTTCCTGCTCTCCACCACCCACGGTGCGGAGACCCACGCGCTGGCCGCCGCGATGGCCGTCCAGACCACCTACGTGGAGGAGGGCGTCACCGCCCGGCTGCACGCCCTCGGCGAGCGCCTGGCCGCCGGCGTCCGCGAGGCCGCCGCCGGCATGGGCGTCGGTGACCACGTGGTGGTCCGGGGCCGGGCCAGCAACCTGGTCTTCGCCACCCTGGACGCGATGCTCCAGCCGTCCCAGCAGTACCGCACCCTGTTCCTGCGCCAGCTGCTCGCCGGCGGGGTGCTGGCCCCGTCCTTCGTGGTGAGCAGCGCGCTCGACGAGGACGACATCGAGCACACCGTCGACGTGGTGGGCCGGGCCTGCGCCGTGTACCGGAAGGCCCTGGACGCGGGTGACCCCACCCCCTGGCTGGGCGGCCGACCGGTGAAGCCGGTGTTCCGGCGGCTGGCCTGACGTCTCGTCAGTTCTCCGCCCGCCGAACGTCGTCGGCCGACCGGCCCGCCAGCTGGTCGGCCGCGCGGTCGACCAGCCACCCGGTCACCGGCACCAGCGCCAGCGCGGTGCACCCGCCGGCCAGGGTGTCGGTCGGGTAGTGGGCGCCCAGGGCGACCTGCGCCCAGCCCATCGCGGCCCCGGCCACCACCGCCACAACCAGCACCGGCACGGCGCGGGGGCCGCTCACGAGCAGCGCCACCACGAGGGCGAGGGCGGTCAGGAAGGCGGTGTGCCCGCTCGGGTAGGAGAGGTTCTCGGCGCCGTGGATGGTGCGCCCCACCACGTGCTTGAGCAGCGTCGCCACCACCACCGGCAGGCCGACGCCGACGGCGGCGAACACCGCCTCACGCGGCCGCCGGAACAGCAGGCAGCACGCCACGGTGGCCATCACCAGGGACCCGGCGCCCACCGGCTCCCCCAGCGAGTCCAGCGCCCGGGCGGCGTACCGCCACGGCGGCTCCACCCCGTACAGCGCGTCCTGGATCGGCGCGTCCACCCCGCTGGGCCCGCCGTCCCCGGCGTACCGCACCCCGAGCACGACCACCACCAGCGCCGCGAGAGCCGAGGCCAGTCCGAGCCACCCCCGCAGCACCACCAGCGCCGGTTCCGGACGGCCCCGGCCGGCCTCGACCCGGGCCGTCCCGGCCCCGGTTCCCGTTCCGCTCCGCCCGGCCGATCCCACGCGAGCCCCCCATCATGTCCACATAGCCTGCCGTGTGCACTGATTGACGGATCGTCATGGCACTGTGCTCGTCAGCTGCTGGGCCGCGCCCCCGGAAGCAGCCTCCAGGGTACGGGCGCACGCCAACCGCCGAACGGGAGATGCCGAAACCCGCGCCCCCGGCGGCGCTCGCGCGTCCTACGCCCCCAGCGCCCCGCTCGCGCGGAGGGCGGCGATGCGTTCGTCGGGGTAGCCGAGGGTGCGCAGGGCGGCGTCGGTGTGGGCGCCGAGGGCGGGGACGGGGCCCAATCCCGTCCGGCACGACAACCGGACGGGATATCACGACAGGGCGAACGTCGCCTGATGCGGCACTAGACTCGCCGTCGCCGAGCTGGCGGTCCGTCAGAAGAGGAAGTGCCTGACAGGCCGGTCGTATACGGGCCAGGATGAGCCCATCGGTTGTGCAACCACGCGGAACCAGAGTCCCAGGGAGCAACGTGCAGCCTCTAGAGTTCATCGGGATCATCTCCAACACGCCAGAGGTCGACTCGCCGACGATTTGGCGCGACCCGGAGAACGGTGACCTGCTCATCCAGTCCTACAAGGCCGGCGATGAGGACTTGAGTCGCTGCAAGGAGGTTGGTTCGGTCCCCGGTCACTCGACTGACGTGCCTGGCCACGAGACCGTGATCCGCCTCCCGGAAGAGATGATCAAGTTCATCGTGGACCTCGCCGCAAGGCTGGCCACTCAAGAGGACGAGTAAGGAGTAGCGTGGCCAACCCGATCGCCACGGCCATGGCAGAGGCCAAGTTCTCTGCCGTGCACCTGGAGATGCGCGACAACTACACGCCGAACGACCCTCAGTTCCAGCGCTATCGGGAGGGTCTTCGCTACAACCCGGACGACCGGCCGGAGTGGTTCCAGGGGTGGACCAACTTCGCCGGAGAGGCGATTCGCCGTGGCGTGGTCATGCGTCGCGCTCGGATCGTCTCCGAGCCGGTCACGGAGTACATCCGCTACGAGCACCACGTGACGTTCCTGAATGTGGCCATCGGCGAGCAGGTTCGCTGGCTTCCGCGTCGGCTGGCGGCAGACATTGCCCTGCCCGGAACTGACCTGTGGATGTTTGATGACTCCAAGATCATGTTCACCTTCTTCTCGGGGGACGGGGATGTGGTGGACCGTGAGTGGACCACCGAACCTGCCGTCGTTCAGCTCGTGAAGAACGCCTTCGAGACCGTTTGGCATAGGGCGACTCCGCACGAGGGCTATGTGCTCAAGTAACCGAACGAGATGCGTACTTCTCGCTCGTCGAGCGTTCAGCAGGCCCGGAAGGCTCTAGCCGAGCGGCTTAAGGAGATCCGTAAGGACTCCGGACTCACCGGGCCTGCTCTCGCGCTCGCCTGCGGTTGGAGCAAGTCGAAGTGCTCCCGCATCGAGAACGCGATCACCGCACCGTCCGAACATGACATCAGGGATTGGTGCCGGGCCTGCGGAGCGCACGACCAGGCCGCGGACCTGGTGGCTTCCCTCCGCTCGGTAGAGACCATGTTCACCGAGTGGCGACGCATGGAGCAAAACGGGCTCAAGCGCGCCCAAGAGATGGTCCTGCCGTTGTACGAGCGAACCACGCGGTTCCGGGCGTACACACCTGGCATCCTGCACGGGCTCCTCCAAACCCGGGACTACACCCGCTCGGTGCTCCAAGCCACCCAACGTCGTCGGGTTGCCGTGGACGACGTGGAAGAGGCCGTGCAGGTGCGTATGGAGCGACAGGAGATCCTGAGAGACCACGGGAAGACCTTCGCCTTCATCATCGAGGAGGCATGCCTGCATCACGGTCTTGGCGGCACGGAGGTAGCCGCCGGCCAGCTTGCCCACCTGATCGCTGTCGCGTCCCTGGCGAACGTGAGCCTGGGAATCGTTCCGAGGGGCTATCTGCGCCACTCGATGCACGTCGAAGCGTTCTCGCTCTACGACTCGTCACAGGCCAACGTCGAACTCGTCTCCGGATACCTCCAGATCACGCAGCCCTCCGAAGTGGCCATGTACGTCAGCCGGTTCGGGGAACTGTCCGCAGATGCCGTACGCGGTGCCGCCGCTCGCGCCCTGATCACAGAGGCGATTGACTCTCTCGGGTGACTGCTGTGCAACTGCGTGCAACTGTCTGGAGAGCGTCGGACTGAAACTCCTACGGTCTATCACGCACCCCACCGCCACGGCGAAGGAGGACAGACCGATGGCGAGACGCAACCCCAAGCGTGAGTACCGCGAGGTCGTGATCGGCCCCGCGAAGCACGAGCTGAACCAGGCCCCGGACGGCCGGAGCCCGCTGGCCGACTACCGGGCAGCCAATCCTGCCGGCCGCGCCCCGTCGGTGGGCACTCTGCTCCAGATCGACGCCGTGCGCTCCACCTGCCCCTGCCGGGACTGCACGACCCGCAGATCGGCCGCGTGACCTCGTGCAGGGGTCCACCCGCCAGCGGATGGAGCCGCCCCCACTCTGCCCGGCCTGCTATATCGAGACGGCGTACGACTCTCAGCCGTCCGCCGACGACACCTGGGGCTGCGGCATCTACCAGGGCACCTGCCACCCGATCGGTGACGACTGCATTTCCCGCGCCTGCAGGCTCTATCGTCGCGCCGCGCTGCGGGCCGCGCTCGGCCAGCGGTCGGCAGAGGAACGCCATGGACGATCAGGACGAGTACCGCGACGCGGCCGATCAAGCCGCACGCGGAGTCCCGCCCCCGGTACCGGTCACCGTCGCCTACACATTCTCGCTGTTCGCGCTGATAGCGCTGGCAACCGCACTCATCGTCTCCGGCCGCTTCTAGTCGGCCCCGCGCCTTCGGGCGCCCACGAGCCCTCGGCCCCTCGGAAAGGGTCTTCCGCCGGGCCGGGTCGCACCACCCCGCAAGACTGCTCGCCCACCCCGGGCGCGCAGACGCCAACCCGATTGGAGAGCACATGAGCACCACGACCATCAAGGCCGGTGACCCGGAGGTCACCAACCTGACCCGCCGGCTGGACCACTCGGTCCCGGACGGGGACTTCGTCCCGGCCGTCGCCAACCTCACCCGCCGCCTGGACCACAAGGTCCCGGACGGCGACTTCGCCCCGGTGGGCACCGAGGTCTGACCGCACCCAACTGACGCCGGTTAGTTGACGGCACGGGCGGGTCGGCTCGGGCCACCTCCCAGCCGACCCGCCCCCCCGTGCGCGCACACCACACTCAAGGAGAGTTCGCTTTGAAGACCGCCATCGCCACCCGTGTTCCCGTCGGCTCCTTTTTCGACCTCGACCGCAAGGACCCGGACCTGACCCGGCTGCGGGAGCAGGGCGCCGAACCGGCTCTCCCGTTCGCCCTGATGGAGCGCCTGGTGAAGACCGGCGTCCCGTACGCGGAGCACGCCCGCTCCCTGCGCAGCGAGACCGTCACCGTGGCAGGGATGACGTTCGACTGGTACGAGGCCGAGCTGCCCGGGGAGATCGCCGACGAGATCAACCTGACGGACTACGAGATCGTCTCTCACACCGACGAGCGCCGCACGGCGCTCACACAGGCTCTTGACCGCCTGTCGCTGGTCCACCCTGAGGGGTTCGCCCGCGTGCGCGAGTTCGTCCGTGGGCTCCTGTGGGTGGGGCTCAAGCCCGGTGTCCGAGTCTCCTCGCTGACCAGCTCCAGCGACCCCGCGCTCCCGTACGTCATCGTGTTCTCCGACAAGGCGTCGCGCCACATCCCGCCGAACACCGTCAGCGAACAGCCCTCCCACCTGTACCTGGCGGAGAACCTGCTGCACGAGGGCACCCACCAGTCGATCAGCTTCCACGTCCTCCAGGACCAGGTCTTCGCCGACGGCTACTCCTCCCGGACCTCCCCCAAGATCGAGATCAACTGGCGAGCCGGACAGGGCGAGGACCGCAACCGGTTCTGGGAGATCGACCGGGCCTTCCACGCTACCGCCGTGTACAACCAGCTGCTCCGGTTCCGCCAGACCGAACTGCGCCGCGACGACCTCACGCCCGCCGAGCGCGCGAGCTTCCAGAGCGCCTACGACGAGGGCCTGCCGGCCGTGCGCTACCTCATGCGCGAACTCGAACTCCTCACCGAGCACTTCACCGCGCACGGGCGGGAGCTGCTGGCCGACCTGCGCGGCCAGACCGACCACCTGTAGTGCCACGCTGAGCACACCCGAACGACGGAGGTCACGTGCTGGATCACCTCATCACCCACGACGACAGCCTGCGGATGGTCCCCACCGACCGGGACGAGCTGATCGCCGCAGTCGCCCGGCTCCACGAGGAACTGCGGGCCCTGCCCCACGGAAACGACCCCGCTCGTGCCCGGCTCCTGACCAGATGGATTGGCATCGGCCAGCTGTCCCTGGGCAACCACGACGAGGCCCGCGCATTCCTGCGGCAGTCGCTCGACCTGGCCGCGGGCCTCGGCAACTCGCGGGCGGTCGTCGCCACCGGCCTCAATCTCGCCGACGCACACCGCTACTCCGGCGACACGCAGACTGCGGACGCGCTCTACCGAAGCGCGCTGAACACCGCGCGCCACCAACACCCGGAACTCGTGGACTTCGCCCTCCAGCACACCGGCAAACACCTCATGGAGTGCGGCGACCTTGTGGGCGCCCTGGGTTACCTGCAGGAGGCGATGCGGCTGCGGATCGCCAAGAGGGACGCCGGGCTGGTCGAGTCCACGCAGGCTGCAATCTTCCAGGTCGAGCTTCTGATCAGCCAGGCCGGGGCAACGGCGGCACCCCGGGAGGTGACGAGCGAATGGAGCAGCAGGTGGACCTCGTGGCTCCAGGCCCGCAGCTCGGCCGGGGTGCCGGCTCGGTGGGCGGAGGACTTCCCAGCCCTGCGGGACGCTGCACGGGCGCTCGCCGCGTGCCAACGAGTGCACCCGCGCCACCTGCGCCACCAGCGTGATCAGTCGCTCCCCGCCGAGCTGATCGACGCCATGGCGGAGGAAGCTGAGAAGGTCATCGCGGCCAACGGGTACCTCCACAACGGCAAGTGGAACGCGGCCGTCGGCGACACCGCGACCCGCTTCGCCGGGCTGGTCGATCTCGCTGCGGTCGTAGCGCGGTCCACAGGCCTGGAAGTCGAGCAGCCCCACGCCGCCGTCTACATCGCCTACACGGAAGGGCAGTTCCTCGACTTCCACGTGGATGATCTGGGCTTCGGCGAGGCCAACATGATCCTCTGCCTCCGGCACGAGCGCTCCGCCGGAGCCGCCCGCGTAAGCACCACCGCCTTCATCAGCGGTGACGGCTACCTCGAATGCGCGCTCGCCCCGGGTGACTGCGTCGTCTTCGACGGTGCCCTCACCCCGCACGGCCGTACGCCCCTCAGCACCGGGGAGAGCGTCACCCTCATCAGCTTCGGGTTCCGCGCCCGCGACCAGGCTTTGCGCACCGTCACGAACCTCCCGCTGGTCCCGGCCGTAGCGACGTCCGCATGATCGACCGCCTCTGACCATCTCGCACCCCGCCGCTTTCAACCCCAGCGGCGGGCCCGTCCCCGTTCCGTGACGGCCCCCGCTGTCACAGAACGGGGGCCGTCGGGCGCTCCAAATGTCGTGTACCAGGACACCTTCGCCTATTTCTCCAGGTCAAGGCAGAGGTGTGAGGGTGCATCCTCATCCCCGGAGCCGTAGCCGGAGAGATCGACGGTGACCAACCGGGGGTGCCGGGCGCGCAGTCCGGCGGCGCCGAAGCCGAGGCGGGCGGCCGCGCCGGGGGCCAGGTTCTGCAGGAAGACGTCGGCGCCGGCCACCAGGTCGGTCAGCACGGCGCGGCCCCCGGGCGTCTTGAGGTCGAGGACGACGGACTCCTTGCCGCGGTTGAGCCAGACGAAGTGGCTGGCCAGCCCGTTGACGCTGTGGTCGTAGCCGCGTGCGAAGTCGCCGCCGTCCGGCCGCTCGATCTTCCCCACCCGGGCGCCCAGGTCGGCCAGGTGCCTGGAGGCCAGTGGCGCGGCCACCGCCTGTTCCAGCGCGAGCACACTGGTACCCGTCAGCGGCAGCGACATCCGCTCCCTCCCTGGTGGACGCCCGGGGCCTACCCGCCCCCGACGGCGTTCAGTCGGCCCCCGGCCGCTCGGCCCGCCGGGACGGCGCAGGCCGCCGGCCGGCTCCCTGCCGGCCCTCGCCGTAGCCAGGCCCGGTGCCTGCCGTCCCACGCGGGGGCGGCGGGCACCGTCCCCGGGACGGTCAGGACGGGCGGGTCCGGGCCCAGTCGTAGAGGCGGTGGGCGCTGTCGCCGAAGCGGGTGGCGTAGAGCGTGCCGGGCTGCCCGCCCGCGAGGTCGTCGGTGGTGGTGGTGACGCCGACGACGGTGCCGGTGCCGGTGCGGGTGTCGAACTGCGCGAAGTGGGGGCCGCCGCTCGCGCCGTGGGACATGTCGCAGGTCTCGCCCCACAGTTGGGGGGACTTGGGGGCGGGCCGGGCCGGTCCGGCGCAGTGGATCATGCGTGAACCGGCGTACTTGGCAGCGGGGTTGTTGAGCCGGTCCTTCGGATACCCGAAGGTGTGGTCGAACTCGTCCCCGGTCGGCCTGCCGAACGAGATCCGCTGGCTCCCGGTGACGTCCGCGATCCGGCGCCCGTCGGCCGAGGGGTTCGCGACCAGGACGGCCGTGTCGTAGCCGGCGAGGGCGACGTCCGCCGAGGTGGTGCCGCTGGGGGCGGTGTCCCAACGGGAGGAGGTGGCCATGGTCTTGACGCTGAAGCCGCCGAGCGGCTTCGTCCCGTTGCGGTAGCCGGGAACGAAGTAGAGGTTGTGGTTCCAGGTGCCGTCGGCGGTGGGCGCCCCGACGGCCCGCAGGCAGTGCGCCGCGGTGACGAGGGTGCTGCGGTTGGCGCTGTTGACGACGGTCGCGGTGCAACTGCCGTCGTACCCGTCGGAGAAGGTGAAGAAGAGCCGGCCGACGCTCCGCTCCACCGCGCCGCCGTGGGTCCAGACGGCCCCCGGGTCCGGCGTGTTCGGCGCGAGCGGGTGCGGGTCCTCGGGGGTGTCGTCGTCCGCGGGCAGCGGCGTGACCTCCGGGACCAGGGCGCCCGCCCGCTTCATCCGGGCGGCCGTCCAGTAGGCGTCGATCTGCTCGCGCTCCTGCGCGGTCGTGGCGCCGGAGTGCGAGGTGACGGACTCCGGTTCGGCGGCGACCGCCGCGGTGGGCAGCACCGCCACCGCCGCCGTGGCGCTCAGCAGAAGGGCTCCGGCGGAGGAGCGGAGGCGGGGGAGTGCACGGGGTGTGGCAGACATGGTCGCCCATCTCGGTCGGGTGCGGTTCGTTCGGTCGGGCGGCCGCGGTCCGTCCGACCCGTCGGGATCTCCGGCACTGTACGAACGGAATGTCAGGCCGATGTATGGAGAGCGTTTCGCTCGCCCATCGGTACCGTCAGGTTCCGGTAACGGCGTCTCGTCCTCGCCACCCGGCAGGGGCTCCGCCCCGGCTCCTGTGTCACAGGCCTGTCGGTTGTCAGCCAGGACGTGCACAATCGGCCCCATGACCACAGCCGCGGGCGCGCCGCCCACGCACCGGACGTCTGCCGACCTCGCCCTGGGCTTTCTGACCGGCGGTGTGATCGGTGCGTCGCCGGCCGCCTTCATCGGCGGGTGCGCCGTCGGGCGGGCGCCGCTGATCGTCCTGGGGCTCGCCCTGCCGACGGCCTACGGGCTGGTCCTCCTCCTCGCCACCCGGCCGCGCCGGGCCCGCGAGGCGGCCGTGGTGCCGCGGACGGCGCTCGGGCTGATCGAGGGCCTGGAGGCGGTCGGGAGCGAGGGCAGCGATGTGCCGGTGCGGTTCGAGCTGACCGTCGCCCCGGACGGCGAGCCCGCGTTCCGCGTCGAGATCCGGCAGGACGTCAACCTGGTCGAGCTGTCGGACTTCCGGCCGCGCGGGGTCGTGGTGGTGGAGTACCCGCCGGACCGGCCGTGGAAGGGGCGGATCGTGCGGCGGCCGACGCCGGAGTGGGAGGAGCGGGCGGCCGGGGCGTGCCTGGACTCGGCGCCCGGCCCCGCGATGAAGAGCGAGAGCCCGAAGGGCTGCGCCGGCGGTCTGCTCACCCTGCTCGGCCTGCTGCTCGGCGCGACCGCCGTGCTGGTGCCGTTCCGCGCCGACCTGTTCGACTCCCGGGACGGTGGCTCCCGCGAGGGCGGCGGCGCCCCCGGGGCGTCCGTCACCTCCTCCACCACCTCGTTCTCGTCGGTGACCAGCGTGACCTCGGCGACCGGCACCGTCACCCTCGGTCCGGGCCGCTCGATGCTCGACCAGGGCGAACTGCGCCGGGCCGTCGAGTCGTTGACCCAGGACGCGGATCAGCGCCAGGCACTGACCGTCCTCGTGCAGGACCACCAGCTGACGGTCGTGTTCCGCCCCGCCGGGGTGCCGGGCCCCGGGTTCGACCCGCGTTCCCTGCCCTACGATCGCGTCCCCGCCCTGGTCGAACAGGCCGGGGCCGGCCTGGGCGGCGGCTCCCCGCGGAGCTGGCAGCTCACCGCCGACGGCGTCGTCGGCCCGCTCACCCTGAGGGTCGTGGTGACCGGCGACGGGGGCAGCGCAACCCTGGAGGCCGACGGGCGGGGCGACGTGCTGCGGCGCAGCGGCGGCTGACCGGAACGGGAGGAGGACGGCAATGGGGTGGGACGGGTTCCTGGCGCTGTGGTGCGCGGTGTGGGGTGTGGTGGCGCTGGCCGGGTTCGGCAGGTCGCTGGCCGGGGTGACCAGGGCGCAGCGGACGGTCCGGCTCACGGGCCGGATCGTCCGGGTGGGGGAGCCCCGGCACGGCGGCTCCCGGCAGGGCGGGATAGCGGTGGTGGTCGTCTACCGTGACCCGGCCTCCGGGCAGGACGTCACCGTGACCAACGACGGTGAGCGCGGCGAGATGATCACCGCGGCGTGGGTGGGGCGGGAGATCGGGGTCAGCCACCCGCGGGGCAGGCCGCACGCCTACCGGTTCGCCAACCTCCCCGAGGAGCCGAGCCGTGGACTGGGCCGGCCGGCCTTCGCGCTCTTCCTGGTGTATGCCGGGCTGGTGGTCCTCGCCGCGCTCCACTGGGGGTGGCCGTGGACGCTGATCGGCTTCGGTGGCCCGTGGGCCCTCCTCGGGGTCGTCCACCTGCCGGGGGCGGTCCGTGACAAGAACGCCCGGCTGGGCAGGCTGGCCGCGATGGACTCGGTGGAGGGGCGGGTGGTCGCGGTCCTGAAGGACGTCAGCGTCGACCAGGACGACGGCCACACCTCGACCACCATCACCCCGGTCCTTTCGTTCACCACCCGCGCGGGCACGGCCGTCACGGCCCACTGCACCGAGCACCTCGTCGACCCGGCCGGCGCGTACGGCCGTGAACTGACGGTCCATCACACGCCCGACGATCCGGCCGAGTTCACCCTCGACCGGGCGGCGGAGCGGCGTTCGGAGGAGCGGGGCCTGCTGTTCCACGTGCTGCTGACCGTCGTGCTCGCGGCGACGGCCGTGGCGGGAGCGGTGCCGCTCTGAGGGGGCCGGGCGGAACCCCGACGCATCCTCAGTGCACGATGGTTCGTTAGGGTTCGAACATGAATCGCACGACCGTACCGCCGCCGACGTCGGCTGGCTGATGCTCAAGCTGGCCTTCGCCGAGCTCGGCCTCGCCCGGGTGTGGAGCATGACGTCCATGGAGAACGCCGAGGCGGTCCGGGCCGTCACCCGCTTCGGCTTCACCCCCACCGGCGAGATCGAGCGCTACTTCCCCGAGGCCGACACCACCATGCGGCTGGTGACCATGGAGATCCTCGCGGACACCTGGCGCGCGATGCCCGTCCCGGCCGGCCGCGGCTGACCGGGACGCCGTCGAGGCCGAGGGGGTGGTGCCGGCTCACCCGGCACCACCCCCTCGGTGGTCGGTCCCGCCCGCGGCGCACCGGGCGCGAGCCCAGCCGGCGTGCAGCCGCTGGGCGGCGGCGGTGGGGTCGAGCGGTGGCCCCGGCGGGGCCAGGGCGGGAGCCCGCTGCTACCGCAGCTCCGTGACGGCCGCGCGGAGTTCGTCGAACGCGGCCCGCGTATGGTCGGCCAGCTCTCCGGGGTCCTCGTCGCGGGCCGGGTCGGTCCACCGGGTGTATCCGAGCCTGAACGCGAGCATGCCGAGTTCGGCCGCCACCTGGGCCGCGGCTTCCGTGACGCCCCGTCGCTTCAGTGCGTCGACCATGACCGCGGCCATGCCGACGCACTTCAGCGCCTCGCGGCTGCGCAACTCCTCGTTCGCCTCGACCGCCGCGCGCAGCAGCGGGCCGAGCGAGCGGTTGAACGCCGTCATCTCGCCCGAGGCGCGCTCCAGGCCGGCCGCGACGGCCGTCATCGGTGTCGCGTCCGGGGGAGCGGCGTCGATGCCCTCGGCCAGCAGCCGGCTCAGGGCGTTCTGGCCCGCGGTGAGGATCTCGCGCTTGTCCGAGAAGTGGCGGAAGAACGTGCTCCGGGTGAGTTCGGCACGCTCGGCGATCTGGGCGACCGTCGTCTCGTCGTAGCCCTGCTCGGCGAACAGGCCGAGCGCGGCCACGACCAGGCGCTGTCGGGCATCAGGCTTCCATCTCGGCATACGACCATCCTAAGCGATGCGACATGTGTCGCATCACCGGCTACAGTGATGGGACAGCAGTCGCATCACTCCTTGGAGGTCGTCATGCGCGTCTTCATCACCGGCGGTACGGGTCTGATCGGCTCGGCCGTCGTCGCCGAACTGCTCTCCGCCGGCCACTCGGTCACCGCCCTCACCCGTTCCGACGCCTCCGCGGCGCGCGCCGAGGCCGCCGGCGCCGCCGTGCTCCGCGGCGGGCTCGCCGACCTCGCGGTGCTGCGCGCCGGCGCGCAGCAGGCGGACGGCGTCATCCACCTCGCCTTCAGCAACGACTTCAGCTCACCCGAGGCGCTGGCCCACGGCATCGCGGAGGAAGGCGCCGCGCTCGCCGCCCTGGGCGACGCCCTCGTGGGCACCGACAAGCCGCTCGTCACCGCGTCCGGCACCCCCTGCGTGGCGGGTCGCGTCGCCATCGAGGACGACCCGCTGCCGACCGACGGGCCCGTCGCCGGACGCAGCCGCTCCGTGACCCGCGCACTCGACCTCGCCTCCCGGGGCGTGCGCAGCTCGGCGGTACGGCTGCCGCGCACCGTCCACAACGAGGGCCAGGGCGGGTTCGCCGGACTGCTCGCCGACATCGCCCGCCGCACCGGCGTCGCGGGCTACCCCGGAGACGGCGCGCAGCGCTGGCCGGCCGTCCACGCGCGGGACGCCGCCGTGCTGTTCCGGCTCGCCCTGGAGAAGGCACCGGCCGGAAGCGCCTGGCATGCCGTCGCCGACGAGGGCGACCCGGTGCGCGACATCGCCGCGGTGATCGGCCGACGCTTGGGCCTGCCCGTCGAGTCGGTGCCACAGGAGAACTTCGGTTCCCTCGGCCCGATCTTCGCGGCCGACCAGCCCGCGTCCGGTGCCCGCGCCCGCGCCGCGCTCGGCTGGCAGCCGACCCACCCGAGCCTGCTGGACGACCTGGAGAAGATCGAAGCCTGAGCCCGGTCCGGGTGTCGGCGGCTCGCCGCACCCGCACCCGCAGGCGCCGGCGGGTGCGGCGAGCCGCCGGCGCCCGCGCCTGGCCGGGGCCCGACGGCTGGGCCCGCGCCGGGAGTTGACTTCGGACCCGGCCGGACCCGGCCGAGCGTAGGCGGAGAGTCGGCAGAGGGTCGGCGGCATTGAGGGGGAGGCGGGACGGGGTGGTGGGTAGGGCGAACCGTCCGCTGGATCCCGGCCGGGTCGGGGCGCCCTCCGTGAGTGGTCCAGACCTAAATGGTCCAGACCTATTGACCGACTCGGCCCGCCCTCCTACGATCCCGTCCGGCACAGCCCCACATGTCCCCACCTCACCCACGGCCGGGCGTCTCGCCCCCACGCGTCGGTCATGTCCATGGCGCCCGGCGGGAAGGGAGCACAGCATGTTCCGTCGGAGGTCGCGAGCCCCACGCCCGTCGGGTGGTTTCCGCCCCGCCCCGGAACCCGGCCGCCACCACGGCGACCAGGCCGGGAACGAGCCGCCCCGGGCCGGCCTGGAGCGCGCGTCGCGGGTACGCCCGAGCGGCAGCGCCCAGCACCGCCCGACCGTCCTGATCCGCTCCCTCGCCGTGGTCGGCGCCGCCGCCGTCATCGGTGCCGGCCTCGCGGTGACCGGCACCGTCACGGCCGGGGCCGCCACCCCCAATCTGGTCGCCAACCCCGGCTTCGAGAGCGGGCTCGCCGGCTGGACCTGCTCCGGCGGCACCGGCGCCGTCGTCGGCAGCCCGGTGCACTCCGGCGCCGCCGCCCTCCAGGCCACCCCGACCGGCCAGGACACCGCCCAGTGCAGCCAGACCGTCAGCGTGCAGCCCAACTCCCCGTACACGCTGAGCGCCTACGTCCAGGGCAGCTACGTCTACCTGGGCGCCACCGGCACCGGCGGCGGCAGCGACCCGTCCACCTGGACGGCCGGCAACGCCTCCTACGGTCAGCTCAGCGTCGGCTTCACCACCGGGCCGAACACCACCTCGGTGACGGTCTACCTGCACGGCTGGTACGGGCAGCCCGCGTACGACGCGGACGACGTCTCGCTCACCGGCCCCGGCGGCGGCAGCCCCACGCCGCCCACCACCCCGCCGACCACGCCTCCCACGACGCCGCCCACCACCCCTCCCACCACCCCTCCCACGACGCCGCCCACCACACCCCCGCCCGGTGACACCTGCCCGACCAAGCCCCGGCCGTCCGGCAAGGTCCTCCAGGGCTACTGGGAGAACTGGGACGGCGCCTCGAACGGCGTGCACCCCGGCCTGGGCTGGGTGCCCATCACGGACAGCCGGATCGCCGCCCACGGCTACAACGTCATCAACGCCGCCTTCCCGGTGATCCTCTCCGACGGCACCGTCCTGTGGCAGGACGGCATGGACACCAACGTCAAGGTCTCCACCCCCGCCGAGATGTGCCAGGCCAAGGCCGCCGGCGCGACGATCCTGATGTCGATCGGCGGCGCCGCGGCCGGCATCGACCTCAGCTCCAGCACCGTCGCCGACCGCTTCGTGGCGACCGTCGTCCCGATCCTCAAGAAGTACAACTTCGACGGGATCGACATCGACATCGAGACCGGCCTCTCCGGCGGCGGCGACATCAGGACGCCGTCCGCCTCCCAGGCGAACCTGATGCGCATCATCGACGGCGTGCTGGCCCAGATGCCCGCGGGCTTCGGCCTGACCATGGCCCCCGAGACCGCGTACGTCACCGGCGGCAGTGTCACCTACGGCTCCATCTGGGGCGCCTACCTGCCGATCATCAAGAAGTACGCCGACAACGGCCAGCTGTGGTGGCTGAACATGCAGTACTACAACGGCAGCATGTACGGCTGCTCCGGCGACTCCTACCAGGCCGGCACCGTGCAGGGCTTCACCGTCCAGACCGCCTGCCTGAACAACGGTCTGACCATCCAGGGCACCACCGTCAAGGTCCCCTACGACAAGCAGGTGCCCGGCCTGCCGGCCCAGCCCGGCGCGGGCGGTGGGTACCTGGACCCGGGCTCGGTCGGCCAGGCCTGGAGCGCCTTCGGCGGCGCACTGAAGGGGTTGATGACCTGGTCGCTCAACTGGGACGGCTCCAAGGGCTGGACCTTCGGGGACAACGTCAAGTCCCTGCAGAGCCGTTGACGGCCCACCGCCGACCACCCGCCGACCACCTGCCGACCATCCGCCGACCGTGCGCCGACCACCTGCCGGTCACCCGCTGACGGCCCGCGCCCCGGTGTCTCGTTTCGAGCCCGGGGCGCGGGCCGTCCGGCGTCCACCCCGGCCGTCGGTGCCGGTGCGGTGACGAAAGCCGCGGCAGAGCAATGGCCGACGGAACCCCGGCGACCGTCGGCAGCCCGAGCGGAGCCGAGGTTGGCGCCGGCGTCAAGGGTTCGTCAGGGCGGGCGCGGGCGCTTGCCCCGGGCATTCCAGGGGGCTTTGATGGAGGGCATGCACCGCTCGACACGCCACCACGACCGCCCGCCGCATAGCCGGCCGCGGTTCGTCGTCGCTGTCGCGGTCGCCACCGCCGTCCGGTAGGCCCCAGCTCCTTCCCGCTGGCCACCGGCCGCGCGCACGGGCGGGCTCCGTTCGCCGTGCCCGTGTCGTTCGACGCCGCCCGTCCCCCGCCCCGTTCGGCTCCGGGGGCCGGGGCGGGCGAGCGTCACCCCGCACCACACTCCCTCTCGCACCGGCGGCCCCGGGGCGGGCGGCTTCGTGCCGCCCCTTCCCGCACCCCGCCGTTGCCTTCCACCCTTGGATGGGTCATGTCCGACGCTGTTCTGCCTGCCCGCACCGCCCTCGTCACCGGCGCCTCCTCCGGCATCGGCTGGGAGACCGCCCGGCTGCTCTCCGGGCTCGGCGCGACCGTCCTGGTGCACGCCAGGACCACCGACGAGGCGGCGGGCGCCGTGGAGCGCCTGGTCGCCGCGGGCGCCCGACGGGACCAACTGGTCGAGCTGGCCGCCGACTTCACCAGGCTGTCGGAGGTCGCGGTGCTGGCCGGCACGGTCGTCAAGCACTACCCGGCGCTGGACCTGCTGGTGAACAACGCCGCCGTGATGGCGCCCGAGCGCTGCACCCTGACCGAGGACGGCAACGAGATCTCGCTGCAGGTCAACTTCCTTGCCGCGCACCTGCTGTCCAAGCTGCTGCGGGCCCCGCTCGCGGCGGCCGGCGACGCCCGGATCGTCAACGTGTCCTCCTCCCTGCACCGCACCGCGTCGATGAACTGGTCGGACCCGCACCGGGTCAAGAAGTACTCGCGGGTCGCTGCCTACGCGCAGTCGCAGCTCGCGCTCACCATGGCGACCGCCGAGATGGCCCCGGCCGGCTCCGGCATCACCGCCGTCAGCCTCAACCCGGGCCTGTGCGACACCGCGCTGCTCCCGCTCTACGGGCGGGTCGGCGCGCCGGCGGCGGAGGGCGCGGCCGCCGTGGTCCGGCTCTGCCTGCCGGACGTCGAGGTCGCCAACGGTGCCTACTACGACGGCGGTGTGACCGCGCCCACCGCGCAGGCCGCCCAGGAGGAGCGCTCGCAGAAGCGCCTGGCCAAGCTCGCCGACCAGCTGGTCGGCCGGGCCGCCTGAACCCCACCCACCCGACGACCACGAGGAACAGCACGATGTCCAAGCGCGCCCGCAAGAAGAAGGCCCGGCGGAAGAAGAAGGCCAACCACGGCCGCAAGGCCTGCCAGTGACCCCGTAGACCCACCCGGCGCCGCGTGCCACCGGCGCCGGGTGCCCACCCCCCTTCGCGAGCGTCGGCCGTCGGCCCGTGGCGAAGGGGGTCCGTCGTGAAGGGGGCCCGTGGCGAGAGGGGTTCGCGCGTCGGGCCGTCAGGGCTTGCCGGCCAGTCCGCAGGAGATCAGCCGCTCCCACACCGTCAGGTCGCCCTCGTCCGTGGGCACTTCGGCGGCCGTGGGGTCCGGGCGCCACAACCGGCAGGGGACCAGGCCCGGTGGGAGCAGGTCGAGGTCGCCGAACAGGGCGAGGATCTCCTCATCGGTGCGCCAGCGGCCGCGGCCGAAGCTGTCCTGGAGCTTCTGCTCCACGAGCCGGGTCTCCTCGTTGGCGCCGGAGCGGAAGTGGGAGACGTAGACCAGGCTGCCCGAGGGCACCTCCGCCGCCCACCAGCGCACCAGGTCGGCGGGCCGCTCGGAGTCGTTGAGGTGGTGCAGGACGGCGCTGAAGACGACGCCCACCGGCTGGTCGAAGTCGATCAGGCGCTGGACGTCCGGGTGGTCGCGGACCGACTCCGGTTCGCGCAGGTCGGCCTGGACCAGGATGGTGCGGTCGTCGGCGGCCAGCAGGGCCCGGCCGTGGTCGAGTACGGTCGGATCGTCGTCGACGTAGGCGACGCGCGCGGCGGGGTGGTGCCGCTGGGCGACCTGGTGCACGTTGTCGGCGGTCGGCAGTCCGCTGCCCATGTCGATGAACTGGCGGACGCCGTCGTCGGCCATCGCGCCCACGGCGCGCACCAGGGCCTGGCGGTTGGCGTAGGCCATCGCCACCGAGCCGGGCAGGTCCCGGAGGAAGTAGTCCCCGATCTCCCGGTCGACGGGAAAGTTGTCCGTGCCGCCGAGGAGGTAGTCGTAGACCCGGGCGATGCTCGGCTTCGACTCGTCGATCCCGCTGCTCTGATCGGTCATGGCGAACCAACCCCGTCTCTGGCGTCCGTTGTGGCCCCGATCGTAGGAGAACGACCGGGGCTCGGGTGCCGACCGACCGGTGATGTCGCGGGATTCGCCGTGACGTGGTAACGGCCCGGGCCCGCCGGCGGCCGTCGGGAGCCGTCAGCCGGACGGTGTCGTGGCGGAGAAGGGGGTGCCGGACGGGGCGGGTGTGCGGGGGGTGGCGGGGAGGACGCCGAGTTGCTGCAGGACGGAGGTGCGGTCGTACGCGTCCACCGTCCGGGCGATCCGCCCGTCCTCGGCGAATTCGAGCAGGCTCATCAGGTAGAGCGAGAACCGCTGTCCACGGCTGGACTCCGGGAGGCAGAGGAACGGCTCCCTGACGGTGGCGCTGTACCGGACGTGGGCCACCGCGTGGGACGGGCCGACCAGCACGCCCAGGCTGACGGAACGGATGTCGGAGAAGAGCTCGCCGGCCCGGCTGAAGTACGCGTGCAGCTCCTGGTGGCCCCGGTAGGTGTGGTCGAAGGCCTTGTCCTCGATCACGGAGTCCTCCGTGTAGTACTCCATGGCGTCGGCGGGGGCCGTGGGCGATTCCCACATGGTCACCCAGCGTTCGACGAACGCCTTCCGCTCGCTCTCGTCGAAGTCCGGCATGAGGATCAGTCCTTTCCGCGGCTGACGCCGTCAGTGGTGGCGGCCGTACGAGGGGCGGCGCCGGGTGACCAGTGCCGGAGGACGGAGGCGATGACCCCCGGCCGGGCCAGTTCCGCCGGGGAACCGGTCAGGCTGACGGCGTTCCAGACGGCGGTGGCGACCCGGGCGTCGTCGGCCGCGGCGCGCATGGTGGCCTGGAAGGCGTGCGCCAGCAGGCGGGCGAGGGCGGGGTGGGTGCCCGGGACTTGCGGCATGGACCGGTCGGCCATGGTGGAGAACAGCCACGGCAGCCGCACGGCCCGTGCGGCTTCCCGGTAGAAGCGCCGGGGAAGGCCGTCCAGGCCGTCGTCGAGACACCTCTGGAGCGCCTTCGCCTCCAGGGCGGCGACCGTCATCCCGGCCCCGTAGATCGGGTTGAGGCTGCACACCGCGTCCCCGGTGGAGATCAGTCCGTCCGGAATCCGGCGCAGCCGGTGGAAGTGCCGGCGGAGGGAGGCCGGGTAGCCGAAGGACGAGATCCCGGTGAGCGGTTCGGCGCTCCGGAGCGCGTTCCAGGTGTCGGCGGCGAGCAGGTCCTCGGCGAAGTCGAGGAACCGCTCCGGCGAACCCGGCGGGTGGTCGTCCCTGCCGAATCCGTAGAGGGAGAGCACCCACGCGTCGTTCTCCTGCTGGGTGAGGACCGCGCCGCGGGGGCGGGCCTGGGTCGCTCCGATCAGCACGCCCTTGGCCGGCCCCAGCGCGCCCGGGGCCACCCGGTAGCGGCGGCTGGCGTAGGCGACGTCGACGCGCAGACGGGCCGCGGAAGGCTCCTGGTAGCCCAGGGACTTGAGCCAGGTGGCGCCCCGGCCCGCGCGGCCCATCGCGTCCACGACGAGGTCCGCGTCGACGGCCTCGAAGGAGTCGGGCTGCCCCGGGCGGGCCAGCCGGACCCCGCTCACCCCGCCGGGGCCGGTGGCGATCGGCGCGGTGGCCTCCAGCCCCGACCGCAGGCGGACGCCGGGCAGCGCGCGGACCCGCTCGCGCAGCCGGTCCTCCAGGAAGGGCCGGCTCACCTGGAGCACCCGACCGAGCGGTACCTGCCGCAGGCGCGAACCGAAGAACACGATGTCGAGCTCGTCCAACGCCCCGGCCAGCGTGCCGCCCCCGGCCGCCAGCTCATCGGTGAACCCCGGGAAGAACTCCTCCAGGACCTGCGCGCCACCGGGCGTCAGCGAGTGCACGTGCGCCCCCTGCGGAACTCCGCGTCGGACGCCGGAGGTCTCCGGGAGGGTGTCCCGCTCGACGACGGTGACGTGTTCGAAGAACCCGGAGAGCGCCCGGGCGGCGCACAGGCCGCTGATACCGGCACCGAGCACGAGCGCGTGGCCCGTTCCGCCGCGATGACGGCTTCTTCCCTCGCGGCTACGGCTTCGCGCTGGATTCACGGTCGGCTCCGATCGCTTGCTGCCTGCCGTCGAGCGGGCGCCCTCACCCTCCCACCGGGCTTCCGGCCCACACCAGACAGCGGTCACCCGTTCGGGTGACACCGGCGGACCGGGGTCACCCGAACGGCCGTCAGTCGTGCCGCGGGACGGCCGGTTGGCGCTCCGGGTAGGCGGCGAGCAGGGCCAGCCAGAGCTGGAAGCGGTCCTGCAGGGACTGCAGCGATCGGCCGGTGAGGCGCTCGATCTGGTCCAGCCGGTAGCGGACGGTGTTGCGGTGGACGTACAGCCGGTCGGCGACGGCCTGGACCGAGCAGTCCGCGGCCAGGTAGGCGTGCAGGGTCGCGACGAGGTCGGCGCGGTTGGCCTGGTCGAACCGGGTGAGCGGGCGCAGCACCTCGGCGGCCAGCTCCTTCAGCGGGAGGTCCGGGGTGGACAGCAGCAGGCGCGGCAGGTTGAGCGGGTCGCCGCCGTGCACCCCGTGGCCCTTGGTGAGGGCGGCCTGGGCCTCGAACCAGCTCCAGCGCAGCCCGTCGACCCCCCGGTAGCAGCCGCCGATGCCGACCGAGGCGCGGGCGTCCAGACCGGACAGCGCGGCGCCGAACCGTCGGGCCGGCTCCTCCACCGGGGTGGCCGCCGGGAGCACCGCCACCAGGTACCGGTTGACGACGGCGGTGAGCACGGGCTCGGGGGAGTCCGGGCGGCCCGCGGACTGCCAGTCCAGCCGGGCGAACCGCCGTTCCGCCTCCTGGCGGCCGCTTCCGGACCGCTCCCCGGACCGCTCGTCCTCCGGCGCCAGCCGGCCCAGGACCACCCGGTGGGCGCCCTGGGGGTCCAGCCCGAACACGGCGAGCCTGCGCTCGGCGGCCGCCGGCGCGATCACGTCCCGCACGACGTCCTCGACGACCTGGCCGACCAGCTCCCGCCGCCCCGCCAGGTAGGCCTGACGACGGGCCAGCTCCAGCCCGACCAGCCGGACCGCGTACGGGAGCACGTCCGCGGCCGGCCCGGCCGAGCGCAGACACAGGAACGCCGTGACCACCCCGTCGACCCGCACCGGCAGCCGCAGCGCCCCGGCCCCGCCGATGCCGCTCGCGGGCGCGGGCCCGGGTGGCCCGAGCAGTGCCCCGGCCCGCTCCGGGCTGGCGGCGAGGACCACCCCGTGGCGGTCCACCACCGCGACCTCGCAGCCGCAGGCCCGCCGCAGCACCCGCAGCAGGGCGGTCAGGCCCTCGCCGCTCAACAGGGCCTGGACCAGCAGGTCGTGCTGGTCGACCAGGCGCCGCTGCGCGCTGTGGTCCTCGGCCGTGATCCGCTCGGCGACCAGCCGGTTCACCGCGATGAACGGCGTCTCGTACGGGACCTCCAGCACCGCCAGGCCCAGCCGTTCGGCCTCCGCCACCGTCGCCCGCGGGACGCTGGGGTGGCTCAGCCCGGTGCCGAAGCCGATCCCCGAGACGCCGGCCGCCGCCACCCGCTGGACGAAGGCGGTCTGCGTGGCGGCGGTGCGCTGCCGCAGGCCGGTGGTGAGAAGCAGCTCGCCACCCGTCACCCACTCCGAGGGGTCGGCGAGTTCCGTCACCGCGACCCAGCGCACGACCCGTTCGACCCCGGCCGTGCCGGTGCACAGTCGCAGGCCGAGGCCCTCTTCCTGAAGCAGATCGCGCAGTGTCACCGGCATGCGCCGGACTGTAGCGCCGCACAACTCGGCGGCGGAAGACCGTGCGGGCGTCCATAGCCGGATGGGGTGATCTCTTCCTAGGGTTCCCAGCGAACCGGACGGGGCGACTCGCCCTGACCGTCCTCCTGTCACATCACCCGGAAGGGCCAGCGGAGTTGAGCAGCCACGACCGTCCACCCCGCGCGGATCCGGCCCCCGGCGCGGTCCGGCTCGAAGGGCTGGCCAAGACCTTCGACGGCGGCCGGGTCCGCGCGGTCGACGGCGTGGACCTGGAGATCGGCGAGGGCGAGTTCTTCGCGATGCTCGGCCCGTCCGGCTCCGGCAAGACCACGGTGCTGCGCATGATCGCGGGCTTCGAGGCGCCGACCGCCGGGAGGGTCCTGCTGGGCGGCGCCGACGTCACCGGCCTGCCGCCGTTCGACCGGGACGTCAACACGGTGTTCCAGGACTACGCGCTGTTCCCGCACATGACGGTCGAGCGGAACGTCGGCTACGGCCTGATGGTCCGCCGGGTGCCCAGGGCCGAACGGGCGGAGCGGGTGCGCGCGGCGCTGGCGATGGTCCGGCTGGACGGCTTCGAAGGGCGGCGCCCGGCCCAGCTGTCCGGCGGCCAGCGCCAGCGGGTGGCCCTGGCCCGGGCGCTGGTGAACCGCCCCAGGGTGCTGCTGCTCGACGAACCCCTCGGCGCGCTCGACCTGAAGCTGCGGCACGAGATGCAGGCTGAACTCAAGCGGATCCAGCGCGAGGTCGGGATCACCTTCGTGCTCGTCACCCACGACCAGGACGAGGCCCTGACGATGAGCGACCGGGTGGCGGTGTTCAACGCGGGGCGGATCGAGCAACTCGGCTCGCCCGCCGAGGTGTACGAGTACCCGGCCACCGCCTTCGTCGCCGGTTTCGTCGGCACCTCCAACCTGCTGGACGGCGCGGCCGCCGAGCAGGTGGTGGGCGAGGCCGGGCTGTTCAGCGTCCGGCCGGAGAAGATCCGGATAGCGCACCCGGACGACCCCGCCGGGCCCGACGAACTGTCGGCCACCGGCCGGGTGGCCGAGGTCGTCTACGCGGGCGGCCACACCCGGTTCCTGGTGGACCTGGAGGCCGGCGGGCGGCTGACCGCCGTCCGGCAGAACCTCGACGAGGGCTCGGCCGACGTCCTGCGCCACCGCGGCACCGACGTCGTCCTGGCCTGGCAGCGCAAGCACACCGTCCGCGTCGGCTCCTGACCGCCCCTCGACCCCTCTCCCCGAAGATCGGAACACCTCGCATGCGCCTCCCCCAGATCGCCCGCACCGCGGCCGCCGCCACCGCCGCCGTCCTGCTCGTCGCAGGGTGCGGCAGCGGCGGCACGTCCGGGAGCACGACCGGCTCGCACGGCCTGAACCCGCCGAAGCTGCCGATGCTCCAGTCGCTGGGCGCCGGCGAGGGCCAGGTCAACCTGGTCGCCTGGGCCGGCTACGCCGAGGACGGCTCGGACGACAAGACCGTCGACTGGGTCCACCCCTTCGAGCAGCAGACCGGCTGCAAGGTCAACGCGAAGATCGCCGGCACCTCGGACGAGATGGTCTCGCTGATGAAGACCGGCCAGTACGACGCCGTCTCGGCCTCCGGCGACGCGACGCTGCGGCTGATCGCGGCCGGTGACGTCGCCCCGGTCAACACCGCGCTGGTGCAGAACTACGCGGACGTCTTCGACGGCCTGAAGAACCAGCCCTGGAGCTCGGTGAACGGTCAGATGTACGGCATCCCGCACGGCCGCGGCGCCAACCTGCTGATGTACCGCACCGACAAGGTCACCCCGGCGCCGGACTCCTGGAGCGTGGTCTTCGACGGCGCCTCGCAGTACTCCGGCCACGTCACCGCCTACGACTCGCCGATCTACCTCGCCGACGCCGCGCTGTACCTGATGAAGACCAAGCCCGACCTGGGCATCAAGAACCCCTACGCCCTGGACGAGACCCAACTCAAGGCGGCCGTCGACCTGTTGAAGACCCAGCACAAGGCGATCGGCGAGTACTGGAGCGACTTCCAGAAGGCGGAGAACTCCTTCAAGACCGGGGACACCGTGGTCGGCACCAGCTGGCAGGTGATCGCCAACATGGCGCAGGCCGACCAGGCGCCGGTCAAGGCGGTGCTGCCGAAGGAGGGCGCCACCGGCTGGTCGGACACCTGGATGGTCTCGGCGAAGGCCGCCCACCCCAACTGCGCCTACCAGTGGATGAACTGGATCGTCTCGCCGACCGCCAACGCCCAGGTCGCCCAGTGGTTCGGTGAGGCCCCGGCCAACGCCAAGGCCTGCGACCTCACGACGGACAAGGGCTTCTGCGGCACCTTCCACGCCGCCGACGAGGCCTACTGGAAGGACGTCTACTACTGGACCACCCCGGTCAAGAGCTGCCTGGACGGCCGCACGGTGGCCTGCACCGACTACGCCGCCTGGACGTCCGCCTGGACCGAGATCAAGGGCTGATGACGACCAGCACGACCACCACGACCACCACGGCCGCCCGGCCCCGGCGGCGGGGAGGCCTACGGCGGGTGGCCGCCGTCCTGCACCGGCGGGCCGGGCTGCGGCTGGCGCTGCTGCTGTCGGCGCCGATGGCCTGGCTGGTGCTCGCCTACCTGGGCTCGCTCGCCGTCCTGCTGCTGTCGGCGTTCTGGGCGGTCGACGACTTCACCTACGACGTCGTCCGGGTCTGGAACACCGCCAACTTCCACACCGTGCTCACCGAACCGGTCTACCGGACGGTCGCCCTGCGCACGCTCGGCATCGCCGCCGCCGTCACCGTGATCGACGCCGTGGTGGCCTTCCCGATGGCCTTCTACCTGGCCCGGATCGCCCGGCCGCGCACCCGCAAGCTGCTGGTGGTCGCGGTGCTGACCCCGCTCTGGGCCAGCTACCTGGTCAAGACCTACGCCTGGCGGGTCATCCTGAGCCAGGGCGGCGTCCTCGACTGGCTGGGCCGCCCGTTCGGGGTGTCCAGCCCGGGGTACGGCACGACGGCGGTCATCGTCGTCCTCGCCTACCTGTGGCTGCCGTACATGATCCTGCCGGTCTACGCGGGGCTGGAGAACCTGCCGGCCAACCTGCTGGACGCCTCGGCCGACCTGGGCGCCTCCGCCGGGCGGACGTTCCGCTCGGTGGTCCTCCCGCAGGTCCTGCCCTCGGTGTTCGCCGGATCGGTGTTCACCTTCTCGCTGAGCCTGGGCGACTACATCACGGTGCGGATCGTCGGCGGCAAGACCCAGGTGCTGGGCACCGCGATCGCCGACAACGTGACGCTCAACCTGCCGCTGGCCGCCGCGCTGTCCTGCGTACCGGTGGTGATGATCGTCGGCTACCTGCTCGCCGTGCGCCGCACCGGCGCCCTGGACTCCCTGTAGGACCAGCTCTAGGAGGCCCCCGTGATCCTCTCCCGCCGTGCCCGGATCGCGCTGCGCGCGGCCATGGCCGCCGGCCTCGCCGTGGTGTACCTGCCGCTGCTGCTGGTCCTGCTCAACTCGCTGAACCGGGACCGCTCCTTCGCCTGGCCGCCGACCGGGCTGACCACCGAGTGGTGGGTGCGGGCCTGGCAGTCCGACGGTGCCCGCAGCGCCCTGCTCACCTCCGTGCGGGCGGGCGCCGGGGCCACCCTGGTGGCACTCGTCCTGGGCACCCTGACGGCCTTCGCCGTCCAGCGCCACCGGTTCTTCGGCCGGCAGGCGGTGTCCTTCCTGGTGATCCTGCCGATCGCGCTGCCCGGCATCGTCACCGGCATCGCGCTCAACGCCGCGTTCCGCACGGTGCTCGGCCCGGCGGGCATCGGCCTGGGGATGCTCACCGTGGTCATCGGGCACGCCACCTTCTGCATCGTGGTGGTCTTCAACAACGTGGTCGCCAGGCTGCGCAGGCTGTCCCCCTCGGCCGAGGAGGCGTCGGCGGACCTCGGCGCCCACACCTTCCAGACCTTCCGGTACGTCACCTTCCCGGCGGTGCGGTCGGCGCTGCTGGCGGGCGGGCTGCTGGCGTTCGCGCTGTCCTTCGACGAGATCGTGGTGACCACCTTCACCGCCGGGCCGGGCGTCCAGACGCTGCCGGTGTGGATCTACGCCAACCTGGCGCGGCCCAACCAGGCGCCGGTGGTCAACGTGGTGGCGGCGGTGCTGGTGCTGCTGTCGGTGGTCCCGGTGTACCTGGCCCAGCGGTTGTCCTCGGACAGTGCCGGGGGCCGGCTGTAGGGGCCGGCATCCCGAAACTGTCCGCGGCCCATGAGGGAATGTTGAAACCACGACGTTTCAAGGAATGCGGAAACAGTCTTCTGACCGGCATTCAGTGAATGCCGAGGGCTTTGAACAGGTCGTCGATCACTGCCCCCACCTGCCCGGACACCGCTCTTAATCTTTCCTTACCCTTCGCCGTTGACCTGCGTTCGTCAAACCTGCTTTCCTTCATCCCCAAGCGGATGCGCCCCACCGAGAGACCGTCAATTCCGGTTGCCCGGAAGAAAGACCGGAATCGTCGTTCGGTGGAATGCGTCGTCCGATCCTTCCCCACAAAGGGATCGTTCGCGGCCCCCCAGCCGCACGGGCGATCGGTAACGAGAGAGGCACCCTCACCCCATGGGTCACTCCCACAGAACGCGGCGCGCGAAGTACGCGGCGATCACCGGCATAGCGTCCCTCGCGCTCGCCGCCGCCGGCCTCGCCGGTGCGGCCGCGCCGGCCTCCGCGCAGGACATCTCCAGCTCCTCGGGCAGCGTCAACAACGAGTTCAACCCCTGGAGCCCGCAGACCGGCCACCCGTACCGCCACGGCGCGGTGCTGGGCAAGGAGCAGCAGAAGAAGTACAAGCAGTGGCTCGCCCAGCACAACCAGGCCGCGGCCACCGGCCAGGAGACGCTGTCCTACGGCGGCGGCGTCGACGGCATCGGCGTGCAGAGCGGCCACTCCAAGGTCTACCTGGTCTTCTACGGCACCCAGTGGGGCAGCCAGAGCACCGACGCCAACGGCAACGCCAAGTTCTCCGGCGACTCGGCCGGCGCCGCCGGTGCCACCCAGCAGATGTTCAAGGGCATCGGCACCAACGGCGAGACCTGGTCGGCCGACCTGACCCAGTGGTGCGACGGCCCCAACGTCGCCGCCGGCGCGGTCAGCTGCCCGACCAACGCCAACTACATCCCGTACCAGAGCGGCGGCGTCCTCTCCGGCGTCTGGTACGACAACGCGGCCGCCTCGCCCGCCCAGGCCACCGGCAACCAGCTGGGCCAGGAGGCCGTCAAGGCCGCCGGCCACTTCGGCAACACCACGGCCGCCGCCAACCGCGACGCGTACTACGTCATCCTGTCGCCGCACGGCACCAACCCGGACGACTACCAGAACCCCACCACCGGGTACTGCGCCTGGCACGACTGGAACGGTGACACCACCCTCAACGGTGGCGCGGCCAGCTCGCCCTACGGCGACATCGCCTTCTCCAACCAGCCGTACAACATCGACCAGGGCAGCAGCTGCGGCGTCGGCTTCGTCAACTCGCCCGGCACGCTGGACGGTTACACGATGACCCTCGGCCACGAGTGGCACGAGATGATGTCGGACCAGAACCCGGCCGGCGGCTGGACCAACCACGTGTCCGGCAGCTCGTACAACGGCCAGGAGAACTCCGACGAGTGCGCCTGGATCCAGCCCGGCTCGGCCGGCGGCGCCGCGAACGTCTCCTTCGGCTCCTACGGCACCTTCGCCGAGCAGGCCAGCTGGTCGAACGACACCAACTCCTGCGCGATCTCGCACGCCATCCTGACCCACGGCAACCCGGGGAACACGGTCACCGTCACCAACCCGGGCAACCAGTCCGGCACCGTCGGCACCGCGGCCAGCCTGCAGATCCACGCCACTGACTCGGCCTCCGGCCAGGCCCTGAGCTACGCGGCCACCGGCCTGCCCGCCGGCCTGTCGATCAACTCCTCGACCGGCCTGATCTCCGGCACCCCGACCGCCGCCGGCACCGCCAACGTGACGGTCACCGTGACCGACTCCACCGGCGCCACCGGCAGCACCTCGTTCAGCTGGACCGAGTCCGGCGGCTCGGGCGGCGGCAACGCCATCACCAACGGCGGCTTCGAGGCCGGCAACCTGTCCAGCTGGACCGGCGCCGGCTCCACCTCCGCCACCTCCTCCGCCGCCCACAGCGGCAGCTACGGCGCCATGGTCGGCTCCACCAACCCGACCGGTGACTCCTCGCTCGCCCAGACCTTCACCGCGCCGTCCGGCTCCAGCAAGCTGTCCTTCTGGTACAGCAACACCTGCCCGGACACCGTGTCCTACGACTGGGCCACCGCGACGCTGAAGGACAACACCACCGGCACGACCACCACGGTCCTCGCCAAGACCTGCGCCGCCACCGCGAGCTGGGCCAACCAGACCGCGGCCGTCACCCCGGGCCACTCGTACACGCTCACCCTGAGCAACCACGACGACAACTACCCGGGTGACCCGACCTACACCTACTACGACGACGTGACCGTCTCCTGACGATCGCCTAGCCGACACGCACCGGGGTGGGCCTCGCGCCCACCCCGGTGTGGTTTTTCTGCATATGGGGGGATCCGATCCGGCGCCTCGCGCGTCGAACCGGTACCGCTTTCCACCCCGGCACTAAGGAACCACCGTGACCCTGAGAAGACCCGCCGCCCTCGCCCTCACCTGCGCCGCCGCCCTGCTGGCCCTGGCCGGCTGCGGCTCCACCCACGCCTCGACGGCGGCGTCCGCCCCGGCCCCGACGATCACGGTCGTGACGCCCCCGGCCGCCGTGACCGCCGACGAGAAGGCCAACCACACCACGGTGAAGGTCGCCGTCGGCGCCGCCGTCTCGGTCGAACTGCACGGGACGTACTGGTCCGCCGCCGCCAGCTCAGCCCCCGACGTGCTCTCCCCGGCCGGTTCCCCGACCACCGCACCGTCCCCCTCCTGCCGCCCCGGCGGCGGCTGCGGCACCGTCACCACCACCTTCGCCGCCCGCACGGCGGGCACCGCCCACCTGACCGCCTCCCGCACCGTCTGCGGCGAGGCCCTCAACTGCGCGCCGGACCAGCGCAGTTATGACGTGACGATCGAGGTCACCGGCTGATCCGGCGGCTCCGCCCGTGGCCGCGCTGCGGTGTTCCCGCCCAGGGAGCGCCGCAGCGCCGCTGTGACCCGCTGTGACCCGGTGTGACCCGGATCACGCTTGAGGCTGCCCCTGGGGCAGGGTGGAGATTCGTCGCAGCGGCCGGACAGCGGTCCGGGCACGACGGACACCGAGGAGCACCCCATGACCACCAGCCACACCGAACGTTGCGCGGGCGCCGACCAGGGCCAGGACCAGGACCAGGACCAGGACCGACCGGAGCTGCGGCAGGTGATGGAGGAGCTCGTCGGCTCCGGCTTCCTCGGGGTGCAGCTGCGGGTGAGCGACGCACGGGGCACCTGGGCCGGCAGCGCCGGGGCGCGCGAACTGGGCAGCGGCGCCGAGCCGCTGACCGACGGGCACTTCCGGATCGGCAGCAGCACCAAGAGTTTCGTCGCCACCACCGTGCTGCTGCTGGTCGCCGAGGGCAGGATCGGCCTGGATACCCCCGCCGACCAGTACCTGCCCGAGTTCGGGCTGGACCGGCGGATCACGGTGCGGATGCTGCTGCAGCACACCAGCGGGATCTTCAGCCACACCGGCGAACTCCTGGACGACGGGACGGTCGTGCCCGGCATCCCGTGGCAGGGCAAGGCCTGGGTGGACAACCGCTTCCACAGCTACCCGCCCGAGGAGCTGGTGCGGCTGTCGCTGTCCAAGGCGCCGCGGTTCGCGCCGGGCGAGGGCTGGAGCTACTCCAACACCAACTACGTGCTGGCCCGGCTGGTGATCGAGCGCGCCACCGGGCGGCCCTTCGCCGAGGAGCTCCGCCGGCGGGTCCTGGCCCCGCTGGGGCTGACCGGTACGGTGGCGCCCGGCAGCTCGCCCGAGATCCCCGAGCCCCACCACCACGGCTACTACCGCTACCAGGACGGCGGGCAGGAGCTGACGATCGACGTCACCCGGCACGATCCCTCCTGGGTCGCGGCCGGCGGCGACATGATCTCGACCACCCGGGACCTGCACACCTACTTCGCCGCGCTGATGGGCGGCCGGCTGCTGCCCGCCGGCCTGCTGGCCGAGATGCGCACCCCGGAGGAGCGGATCGGCTACGGCCTCGGGCTGTTCGCCCAGGACCTCGGCCCGGCCGGCGGCACCGTCTACCACCACAACGGCGCCACCATCGGCTCGGCGGCGCTGATGTACGGCTCGGCCGACGGCCGCCGGGTCCTGACGGCCGCCCTGAACCACGTGGACGACCCGGAGATGTCCCTCGCCGCGTCCTTCCAGCAGGCCCAGCAGCGGCTGGTCGCCGCGGTGTTCTCCGGCTGACCGGGAAACCCCGGGCGGGGGCGGGTAGCCGCAGGGTCCGACCACGCGAGAAGCTGGGCGGATGGTGAACGGAGTCACGATCGGTCAGGCCGCGGCATTCGTCGGCGTCTCGGTGAAGACGGTGCGGCACTACCACGAGCACGGGCTGCTCGCCGAACCACGGCGCGACACCTCCGGCTACCGGCGGTACGGCTCGGATGAACTGCTGCGGCTGGTCCAGGTCCGGACCCTGGCCGGCGCCGGGGTCCCGCTGGCCGAGATCGGGCCGCTGCTGGACGCCGAGGCCGAGCCGTTCGCAGCCGCCCTGGCCGACGTCGAACGGCGGCTGGCCGAGCGGATCGCCGAGCTGGAGGAGCGCCGCGCCACGCTGCACCGGCTCACCGAGGGCGACCGGGCCCTGCTGCCCGACCGCGCCTGCGCCGTCCTGGAGCGAATGGCTGACCTCGGGTTCGCCCCGGCGTACGTGGCCGGGCAGCGCGAGGCGCTGGTACTGGCCCGGGTACTGGTGCCGACCGGCTTCGACGGCTTCCTCGCCCAGCTCGAACACCGTCTGGACGACCAGGAGTTCGTCGAGCTGTCGATGTGCGCCTGGGAGGCCGGGAGCTGGGAGCCGGACGACCCGAGGATCGAGGAACTCGCCGCCGCCATGGCGGAGCGCTTCCTCGCCAATCCGGCGCTGCTGGGGGACGCCGACAGCCTCCAGGCCTGGAGCCGGGCCGCCGCCCAGTACCGGCTGATCGACCACCACCGCGAGGACCAGGCCCCGAGCGCGGCCCGGCTGACCGCGCTGACCGAGGCCAGGCTCCGCTCCGCCGGCGCCCCGGCCCCGCGCCTCCCGCGCCACTGAGCGGCGCCGCTTCGGGAAGTGCGGCAGTCGGCGGGGAGGTGGCCTGCTCCCCGCCGGCCGCCGCGAGCGCGTGGGCCTCAGGAGGCCGGGGCTCCGGTCTCCGTCAACCTGCCGTCCGCCAGCCGCAGCCAGCGGTCGACGCCGATGCCGGCCAGGAACCGCTCGTCGTGGCTGACCACGAGGAACGCGCCCTGGTAGGAGTTGAGGGCGCCTTCGAGCTGCCCGACGCTGACCAGGTCGAGGTTGTTCGTCGGCTCGTCCAGGAGCAGCAGTTGGGGTGCGGGCTCGGCGCACAGCACACAGGCCAGGGTGGCGCGCAGCCGCTCGCCGCCGGAGAGGGCCCGGACGGGCAGGTGGGCGCGGGCGCCGCGGAACAGGAAGCGGGCGAGGATGTTCATCCGCTCGGCCTCCGGGCGCTCCGGGGCGGCGGCGGCGAAGTTCTCCGCCACGGTGAGGTCCTGGTCCAGCAGGTCCAGCCGCTGGGAGAGGTAGGCGACCCGGCCGTCGGCCCGCTTGACCTGGCCCTCGTCCGGGGTGAGGTCCCCGACGAGCAGCCGCAGCAGGGTTGTCTTCCCCGCGCCGTTGGCGCCGGAGAGGGCGATCCGCTCCGGGCCGCGGACGGCCAGGTCGACGCCGCCCTCGGCGAACAGCGGGCTGCCGTCGCGCCGGACTTGGAGGTGTTCGCCGAGGAAGAGATCGCGTCCGCTGGGCACCCTGGTCCCGGAGAGGTCCAGGGTGAGCCGCTGTTCCTCGCGCACCGCGCGCCCCGCCTCGTCCAGCCGGGTCCTGGCCTCGTCGACCCGGGCGGCGTGCACCTGGCCGGAGCGGCCGGCGGACTCCTGGGCGCCGCGCTTCATGTTCCCGGCGAAGATCCGGGGCAGCCCGGCGCTCTTGAGGTTGCGGGCGGCGTTGCCGGCCCGGCGCTCGGCGCGCTCGCGGGCCTGCTGCATCTCGCGCTTCTCCCGCTTCAGGTCCTGTTCGGCGGTGCGGACGTTCTTCTCCGCGACCTCCCGCTCGGCCTGCACGGCCTGCTCGTAAGTGGTGAAGTCGCCGCCGTAGAGGCGCAGTTCGTGCGCGTCGAGTTCGGCGATGCGGTCCATCCGGTCGAGCAGGGCGCGGTCGTGGCTGACCAGCAGCAGGCAGCCGGTGAAGTCTCCGAGGGCGTCGTGGAGCCGGTGGCGGGCGCCGAGGTCGAGGTTGTTGGTGGGTTCGTCGAGCAGCAGCACGTCCGGCCGCTTCAGCAGTTGGGCGGCGAGGCCCAGTCGGACGATCTGGCCGCCGCTGAGGGTGCCCAGCCGGCGGTCGAGCCGCAGCCCGCCGAGGCCGAGGCGGTCGAGCTGGGTGAGGCTGCGCTCCTCGATGTCCCAGTCGTCGCCGATGGCGGTGAAGTGCTCCTCGGCGACGTCCCCGGACTCGACGGCGTCGATGGCCCGGATCACCTCGGCCACGTCGAGCACCTGGGCGACGGTGAGGCCGGCCGTCAGCGGGAGGTCCTGGGGGAGGTAGCCGGCCGTACCGCTGACGACCACCGACCCGGCGGCCGGGCGTAGTTGACCGGCAATCAGCTTGAGCAGCGTGCTCTTGCCGGAGCCGTTGGGGGCGACGAGACCGGTGCGGCCGGCGCCGACGGCGAAGGAGAGGTCCTGGAAGACGGGGGTGTCGTCGGGCCAGGAGAAGGACAGCTGGGAGGCGACGATGGACGCGGAAGACATGGGTGAACGACCTGGGAGTGAGCGGGCGCAGACGAGTCCGGCCCGGATGAGCAGGGGGACTGGGTATGACGAATCCGACCGCTGCACCGGGCGCCCCGCGCCCGCAACGGCCGTCAAGTCCGGGTCTCACCCGGAGATGTCGTCGTCACCCGCCATGTCTGCCGCACTCCTCGGAAGGGGGTAGGTCGTTCGCCAGCGTAGCAGCCGGCTCGGTCGGGCGCCGGTGGTTTTCCGGCGCCCGACCGAGCAACGGCCCGCTGGTCAGAGGCGGTCGGCGTCGACGACGGCCTCGGCACCTCCACCGAGTACCAGACCATCACGGTCTGAGCGTTCCGATTCCTCCGCACCGCTCATACCTCCCGCACCTCCCGCACCCCCCGCCGCACCCGGCCACCGCCCGTCCGGAGGCCGGGTGCGAGCCGACCCTCTGCTGTTTCATCGGTGTTCAACCGCCCGCTCCTGACTCCACCCCGTCAAGCCCATAGCTTCCCTGGGGGACTGCGAGAAGGAGCCATGGAAGACACGCAACCTGTCGTACGGGCACGGGGATTGACGAAGTGCTTCGGTGACGTCGTGGCGCTGGACGGCGTCGGCCTGGAGCTGTCGCCCGGCCGGATCCACGGGCTGGCCGGGCCGAACGGCGCCGGGAAGACCACCCTGCTCGGGCTGCTGCTCGGCCTGGCCGTCGCCGACGACGGCGAGCTGGAGGTGCTGGGCAGACCGGTCGGGCGGGCGCTGCCGGCGCCGGACGGCGTGGCCGGCTTCGTCGACGGCCCCGGCCTCTACCCGTCGCTGACCGCGCGGAAGAACCTGGCCGCGCTGGCCGCCCTGCGCGGCCTGCGGACCGGGTCCGGCCGGATCGACGGGGTGCTCGCCGAGGTCGGGCTGACGGACGTCGCCGACGACCGGGTGCGGGGCTTCTCGCTGGGCATGCGCCAGCGGCTCGGGCTGGCCGCCGCGCTGCTCACCGAGCCCCGGCTGCTGGTGCTCGACGAGCCCTCCAACGGCCTTGACCCGGCGGGAAAGCAGCACGTCCACGGCGCGCTGCGCAGGCTCGCCGACAGCGGCGTCACCATCCTCCTCTCCAGCCACCGGATGGACGACCTGGAGGCGCTCTGCTCCGAGGTGACGATCCTGGCGACCGGCCGGGTCCGCTACTCCGGCCCGCTGGGCAAGCTGGCGGCCGAGACCCGCGAGCTGGACCACCGGCTGCTCACCTCCGACCTGCGGACCGCCCGACGGGTGGCCGACGGGGCCGCGGGGGTGCGGGTGGTGGACGACGCCGGGGCGTGGCGCGGCACGGAGGCGCTGGTGGTGCGCGCCTGCGGGCCGGCCGTCGAGCAGTTGGTGGCCGCACTGGTGCAGGAGGGCGTACGGGTGCGCGAGGTCGCGCCCGTGGTGTCGCCGCTGGAGGCCGCGTACCTCGCCCTCACCGAGGAACAGCAGGAGGGTGGGCGATGAGCACGGTCATGGCCGGGGACGCGGTGGCCGGTGCCGCCGCCACGCCCGGGGCGGGTCCGGTCCCGGTGGGCCGGGTGTACCGCTTCGAGCTGGTGAAGCTGGTCTCGCAGTGGCGGATCCGGCTGCTGGTGCTGGCCTGTTGGGCGCTGCCCGGGCTGTTCGTGGCCGCGGTCGCCCAGCAGGGGACGCTGCCCTCCGACACCCTGTTCGGCCGCTGGATGCACGCCACCGGCTGGGCCGGCCCGCTGGTGGTGCTGGGCTTCGCCGGCTCGTGGGCGCTGCCGCTGCTGACCTGCGTGGTCGCGGGCGACGTGTTCGCCGCCGAGGACCGGCTCGGAACCTGGCGCCACCTGCTGGTCGCGGTCCGCTCGCCGCGGCGGATCTTCCTCGCCAAGACCCTGGCGAGCGCGACCGTGATCGTGCTGCTGGTCGCCGGGCTGGTGGCCTCCGGTGTCGCCGGCGGCCTGGCGGCCGTCGGGAACCAGCCGCTGGTCGGCGTCGACGGGCACCAGCTGGCACCGTCCGCCGCGGCCGCGAGCGTCCTGCTGGCCTGGGCGGCGGCCCTGGCGCCCACGCTGGCGCTGGCGGCGCTCGGGCTGCTCGGCTCCGTCATCCTGGGGCGCTCCCCGATGGGGCTGCTCGTCCCCGCGCTGTCCGCCGTCGCCATGCAGCTCGCCCAGACGCTGCCGCTGCCGGTGGCGCTGCGCCTCGCCCTGCCCGGCTACGCCTTCGTCTCCTGGAACGGGCTGTTCGCCGACCCGAACCGGCTCGACGAGCTGCTGATCGCCGTCGCGGTGAGCCTGGGGTGGGCCGCGGTGGCCACCACGGCGGCCTACCGGCTGTTCGTCCGGCGGGACTTCACCACCGGCAACGAGGACGGCGAGAAGCGCCGGGCGCTCACCTACGGGGTGCTGCCGCTGGCCGGGCTGCTCGCGCTGGGCACCGGCGCGGTCGCGGTGGCCACGCCCTCGACCGGGTCGGGGATCACCCAGGCGAAGGTGCAGCGGTCGGTCGCCACCGTGTTCGCGCACCTCTACCGGCTGCAGACCGAGCAGCTGCACCGCCCCGCCGTCACCGAGGCCGACCTGCGGGTCAGTGCGGAGTGCAACCGGGGCGACGGCCAGGTCGATCCGGAGGGGCCGGGCAACGACTGGCGCTGCGTGGTCACCTGGCACCTGCCCGGCACGGCCGCCCCGGGCACCGCGATCTACCAGCTGGACGTCGCCTCGGACGGGCGGGTGATGGCCGACGGTGACGGGCCGAAGGAAGTCAACGGCTACTTCCTGGTGCACACCGCGACCGGCGCCGCCCCGAACCCGTTGTGGCAGTTCGACGGTCAGATCGCCCTGCTCGACTCCTCGACGGACTGACCGCGCCCGGCCGGCCCGCACGAAGCTCCCGACGCACCGGACCCACTCCCCGCGACCGATCACAACGAAGGGCTGACGCCATGCAGGTAACGCGTCGTCGACGTATCCAGAAGGACCACCCGGTGTTCCTCAGCCGCCGGGTCGGCCGCCGGGCCACCCTGGCCACGGCGTGCATCACGGCGGTGGCCGTGGCCACCGGTACGGCTTTCGCGGCCACCCAGCAGTTCGGCACCGACCAGGTCGGCCAGGTCACCGCCGACGGCCAGGTGATCTCCAGCGACCAGTACATCGCCCCGTACGGCGACCGGCTGGTCATCGACAACGGCAAGATCATGGGTTCCCGGGTCAGCCCGGACGGCACCCACCTGGCGGCGTCGCTGGCCGACGGCGACGCCTCGCTCGTGATCGTGGACCTCAGGACCGGCAAGGTGCAGCAGCGCGCCGGCAAGGCCAGGACCGCCGACCTCCACCTGACCGACGGCTCGGTCGGCCAGGAGGCCCCGGTCTACTCGCCCGACGGCAAGCAGCTCTGGCTGGGCCAGCTCGACGGGTACACCAAGTTCACCGTGAAGGCCGACGGCTCCCTCGCCGACCCGGTGAGGATCGCCATCCCCGCCGACGGGACCAAGCACGCGCTGGCCTCCGGCGCGGTGTTCTCCGCCGACGGCTCGACCGTGTACGCGGCGGTCAACGGCCAGAACCGGGTGGTCGCGATCGACGCGGCGACCGGCAGACTCGGGCAGAGCTGGACGACCGGCACCGCCCCGCGCGGCATCGCGCAGGTCGGCCACAAGCTGTACGTCGGCAACGAGGGCGGGCGCGCCGCCACCCCCGACGACGACACCCTCAACTCCTACGGCACCCAGGTGCCGGCCGACCCGGACACCGGCGCCGCCACCTCCGGCACCGTCAGCGTGATCGACCTCTCGAACGGGGCCGCCGCCGTCGGGACCATCGACGTCGGCCTGCACCCGACGGCGGTCTACGCCAAGAACGGGACGGTCTTCGTCGCGGACACCTCCTCCGACCAGGTGTCCGTGATCGACGCCGCCCGGGACAAGGTGGTGCAGCGGATCTCCACCAAGCCCTGGCCGGAGGCCTCGGTGGGCTACGAGCCCACCGCCGTGACCCTCACCGACGACGGGCGACTGCTGGTCACCCTCGGCCGGGCCAACGCCGTCGCCGTCTACCGCTTCGCCGGCGCCCAGGAGCCGGTGAGCTACGTCGGCCTGCTGCCCACCGACTACTTCCCGGCGGAGGTCACCACCGTCGGCTCCACGGTGGTCGTCTCCAACACCCGTGGCATCGACGCCCGGCGCCCCAACTCCACCGGCGCCCACAACACCCACGACACCACCTCCAGCCTGACCCGGTTCACCCTGCCGAGCGACCAGGAGATCCGCTCCCAGACCGACAAGGTCTTCCGGCAGAACGGCTGGACCAAGGGCGCGGTCCAGACCGCCGACCGGCGCAGGGCGAAGCCGGTCGCGGTGCCGGCCCGGATCGGCGACCCGTCGACGATCAAGCACGTCTTCCTGATCGTCAAGGAGAACCGCACCTACGACCAGGTGTTCGGCGACATCGGCAAGGGCAACGGCGACCCGAAGCTCGCCCAGTTCGGCGCGAACGTGACGCCCAACCAGCAGGCGCTGGCCAAGCAGTTCGGGCTGTACGACAACACCTACGACATCGGCACCAACTCCGCCGAGGGCCACAACTGGCTGATGCAGGCCGACAACCCGGAGTACACCGAGTCCTCGGCCGGCGAGTACGAGCGCAGCTACGACACCGAGGACGACGCCCTGGGCCACCAGCGCTCGGGCTTCCTGTGGACCGGCGCCCAGGCGGCCGGCCAGGACGTCCGCGACTTCGGCGAGTTCCACCAGTTCCTGACCAAGCCCGACGGCGCGAACTGGCAGAACCTGTACTGCGACGCCAAGAACATGGAGGCGACCGGCGACGACACCGCCTACCCGCTCAACTCCTCGTCGCCGATCCCCTCGCTCAACGACGCGTCGGTGCCCGGCTTCCCCAAGTTCGACCTCGACGTCCCGGACCAGTACCGCTACCAGATCTGGAAGCAGGACTTCGAGCAGAACGGCCCGGCGAACCTCAACATGCTGTGGCTGTCCAGCGACCACACCGGCGGCCCGGCCGCCCCGGCCGCGCAGGTCGCCGACAACGACCTGGCGGTCGGCAGGATCGTCCAGGAGATCTCGCACAGCGAGTACTGGAAGGACTCCGCGATCTTCGTGGTCGAGGACGACTCCCAGGCCGGCCTCGACCACGTCGACGGCCACCGCGCCCCGATCCAGATCATCAGCCCCTGGGCCCAGCACGGCGCCGTCGACAGCCGCTACTACTCGCAGATCACCATGGTCCGCACCATCGAGCAGATCCTCGGGATCCACCCGATGAACCAGAAGGACAGCGCGGCCACCCCGATGGCCACGGCCTTCACCGACAAGCCGGACTACACCCCGTTCAGCGCGGTGCCCAACCGCACCTCGCTGACCGACGGCCTGAAGACCCCGCCCGCCTGCGGCGTCGACGTCCCCGGCGCCCAGGACCGCACCGCCGCCGCCGCGCCGGTCACCACCGCCCCGCCGGCCGCCGAGCAGGGCGTCGCCGCCCAGTGGGACACCTGGAAGTCCCGGCAGCAGCTGACCGGCCCGAGCGCCGCGCCCGACCGCGCGAACCCGGCCCAGATGAACCACCTGACCTGGTACCAGACCCACAACTGGACCACCCCGTACCCGGGTGAGAACGCCATCCACGCCCCCGACGACGTCCCCGGCGCCTACATCCCGTCCGCCGAGAACGACGGCTGACCCCTGCCGAACGAGCCCCGGCCCGGCCGGACCGCCGGGCCGGGGCTCGTTTCACAGCTTGAGCAGGACGGCGAGCAGGCGGTCGATCTCCTCGGGGGAGCTGTAGGCGTGCAGGCTCACCCGCACCGAGCTGTCGGCCTCGCCGGCCCGGGCCTGGCAGTGGCCGTCGGAGCGGACCATCAGGCCGTGGCTGGCGAGGACGAAGCCCAGGTCGGTGGAGGAGATGCCGCGGTGGCGGAAGGTGACGATGCCCTCGCGCCGCTGGACCGGGGAGTCGGCGGCCAGGCTCTGCTGGCAGCCGAGGATCCGGTAGGCGTCACAGCCGCGCAGGCCGTCGGTGAGGCGGGCGGCCAGGGCGGTGGTCCAGCGCTGGATCTGCTCGGTGCCGGCGGCGTCCAGCCAGTCCAGGGCGGCCTCCAGTCCGGCGATCCCGCTGGTGTTGGGGGTGCCGCTCCAGCCGCCGGGACGGAACTCCGGGCCGCGGGTGTTGCGGGCCCAGACCGCGCCGGTGCCGGGCAGGGCCAGGGCCTTGTGGCCGGAGAAGACCACGAAGTCGACGTCGAGGGCGGTGACGTCCACCGGCAGGTGGCCGACGCTCTGCGCCGCGTCCAGGCAGATCGGGACGTCCGGGCCGACGGCGGCCCGGATCCGGTGGACGTTCATGTCGCCGCCGTACACGTGGTGGACGTGGGTGGCGGCGACGAACGCCGTTCGTTCGGTGACGAGTCCGGGCAGCGCCCGGTGGTCGTAGTCGTGCGAGGCCGGGTCGTACGGGAGTTCGCGGACCAGGACGCGCACGCCCTGGGCGGCCAGCAGCCGCTGCGCCTCCAACCAGGGCAGGGCGTTCGCCTGGTGGTCGGCGAACGGCACGATGATCTCGTCGCCGTCCCGCAGGTGGAGCGGCAGCCAGTCCCGGGCGACGGTGCGCAGGCCCTCGGTGGTGCCGCTGGTGAAGTGGACGCCGGAGGGGTGCCCGGGGGCCGGGTCGCCCAGGAAGGCGGCGACCCGGGTGCGGGTGCGTTCGACCAGGGCGGTGGTGGCGTTGGCCCAGGTGTACGTGCCGCGCCCGGCGTTGGCGTTCCCGGTGGTCAGGTAGCGGTGGACGGCGTCGAGCACCGCCCGCGGCTTCTGTGAGGTGGCCGCGCTGTCCAGGTAGGCCTGCTCCGGATCGGCCACGATGATCGGGAACTGGGCCCGCAACGCGCGGTGCCAGGAGTCGAGTTCTTCGAGTGTGCTGATCTCCGCCACCCCGTTCAGTCCCGGACCAGCGGCGCGCCCGCGTCGCGCCAGCCGATGATGCCGCCCGCCAGGCTGCGGGCGTCCTGGTGTCCCATCCGGGTGAGCAGGGCGGCGTACCGCACCGACTTCTCGCCGACCGGACAGGCCAGTAGGACGGGCTGTCGGGTGCCGAACGGCAGTCCGCCGTGCAGGAGTTCGTCGAACAGCTCGTCGACGATGTTGACCGAGCCCTCGATGTGCAGCGCCGCGTAGGCGAACGGGCCGCGCAGGTCGATCACCAGCGGGCGCTCCTCGGCGATCCACTTGCGGGCGGCGTCCACGTCGACGGCCCGGACGGCGGCGAGTTCGGCCTCGGTCAGCGTGGACACCGAGTGGGGCCGCGGGGGCTGGTCGAACAGCTCCGGCCGGCGGTCGCGCAGGTACCCGAGGTAGCTCTCGACCCGGTCGCAGACGATGAACACCGCCGTCCGGCGCTCATCGGTGTCCGCCAACTCGGCGTCCAGGGCCCGTAGATGGCGCAGCGCGCCGTAGTAGGCGCCGCCGCCGGTCGGCCCGGCCAGCAGGCCGCAGCGGCGGACCAGGGTGAGCATCCCGTCGATGGCCTGGTCGGCGGTCACCGACGCGATGCGGTCGTAGGTGCCGGGGTCGAACAGCCCGACCTCGTGCACCTCGTCGATGGTGCGGATGCCGGGGATGAAGTCGGACTTGTGGGCGACCAGCCCGACCACCTCGACCGCCGGGTTGTGGGCGCGCAGCACCGTCGCCACACCGGTGGAGGAGCCGGCGGTCCCCACGCAGGCGATGAAGACGTCCGGGGCGCGGCCGTCGAGGTCGCGGACGATCTCCGGCCCGGTGCCGGTGAGGTGCGCCTGGAGGTTGAGCGGGCTGTAGTACTGGTCGGTGTGGAGGTAGCCGGACTCCGCCTCGGAGAGCATCCGGTGGATCCGGGTGAGCGGGTCGTCGGTGTCGGTCGGGTCGAGGCACTCGGCGCGGCCGGGCAGTTCCTCGATCTCCGCGCCGAGCAGCAGGAGCAGGTCCTTGATCTCGGGGACCTTCATCCGGTTGGTGACGCTCTTGAACGGCAGTCCGTGCATGCCCGCGATCAGCGCGAGCGCCTTGGCGGTGTTGCCGCTGGACAGCTCCACGATGGTGTCGCCGCGTGCGACGGCGCCCGGGAGGGCCTCACGGGTCATGTTCCAGGCGGCGCGGTCCTTGACCGAGCCGAAGGGGTTGAGCAGTTCGAGCTTGGCGTACAGGTCGATGTTGTGCAGGCCGGTCACCGCCGGGTCGATCCGGAGCAGCGGGGTGTCGCCGATCGCGTCGGTGATGCTGTCGTACCTCATGCCCGTCCGTCCCCTTGGTGTGTCGCGGCCCCCGTGGTGTCGAGGGGCCAGTACTGCTCGTCGAGGCGCCAGTGCCAGGCGCCGTCCTGCCGGTACGCGGCGACCTTGCGCGCGACGGGCTGCTGGATCGGCCCGCCGGCGTTGAAGTCCATCAGGTAGCCCGCGGTGTTCGCGAAGGCGAGGAGGTCGCCGGGGGCGGGGAGGCGGGGCAGGAAGACCAGCCGGCGGGTGATCAGGTCGGCCTCCAGGCAGAGGTTGCCGATCAGGTGGACCCCGACGGGCTCACCCGTGGTGGTCGCGGCGCCGGGGCGGGGTATCAGCACCGGGTCCATCAGCACGCCGTGGTCCTCCAGGCTGGCGTCCCGGGCGTTCATCTCCAGCCGCACCAGGCAGTCGCCGTCGGGGGTGTGCCGCACCTCCAGGACGCGGCCGAGGGTGGCCCCGCACTGGTCGACCAGCGCCCGGCCGGGCTCCACGGCCAGGTCGTACATGTTCTCCAGCAGCAGGGTGCCGAGCGGCCGCCCGAGGGTGGGGGCCCGGTGGGAGAGCAGCTCGTCCAGGTACGCCTCGGCGGCGACCGGGCGGTGCGCCGGGTACAGGCCGAGCGCGCCGCGCAGGGTGCCGGACTCGTTGCGCAGCCCGTATCCGTGCCCCTGCCAGCTGAGTGGGGGCCGCCGGCCGAGGACGGCGTTGGTGAGTTCGGTGGTGTACCGCTCCCACTGGGCGGCGTCGGCCAGGTAGTTGACGCCGAAGCCGCCGCCGATGTCGATGGTGCGCGGGCGCAGGCCCCGGCGGTGGCACTCGTCCATCAGCCGGATGCAGGCCTCCAGGGCGACGGCCTTCTCGGCGACGCCGGTGGTGTCCAGGTGGTAGGCGACGCCGGTGAGTTCGACGGCGTCCCGGTGGCGTTCGAGCGCGTCGAGCAGTTCGTCCGGTTCGCCGACGGGGGAGCCGAAGCGGCTGGGCCGGCTGAGGACGGTGACGCCCGGCGAGCGGAAGCCGGACAGCCGGGGCATGACGGGCACCCGGGGGAGGGCGTGGGTGCGCACCAGTGCGGCGAGGTCGTCGAGTTCGGCCCGGGAGTCCAGGTGGACGGTGGCGCCGGTGCGGGCCGCCAGCCAGAGGAACTCGCGGCTCTTGGGGCCGGTGGCCATGATCCGCTCGGGGGTGCAGCCGGCGCCGAGGGCGTGCTGGAGTTCGCCGAGCGAGGCGACGTCCAGCCCGGCGTCGGTGGCGGCGAGCCGCCGGACGAGCGCGCTGGAGCGGTTGGCCTTGTGGGCGAAGTAGATCCGGCCGGTGAGATGGTGCTTGCGGTAGACGGCCCGGAAGCGGGCCAGGTTGTCGGCGAGCTGTTCGGGCAGCAGCAGGTTGAGCGGTGACCCGAGTGCGTCGACCAGCGTGTGCAGGAAGTCGGTTGTCTCCAGGAGGGATCGGAGCCGCGGCTCCAGCCGTGGTTCCAGATAGAGCGGTGAGGGCCGCATCGGCGAATCTGCTCCCCGTCAGAGGTCGGCTTGAGGGGGCGCGACCACCGACAGGCTGCCCCCTGTCGGCCCCGTTGCCCCGCTCGTCCGCACGCCGGCTCGGCGCGCGCACGGTCGGACGCCGGGCGCGGATCCCGCCGCGAGGGGCGTCGTCGACCGAGGGAAACGGTAACTGTTTCCACATTGAATCGACAGCGCTTTCTGTCACGCCATCGCAAAGTCTGTGCCAATGCGAAGGGGGCCAATCCACTTGTGAGGAAAGGGAGTTGGATCTCCGGTGAGGGAGCGGTCAGCGCAGTGCCACCAGGACGGAGCTGGCGCCGTACTGCCACACCGAGCCGGCCTGGCGGAAGCCGGCCACCCGCAGCAGGTCGGCGTGCTGGGCGGCGGACAGGCGGTTGTCGCCGCCCTCGCTCGGCGGCAGCTGCCGCTCCCGGGCCGCCAGCAGCTCGGCGAACTCGGGGATCCGCCCGGCGGCGTCCCACCACTGCGACCAGTCCTCCTCTCCGCCGACGCCCCGGCGCTGGGAGCGGCGTCGGCCGATCGCGAGCGCGAGTTCGGCGAGGGAGGGCTCCTCGGGGACGAGGTGGTCGCCGTTGACCAGGACGGCCCCGGGGCTCAGCGCGCCCGCGAGGTCGCGGTAGATCCGCAGCAGCGCCTCCGGCGGCGGGTAGTGGAGTGCGGTGGAGGAGAGTACGGCGTCCAGCGGGCGGTCGAGCGCGAGGTCCTCGATCCAGCCCGGCCGGCCGATCAGGGTCTCCACCCAGCGGGTGACCCGGGGGTGGCCGGCCCGGCCGAGGGCGAGCAGCAGCGGGTCGATGTCGACCGCGATCACCTCGGCGTGCGGGAGCCGGTCGGCGACGCGCGCGGACAGTGAGCCGGGGCCGCAGCCGAGGTCGGCGATCAGCGGGCGTTCGCGGTGGCCGACGACCTGTTCCACCACGTCGACGATGACGGTGAACCGCTCCTCGCGCTCCACCGCGTAGCGCTCCTGCTGGCGCTCCCAGCGCTCCACCCAGGCTCCGGCCAGGGTCGCGTCCACCGGCATTCCGACTCCCGCTGTGTCCGTGCGCATGCGCAGTCCCCGTTCGATGCCCATGTATGTCATGTCCATCTGGATTGGCAACGGAACCGGCGCGATCCATCGGCGCGATCCACTACCCGAGCTGTAATGATATCCGTTTTCATCTCATGGGTGAGACACGACGGAACCGGGGCGGGGCGCACCAGCGCCCCGCCCCGGTCGGCCCGGCAGTGCCTACCTGCCGACGGGCTGCTCGGAGACGGCGCGGACGGCCGCGCCCGCCCAGGCGCGGTTGCCGAGGAGGGTCTTGACGTCGGAGGCGAGCCCGTTGTCGGGGTTCACCCGGAAGCCCAGCTCGTACAGGGTGTTCTTGTCCCAGTTGGTGGTGAGCAGCCGGACCGGGACGTCGCCCGGGTGGGCCTGGAGGGCGAGCTTGAGCTCGGAGACCATCTGGGGGGTGATCCGGTGCACCGGGACGGTGATCTGCACCGGCGGCTTGGTGCCCAGCTCGGCGGAGGAGACGTCCAGGGTGGTGATCTCCTGGCCGAAGATGCTCAGCGAGCCGTCGCGCTCGTTGAGCCGGCCGCGGACCGAGATGACGTTGTCCTCGATCATCTGCTCGGCCATCAGGTTGTAGGTGGCCGGGAAGAACAGCACCTCGACCGAGCCGTCGCGGTCGGACAGGGTGATGATCGCCCAGGCGTTGCCCGCCTTGTTGATCCGCCGGTCCACGCCGGTGATCAGGCCGGAGAGCCGGACCTCGCCCTCGGAGCGGCCGGAGCCGAGGAGTTCGGCGATCGAGGTGTCGCGGTTCTGGGAGAGGATGTGCTCGGCGCCGTCCAGCGGGTGGCTGGAGACGTACAGGCCGAGCATCTCGCGCTCCAGGGCGAGGAGTTGGCGCCGGGGCCACTCGTTCTCGGTGAGCTGGAAGTCCAGCCCGATGCCCGGGCCGCCGCCGTCCCCGGCGTCCAGGGCGCCGAACAGGTCGTCCTGTCCGATGGCCTGCTGCTTCTTCACCCCGGTGACGGCGTCGATCGCGCTCTCGTGCACGGTGCTGAGCGAGAGCCGCGTGTGGCCGAGCGAGTCGAAGGCGCCCGCCTTGACCAGTGAGTCGACGGTGCGCTTGTTGCAGACCACCAGCTCGACCTTGTCCAGGAAGTCGGGGAAGGAGGTGTACTTGCCCTTCTCCGCGCGGGTGGCGACCAGGGACTCGATCACCGGCACGCCGACGTTGCGGACGGCCTTCAGGCCGAAGCGGACGTCGCTGCCGACGGCGGTGAAGTCGACCACCGACTCGTTGACGTCCGGGGAGAGGATCTTGATGCCCATCTGCCGGCACTCGGCCAGGTAGACGGCCATCTTGTCCTTGTCGTCGGCGACGGAGGTGAGCAGCGCCGCCATGTACTCGGCCGGGTAGTTGGCCTTCAGATAGGCGGTCTGGTACGAGACCAGGCCGTACGCGGCGGAGTGCGACTTGTTGAACGCGTAGCCGGCGAAGGGGACCAGGACGTCCCACACCGCCTGGATGGCCTCGTCGGAGTAGCCGCGCTCCTTGCAGCCCGCGTGGAAGGGTACGAACTCCTTCTCCAGCACCTCCTTCTTCTTCTTGCCCATCGCGCGGCGCAGCAGGTCGGCCTGGCCGAGCGAGTAGCCGGCCAGCACCTGGGCGGCTCGCTGGACCTGCTCCTGGTAGACGATCAGGCCGTAGGTGGGGCCGAGGACGTCCTTGAGCGGCTCCTCCAGCTCCGGGTGGATCGGGATGATCTCCTGCTGGGCGTTCTTGCGCAGCGCGTAGTTGGTGTGCGAGTTCATGCCCATCGGGCCGGGCCGGTACAGCGCGGAGACGGCGGAGATGTCGGCGAACTCGGTCGGCTTCATCAGCTTGAGCAGGGCGCGCATGGGGCCGCCGTCGAGCTGGAACACGCCCAGGGTGTCGCCGCGGGCCAGCAGCTGGTAGGTGGTGGGGTCGTCGATCGGGATCTTCTCGATGTCGACGTCGATGCCCCGGTTGGCCTTCACGATCTTGATGCAGTGGTCGATGATGCCCAGGTTCCGCAGACCCAGGAAGTCCATCTTGATCAGGCCCATGGCTTCGCACGACGGGTAGTCGAAGCCGGTGATGATCACGCCGTCCTTGTCCCGCATGTGCAGCGGGATCAGGTCGAGCAGCGGGGTGGAGGACAGGATGACGGCCGCGGCGTGCACACCGGTGCCGCGGATCAGGCCCTCGATGCCCCGGCCGGTGTCGATGATCTTCTTGACGTCGGGCTCGTTCTGGTACAGCGACCGGATCTCGGTGCCCTCGTTGTACCGGGAGTGCTTCTCGTCGAACAGGTCGGCCAGCGGCACGCCCTTGCCCATGACGTCCGGCGGCATCGCCTTGGTGATCCGGTCGCCCATGGCGAACGGGTAGCCGAGGATGCGGTTGGCGTCCTTCACGGCCGCCTTGGCCTTGATCGTGCCGAAGGTGTTCACCTGGGCCGTGTACGCGGCGCCGTACTTCTCGGTCACGTAGCGGACCATCTGGTCGCGCTGGCGGTCGTCGAAGTCGATGTCGACGTCCGGGGGGTTGATGCGCTCGGGGTTGAGGAAGCGCTCGAACAGCAGGTCGTGCTCCAGCGGGTCCAGCTGGGTGATGCCGGTCAGGTAGGCGACCATCGAGCCCGCCGCCGAACCACGGCCCGGGCCGACCGGGATGCCGTTGTCCCGGCCGTACTGGCAGATGTCGGCGACCACGAGGAAGTAGGCGTCGAACCCCATCGGGGTGATCACGCCCATCTCCAGCTCGATCCGCTCCAGCACCTCCTGGCTCGGGTTGTCGCCGTACCGGTGCTTGAGCCCGACCTCGATCTTCTTGCGCAGGAAGGAGGCCTGGGTCTCGCCCTCGGGCACGTCGAACTGGGGCATCCGGTCGACGTAGGTGAAGACCTCCTCGTACGACTCGACCCGCTCGGCGATCGCCAGGGTGTTGTCGCAGGCCTCCGGCAGCTCGCGGAAGAGCTCGCGCATCTCCTCGGCGGTCTTCACGTAGTAGCCGGTGCCCTGGAACTTGAACCGGTTCGGGTCGTCCTTGTTCTTGCCCACGCCGACGCAGAGCAGGCTGTCGTGGGCGTCCGCCTGGTCGGCGGTCACGTAGTGCGAGTCGTTGGTGGCCAGCAGCGGGATGTTCAGGTCCTTGGCCAGGCGCAGCAGGTCGTCGCGGACCTGGCGCTCGATGTCCAGGCCGTGGTCCATCAGCTCCAGGAAGTAGTTCTCCTTGCCGAAGATGTCCTGGTAGGCGCCGGCGGCCTTGACCGCCTCGTCGTACTGGCCCAGCCGCAGCCGGGTCTGCACCTCGCCCGAGGGGCAGCCGGTGGTGGCGATGATGCCGGTCGCGTTGGCGGCGATCAGCTCGCGGTCCATCCGGGGCTTCATGTAGTAGCCCTCCATCGACGCGAGCGAGGAGAGCTTGAAGAGGTTGCGCAGGCCGGCCGCGTTCTGCGCCCACATCGTCATGTGGGTGTAGCGGCCACCGCCGGAGACGTCCTTGCCGCCCTCGCCGTCGGCGCCGGACGGGCGCTGGCCGCCCGGCGACCAGAACACCTGCTTCTTCAGGAAGCGGGAGGCCGGGGCGACGTACGCCTCGATGCCGATGATCGGCTTCACCCCGGTCTTGGCGGCGGCGTGGAAGAACTCGTACGCCCCGAACATGTTGCCGTGGTCGCTCATCGCGATGGCGGGCATGCCCTGTCTCTCCGCCTCGGCGAACAGCTTGCCGTTCTTCGCCGCCCCGTCCAGCATCGAGTACTCGGTGTGGACGTGCAGGTGCGCGAAGCTGTCGGACACGGCGCTTTGCTCCTCGGTGGACCTCGGTGGGCGGAGCGATCCAGGCTAGCGGGTCGGCCCGGTCGACGCGCCGGGCGGGGTGTCCGGGGCGGGAGTCTTGACGGGTTCCTCCCGCCGCCGCTCCGCCTCCTTGACGGCGCGCGTCCGGACGGCCGTCCGCGGCCGCCGGCCGGGCCGCCGTCCCGGTGCCCGGCCGGTGCCGGTGGCGGCCTCAGGCGGTCTGCTGGACCTCGGCCAGGCCGGGGATCTCGGTGACGCCGGCCAGCACGTGGGTGTACGGGTGGCCGTCGAAGTCGGCGCGGCCGAGCTCCCCGGTCAGCACCCCGACGACCACGCCGGCCCCGGCGTTGCGGCCGGCCTCGACGTCGACCACGGTGTCGCCGGCGGTCAGCACCCGGCGGGTGTCGATCACCCCGGTCTTCTCCATCGCCCGGTGGATCATGTGCGGCGCAGGACGGCCGCGCGGGACCTCGTCCGAGGTGACGACGGCGTCCAGGTTGCCGCCCTCGCCGGTGGACCAGCCCAGCGACTCCAGCAGCGGGTAGGCGACGTCGTCGCTGAACCCGGTGGTCAGCGCGACCTTGATGCCGCGCCGGCGCAGCTCGGCCAGGGCCTCCTCGACACCGGGGATGGCCTGCGGGGGAGTGCTGCGGTAGGCCTCGCGCAGGAAGTCCGCGAAGGCCGCGTAGCTCTCCTCGACCAGCTCGGGGGTGGGGGTGCCCCCGCCGATGCGGACCAGGGCGGCGATGGCCTCGCGCTTGTCGGTGCCCATCCAGGTCTGGAGGTCGGCCTCGGTGACGGCCACACCGGTGCGCTCGACGGCGGTGCGCAGCGCCCGGTAGACGGCGCCCGACTCGTTGATGGTGGTACCGGCCATGTCCAGGGCGGCGAGCTCGATCACGGTGTCAGTCCTCTTCGGTGCGGTAGCGGCCGATGACGGTACGGCCTTCGATGGTGTTCTCGATGGTGAAGGTGGCCATGGCCGGCAGGTAGCGGTCGTCGGCGTCCTCCAGTGGCACGCCCTGGCCGGACGTGGTGAGCCGGCGCACCCGCAGCAGCGGGTCCCCGGCGGCGACGTCCAGGAGTTCGGCGTCCTGCGGCCCGGCGGCGACGGCGTCGATGGTGTGCCGGGCGTGGTGCAGGTCGACCTCGCGGCGCAGCAGTTCCTGGTAGACCGATCCGGTGTCCGGGTCGAAGTCGAACAGGACGCGGCCGACCTCGTGGACGAAGGTCGAGCGTTCGAGCATGGCCGGGACGCCGTCCAGCAGGCGCAGCCGGACGAGTGCGACGACCGGCTCGCCCTCGGCCAGGCCGAGCCGGGCCGCCGTCTCCGGGGAGGCCCGGCGGCGGGCCACCTCGATGGTGCGCTGCCCGGGTTCGCGGCCGATGCCGCGGGCCCACTGGGTGAAGGACAGGAACGTGTCGAAGGGCTGGGAGGGCGTGGTGCGGTGGGCGACGGGCGGCTTTCCGCGCCCGCCGACCAGGCTGCCCGCGCTGCGCAGCATGGCCAGGGCCTGGCGGACCGGGCCGCGGGAGGTGCCGAACTCGGCGCAGAGCTGCGACTCACTGGGCACCGGCCTGCCCTCGGGCCACTCGCCGGACTCGATGCGGCGCAGGAACTCGGCGCCGAGCCGTTGGTGGAGAGGAAGCTCCTCACTTGTCTTCACAAGTTGACTATGACACCCCGGAGCGGAACTTCTCAAGGTCGGTCCACCTGCGGTTTCTCCTGTTCACCTGCGCGTTCCCGGGGATCGTCGCGTGGATGAACAGCCGGTAACTTGTACATACATCTCTTGACTCCGGCATCGGAAAACCCGTTAGCTGGACTCATGAGCAGCAGCACCGCACCCGCAACCACCCCCGCCGCATCCCCCTCCCGCGCCCCGGGCACGCCCGGCCACAGCGACGTGGTGATCGTCGGCGCCGGCATCGTCGGCCTGGCCCACGCCTTCGAGGCGCTGAGCCGGGGACTGTCCGTCACCGTCGTGGACCGCGACCGGCAGCCGGTCGGTGCCTCGGTCCGCAACTTCGGCCACTGCTGCATCACCGCCCAGGACGGCGAACTGCTCGGCCTCGCCCGGCGCTCCCGCTCCGGCTGGCTGCGCGCCGCCGCGGCGGCCGGTTTCTGGGCCGAGGAGGCCGGCGCCCTGGTGGTGGCCCGGTCGGCGACCGAGGCGGCCGTCCTGGAGGAGCTGAGCGCCGAGCGCGGCGCCGACGCG
>NZ_MECK01000245.1 GCF_014596465.1 Streptomyces sp. CBMA123 | reverse complement strand
GCGCCGCCGCGCGCCGCCCACGCGGGCCCCCGGCCACGTTCCTCCCCGGGTCCGCGCCGCACGGTGACCTCGGCCGCCAGCGCGGCGATCCCGTCCGTGCCGACCCGGCAGCAGCCGCCGACCAGCCGGGCACCGTCCGCCAGCCAGCCGCTCACCCGCGCCGAGCGGAAGGTCGGCTCCCCGCGCCAGTCCCGGCGGTCAGGGTCCCACCGCTCCCCGCTGTTCGGGTACACCACCACCGGTTTCCCGGTCACCTCGGCGGCCACCGCCACCGCCAGGTCCGCGTCCTGCGGGGTGCAGCAGTTGACGCCCACCGCCAACACCTCGTCCACCTCCGCCGCCAGCGCGAAGGCCTCCGCCAGCGGCTGCCCGGCCCTGGTCCGGCCGCCCGCCACGCTGTACGACAGCCAGGCCGGCACCCCCAGCCCGCGCACCAGCTCCAGCAGCACCCGCGCCTCGTCCGCGTCCGGCACCGTCTCCAGCGCCAGCACGTCCGGCCGGGCCGCCGCCAGCACCTCCAGCCGCGGCCGGTGGAAGGCCACCAGCTCCGCGTGGCTCAGCCCGTACCGGCCGCGGTACTCGGAACCGTCCGCCCGCACCGCCCCGTACGGGCCCACCGAGGCCGCCACCCAGCGCCGCCGCCCGCCCGGTTCGGCCCGCGCCGCCTCCCGGGCCAGCTCCACGCTGCTCGCCAGCAGCCGGGCCGCCGCCGCGTGCCCGACCCCGCGCCGGGCGAAGCCCTCGAAGCTCGCTTGGTAGCTCGCCGTGATGGCGACCTCGGCCCCGGCCGCGAAGTACGCCCGGTGCGCGGCCACCACGGCCCCGGGGTCGTCCGCGAGCAGCCGTGCCGACCACAGCGCGTCCGACAGGTCGTGCCCGACGGCGGCCAGCTGGTTCGACATCCCGCCGTCCAGGACCAGCGGACCGGCCGCCAGCGCCGCGGCGAAGTCCGGCGGGGGAGCAGTGGGCATCTCGGTCTCCTCGGGCACGGTCGTTCCTGGTCACAGCCTAGGAGCCGGAGGCCCCCGACGGCCGGGAAAACCGTTTGCCGCCGGGGAACGAAGTCGTTACGTTGTGCTCATCCCGAGAACGACAGCACCAGGTGCCCCAGGGGCGCGGAGAGGAGCCGGCGATGGCAGCGGACGACGCGTCCCCCCACCCCGCCGCCGGGCCCACGGCCGAGCAGGAGTGGCTCGCCGCGTACGACCCGCGCGCCTACACCCCGGTCGCCGTCACCGTCGACGTGGTGGCCCTGACGCTGCGGGGCGGCCGGCTGCACGTGCTGCTGGTCGAACGCGGCGCCCCGCCGTACCAGGGCTGCTGGGCGCTGCCCGGCGGCTTCCTGCGGGCGGGGGAGGAGGGTCTCGACGAGGCCGCCGCCCGCGAACTCGCGGAGGAGACGGGCCTGCTGGGCGCCGCCGAGGCCGCGCTCTGCCGGCTGCACCTCGAACAGCTCGGCACCTACGGCGCCCCGGAGCGGGACCCACGGATGCACGTCGTCTCGGTCGCCTACCTGGCCTTCGCCCCGGACCTGCCCGACCCGCAGGCCGGCACGGACGCCGCGGCCGCCGCCTGGCACCCGGTCGCCGACCTCGACCCGGCCCCGCGGTCCGCCGACCGCGCCCAAGCCGCCGGTGTGCCCGCCGACACCCACGGGGGTGGCGTCGACGGGCACACCGGCTCCCACCCGGCCCCACCGCACCCGATCCGGCTGGCCTTCGACCACGCCCGCATCCTGGCCGACGGCCTCGACCGGGTGCGGGCCAAACTGGAGTACAGCCCGCTCGCCACCGCCTTCCTGCCCCACGACTTCACCATCCCCGACCTCCGCGCCGTCTACGAGGCCGTCTGGGACGAGAAGCTCCACCCCGGCAACTTCCACCGCAAGGTCCTCTCCGTCCCCGGCTTCGTGGAGAGCACCGGCTCCACCACCGAGCGCGGCGGCGCCCGTGGCGGCCCCCGGGCCCGCACCTACCACGCCGGCGGCGCCCGCCTGCTCCACCCCGCGCTGCTCCGCCCCGCCCGCGAGGACGAGCCCGACGGCGAGGGGCCGAGCAGCGGAGGGCCACCGCCGGCCGGGCCCGCCGAGCCCCCGGCTACCATCCGCCCATGACCACCGACGAAGCGACGCGGACCGCCCACCGGCCGTTCTCCCACTGCCACTTCTGCGGCACGCCGTACCCGCCCGGCACCGACGCCTGGCCCCGCACCTGCCCCGGCTGCGCCGAGATCAGCTACCGCAACCCGCTGCCCGTCGCCGTCACGGTCCTCCCCGTCACCCGGCCCGACGCCGACCCGGCCCTGGTCGTCATCCGCCGCACCATCGAGCCCGGCTACGGCGAACTCGCCTTCCCCGGCGGCTACATGGACTACGGCGAGAGCTGGCAGCAGGCGTGCGTGCGCGAACTCGGCGAGGAGACCGGCATCCTGGCCGACGCCGCCGACGTCCGCCTGATCCACACCGCCTCCGACCCCAACGGCCGCTTCGTCATGCTCTGCGGACTGCTCCCCGCCCGTCCGCTCGCCGAACTCCCGCCCTCGCGCCCCACCGACGAGACCGAGGGCTGGCTGCTCGCCACCGCCGACACCCCGCTCGTCTGGGACTTCCACGACGGCATCCTGCGCCGCTGGTTCGCCGGCGAGTTCACCCCCCGCTGACCCACCGGCCGACCCTGGCGCAGCGGGCGCTCACATGGCATGGTCTGCACCGACAGCCCAACCGGACGGGTTGGCCACGAGCTCACCCGTCCCCACCACCGGCCGGGAGACCACCACCGTGAGCACCCCTTCCCAGGACCAGCCGCTCTGGCGCCCCAACCCCGCTCGCGCCGCCGCCACCAGCCTGGTCGCCTTCCAGGCCTGGGCCGCCGAGCAGCACGGCGCCCCGGCCGCCCCGCTTGCCCCGGCCGCCGACGACCAGCAGGCCGCCCAGCGCTACGCGGACCTGCACGCCTGGTCCACCGGAGACCTCGACCGCTTCTGGACGGCCGTCACCCAGTGGTTCGACGTCCGCTTCACCGAGGCGCCCGAGGCCGTCCTCGCCGACCCCCGGATGCCCGACGCCGTCCTCGCGGACGAGACCCGCACCGGCTCGCAGTGGTTCCCCGGCGCCCGCCTCAACTACGCCGAGCACGTCCTGCGCCACGCCGAGGACCCGGCCAACGCCGACCAGCCCGCCATCCTCCACCTCGACGAGACCGACGAGCACCCGGTCCCTACCAGCTGGGCCGAACTGCGTCGCCAGGTCCTCGCCCTCGCCGCCGCCCTGCGCTCCCAGGGCATCGGTCCGCACTCCCGCGTCGCCGCGTACCTGCCCAACATCCCGCAGGCCGTCGTCGCCCTTCTCGCCACCAACGCCGTCGGCGCCGTCTGGACCTCCTGCGCCCCCGACTTCGGGGCCCGCAGCGTGCTCGACCGGTTCCAGCAGCTCGAACCCGACGCCCTGATCGCCGTCGACGGCTACCACTACGGCGGCAAGGCCCACGACCGCACCGACGTCGTCGCCGAGCTGCGCCGCGAACTGCCCTCGCTGCGCACCGTCGTCCACGTCCCGCTGCTGGGCGGCCCGGCCCCCGAGGGCGCCCTCGACTGGGCCGATCTCGTCTCCGGCCCGGCCCAAGGGCCGGACGGCGAACCGGAGTTCGCGCAGCTCCCGTTCGACCACCCGCTCTGGGTGCTCTACTCCTCCGGCACCACCGGCCTGCCCAAGCCCATCGTGCAGAGCCAGGGCGGCATCCTCGTCGAGCACCTCAAGCAGGTCGGCCTCCACCTCGGCCTCGGCCCCCAGGACCGCTTCTTCTGGTACACCTCCACCGGCTGGATGATGTGGAACTTCCTCGTGGCCGGCCTCCTGGTCGGGTCCACGATCGTCACCTACGACGGCAGCCCGGGCCACCCCGACACCGGCGCGCTGTGGTCCGTCGCCGCCCGCACCGGCGCCACCGTCCTCGGCACCTCCGCCGCCTACATCGTCGCGAGTCGCAAGGCCGACCTCCACCCCGGCCGCGACCTCGACCTCTCCGCCGTCCGCTGCATCGGCACCACCGGCTCCCCGCTCCCGCCGGACGGCTTCCGCTGGATCTACGACGAGGTCAGCGAGGACGTCTGGCTCGCCTCCGTCAGCGGCGGCACCGACGTCTGCTCCTGCTTCGTCGGCGGCGTCCCCACCCTCCCCGTCTACCTCGGTGAGATCCAGGCCCCCTGCCTCGGCGCCGCCGTCGAGTCCTGGGACGTCCAGGGCCGACCGCTCACCGACGCCGTCGGCGAACTCGTCGTCACCAAGCCCCTCCCGTCCATGCCCACCGGCTTCTGGAACGACCCCGAGGGAACGCGCTTCCACGACAGCTACTTCGACATGTACCCCGGGGTCTGGCGCCACGGCGACTGGATCACCGTCACCTCCCGCGGCACCGTCGTGATCCACGGCCGCTCCGACTCCACCCTCAACCGCCAGGGCGTCCGGATGGGCTCCTCGGACATCTACGAGGTGGTCGAGCGCCTCCCCGAGATCGCCGAATCCCTGGTCATCGGCCTGGAGGAGCCCGACGGCGGCTACTGGATGCCGCTCTTCGTGGTGCTGGCCCCCGGCGCCGAACTGAACGAGGACGTCATCGGCCGTATCCGCACCTCGCTGCGCACCGAGCTCTCCCCGCGCCACGTCCCCGACGAGGTGATCGCCGTCCGCGGCCTGCCGCACACCCTCACCGGCAAGCGCATCGAGGTCCCGGTCAAGCGCATCCTCTCCGGCACCCCGCTGGAGCAGGCCGTCAACCCCGGCTCCGTCGACGACATCGACCACCTGCGCTTCTTCGAGCAGCTCCGGGCCGACCGCCAGGCCTGACCGGCCCCGCGGAACGCCGAAGGGGCGCCCCCTGGGTGGGGGCGCCCCTTCTCCTGCTACCGCCTCACTCGCCCGACAGCACCTGCTGGGCGGCGGCCCGCGCCTCCTCGGCGCTGTCCGCGGCGCGGGCCGCCTCGGCCGCCCGGCGGCACTGGGCCAGGGTGTACTTGGCGAGCGCGGTCCGGACGTAGGGGATCGAGGCCGAGCCCATGGAGAGGCTGGTGACGCCCAGACCGGTCAGCACCACGGCCAGCAGCGGGTCCGAGGCCGCCTCACCGCAGACGCCACAGCTCTTGCCGGCCACCCGCGCCGCCTCGGCGGCCGAGGCGACCAGGTCCAGCAGGGCCGGCTGCCACGGGTCCTGCAGCCGGGCCAGCGCACCGACCTGGCGGTCGGCCGCGAAGGTGTACTGAGCAAGGTCGTTGGTTCCCAGCGAGAGGAACTCGACCTCCTGCAGGATCGCCCGGGCCCGCAGCGCGGCCGAGGGGATCTCCACCATCGCACCGAACTTGGCGTCCAGCCCGGCCTCGCGGCAGGCGGCCGCGAAGTCCGCGGCGTCCTTGCGGTCGGCCACCATCGGGGCCATCACCTCGAGGTGCACCGGCAGGCCCTCGGCCGCCTTGGCCAGCGCCCGCAGCTGGGTGGCCAGCACCTCGGGGTGCTCCAGCAGGGTGCGCAGACCGCGCACGCCCAGCGCCGGGTTCGGCTCGTCGGCCGGGGTCAGGAAGTCCAGCGGCTTGTCCGCGCCCGCGTCCAGCACCCGGACCACGACCCGGCCCTCCGGGAAGGCCTCCAGCACCTTGCGGTACGCCTCGACCTGCTTCTCCTCGCCGGGAGCCTGCGCGGAGTCGTCCAGGAACAGGAACTCGGTACGGAACAGGCCGACGCCCTCCGCACCGTTCGCCAGCGCGGCCGGCACGTCCGCCGGGCCACCCACGTTGGCCAGCAGCGGTACCCGGTGCCCGTCCGAGGTCCGCCCCGGGCCGGAGGAGGCGGCCAACGCGGCCTTGCGCTCGGCGGCGATCGCCCGCAGCTCGTCCTGCTTCCCCTGCGACGGGTCCAGCAGCACGTCGCCCGTGCTGCCGTCCACCGCGACGACGGTGCCCTCGGCGACGTCCGTCGCCCCCGGCAACGCGACCACGGCCGGCACGCCCAGCGCCCGCGCCAGGATGGCACTGTGGCTGGTCGGCCCGCCCTCCTCGGTCACGAAGCCGAGCACCAGCGTCGGGTCCAGCAGCGCGGTGTCGGCCGGCGCCAGGTCCCGCGCGAACAGCACGTACGGCTCGTCGCTGTCCGGCACGCCCGGCATCGGCACGCCCAGCAGCCGCGCCACGATGCGGTTGCGCACGTCGTCCAGGTCGGCGACCCGCCCGGCCAGGTACTCCCCGGCGGAGGCCAGCAGCGCCCGGTAGGCGGCGAAGGCGTCGTACACGCCGCGCTCGGCACTGCTGCCGACGGCGATCCGGCGGGACACGTCGGCCATCAGCTCCGGGTCCTGCGCCATCAGCGCCTGGGCCTCCAGCACCGCCTGCGCCTCGCCGCCCGCCAGGTTGCCGCGAGCGATCAGGTCCGCGGCGACCGCCTCGACGGCGGCCTGGGCACGTGCCTGCTCACGCGGGGCGTCCTCGGTCGGGATCTGGGTGGTCGGGGGCTCCAGGACCGCCGTGCCCATGTGCCGCACCTGGCCGATCGCGACCCCGTGGCTGACACCCACGCCGTGCAGTGTCTTCTCCATGTACCTGTTCTCCGCTGAGAGGAGCGGCCCCGCCGGGAACCGCTGAGTGCCGGGTCGCCCCGTCAACTCCTGCGGGGCGGGTGTGTGTCGGTGATAGAGGGGTCAGCTCCAGCTGAACAGCTGGTCGCCCGCCTCGGCCTCGCCGCTCTCGCGCAGGTCGGTCAGCGAGTCGGGAGCGGCCTCCAGCGCCACGATCGGCGAGATCGGCGACTTGCCCGCAGCCTCGACGGCGGCCGGGTCCCACCGGATCACGGCCTGACCACAGGTCACCATGTCGCCCTTGTTGACGAGCAGTTCGAAGCCCTCGCCGTTCAGCTGCACGGTGTCGATCCCGAGGTGGGTCAGCACACCGTGCCCGTCCGCGTCCACCACGACGAAGGCGTGCGGGTGCATGGAGACGACGACGCCGTCCACCGGAGCGACCGCCTCGGTGGGCCGGCGGACCGGGTCGATCGCGGTGCCCGGGCCGACCATCGCACCCGAGAACACCGGGTCCGGCACGCCGGCGAGCCCGACGACCTTGCCGGTCAGCGGCGACGTCACAGTGGTCATGGTTTGTGCCTCCCAAGTGCGCAATACAGCGAGCGGCCGCGAGGTGCGGCACACGATCAGCTGAAGCCTAAATCATGTCAACTTCGGACATCTGTCGACATTCCTGGGCGGAGAACCACGCCCCCGCCCGCCTCTCGACCGGCGTCACATCGACTCGCGACTGGTCTAGTCCTCTTGGCCGATGCGCCGCACTCTACAGGCATCTTGGCGAATCAGGACCATTGCTGTATATGCTCGCGAGAGCAACAAATCATGCCGCCGACCGGGTGACCCCGGGCGCGCCCCGATTCGCGCTCCGACAGTCGACCCGCTAGGGTTGGCCGAGTCGCCGCAACTCGGCGGTTAACGCCAGGTTTCAGATGCAAAAAGCCCCGGTAAACGGAGCGGAAAACATCTGGTAAGCTGGGAACACGAAAGAACGAAGCGCCCGGAGGGCCCGCTGGAAGGCGGCTCGAAGGAAGTGTCCGTTCCTTGAGAACTCAACAGCGTGCCAAAAGTCAACGCCAGATATGTTGACATCCCCGGCCT
>NZ_MECK01000244.1 GCF_014596465.1 Streptomyces sp. CBMA123 | reverse complement strand
GCGGAGGCGCTCGGGCTGAGGCCGGTCCGGCGGGGGCGCTCGGGCTGAGGCCGGTCCGGCGGGGGCGCTCGGGCTGAGGCCGGTCCGGCGGGGCCCGACTCGACGGTGCTCCGGCGGGGGGAACGGACACGCCAGCGGTCTGCCGGGGTGACAGACCGACGGCGTGCCAGGATGCCTCGCATGACCGCTCTGGCCGCTCATCGGATGATTCCACCGGCTTCGACCGTTCGGCCGTACGCCCGGTGAGCGTCTCCGCCCAGCCGGTGGCGCTGATCCTGATCCCCGCCGCAGCCGTCGCCGCGCCCCTGCTCGCCGACCGGCTGCTGCGGTGGATCGCCGTACCCACCGTGGTGTTCGAGATCGTGCTCGGCGTGCTGATCGGCCCGGACGTCCTCGGCTGGGCGCACGTCGACGACCGGGTGAACGCGCTGTCCCAGTTCGGCCTGGCCATGCTGATGTTCCTGGCCGGGTACGAGATCGACTTCGCCAAGCTGCGCGGCGGCCCGCTGAAACGGGCGGGCACCGCGTGGCTGGTCTCGCTCGTACTGGCCCTCGGCATCGGCGCCCTGGTCGACCGGGACCCGTGGAACGGCGCCTTCGCCGGGCTCGTGCTCACCACCACCGCGCTCGGCACGATCCTGCCGATCCTCCGCGACTCCGGCGAACTGCCCACCCCCTTCGGCTCGTTGGTGATGGCCACCGGTGCCGTCGGCGAGTTCGGGCCGATCATCGCGATCGCCGTGCTGCTCAGCGGCAACTCCCCGGCCCGGACCGCGATCATCCTCGGCGCCTTCGCGGTGATCACCGCCGTCGCCGTCCTCGGCGCCCGCCGGCCGCGCCCGGCCTGGGCCACCCGGCTGATCGAGCGCACCCTGCGCACCTCCGGGCAGTTCGCGATCCGGGCGGTGATCCTGGTGCTCGCCGTCATGGTCGCGGCCGCGCTCTGGCTCGACCTGGACATGCTGCTCGGTGCCTTCACCGCCGGGATCGTCTCCCGGCTGCTGCTCTCCGACATCCGGCAGGCCGAGGAGGAGGTGATCGAGGCCAAGCTGGAGAGCATCGGCTTCGGCTTCCTGGTGCCGATCTTCTTCGTGGTCAGCGGGATGAACTTCGACCTGGACGCGCTGCTGGACGACCCCGGCACGCTGCTGCTCGTCCCGGCGTTCCTGCTCCTGTTCCTCGCCGTGCGCGGCGTGCCGGCCGCGCTGCTCACCCCGCCCGGGTTCGGCGGGCGGGACCGTACGGCGCTCGGGATGTACGCGGCGACGGCGCTGCCGCTGGTCGTGGTGATCACCACGATCGAGGTGGAGGCCGGGCACCTGCCGTCCTCGACGGCGGCGGCGCTGGTGGGCGCCGGCATGCTGTCGGTACTGGTGTTCCCGCTGGCGGCGCAGCGGGTGCGGGGCGGGGTGCGGCCGTCGGCGGCCGCCGACGGCGAGCAGCCGAGGGTCCGGGCCGAGAGCTGGTGAGCTCCCGGCCCTCGTACACCCGGTTCGGTCAGATCACGCCCGCCTGGCGGGCCGTCTCCTCGAAGGCGCGGGCCACCTGGCTGCCCCGGTAGGGGGTGAGGCGGCGGTGGAAGTCCCGGACGTACTCCAGCGAGCGGGCCGAGCGCATCTCCGCCGCCGCCCGCAGCGCGTCGGTGGCCATGGTGCAGGCCTCGTCGAGGTCCCCCATGCCGAGCCGGGCGGTGGCCAGCACCAGCCGGCAGAAGATCCGGCTGCGCGCGTAGGCGGGCGAACGCAGCCGCAGCGACTTCTCGGCGTGCTGCGCGGCGGTGCGCCACTGCTGGAGGTCGCGGTAGCAGTGGGCGAACTCGTCGGAGAGCTGGGCCTCGTCGAAGTACCGCGCCCAGGAGGGCAGTTCGTCGCCCGCACGGGAGGCAGCGAGCGAACGTTCGGCCCGGACCAGCGCGGTGGTGCAGGACCGGACGTCGCCCAGCAGGCCGTGCCCGCGCGCCTCCGCGGCATGCATCAGCGACTGGACCACCGGCGGGACGGCGGTACCGACGCCCTGCTGGGCGACCCGGGCGAGCTGGACGGCCTCCCGGCCGTGCCCCAGGTGGACGGCCTGCTGGCTCATCGTCACCAGGACGTAGCCGCCGAGCGCGCGGTCCCCGGCGGCCTGGGAGAGGCGCAGCGCCTGGACGAAGTAGCGCTGGGCGAGGCCGTGCGCGGCGATGTCGAAGGACGTCCAGCCGGCCAGCCTGGTCAGGTCGGCGACGGCGCCGAACAGGGCGCGGCCGATCTGTTCGCCGTAGCGGCCGCGCAGCATCGGCTCGGCCTCGCTCTCCAGGTAGCGGACCAGGGCCTGACGGGCGTGGCCGCCGCCGTAGGCGTGGTCGAGCGCCCGGAAGAGGTCGCCGACGGCGCGGATGGCGGCGATGTCGCCGCGGCCGACCCGCAGGGTGGGGCGGGCGTCGCGGGTCGGGTCGGTGTACGGCGGTTCGACGGCGGCGGGCGGGCGGCGGCTCTGGGTGGGCACCCGGCCGATGGGGGCGGCGGTGCCGGTCGTCCCGGCGGTGCTGCGGGCGCCGGGAGTGCCCGGGGTGCCGGTCGTGCCCGGGGCACCGGTGGGCTGGAGGCGCGGCGGGCCGGCGACGGGCGAGCCCGGACCGTGCGGACCCGGTGCGGGCCCGGTGGTGGCGCCCGGCGGGCCGGCGGCGGCGGCGTCCGGGCGGGTCAGGGTGGAGCCGTCCCGGGCGACCCGCTCGTCGGTGCGGCCGATCAGCCAGTCCCGGCTGGGGACGACCAGGCCCGCCGGGGTGAAGGCGATCCGGCGCAGCTCGGACTGGGGGCCGTTGTCCTTGCGCCACATGCTCGCCACGATGTCCACCGCCTCCTGCGGGGTCTCGGCGAACTCCAGGCCCGCGTAGACCGGGGCGCAGGCGTCCAGGCCGAGGTCCTGGGCGGTGAGGCGGCGGCCGAGGCGGCGGGTGAAGACCTCGGCGATCAGCGCCGGGGTGGCGCCGCGGGGCTGCTGGCCGCGCAGCCAGCGGGTGACCGAGGTCTTGTCGTAGCGCAGGTCGAGGCCGTGCTCCAGGCCGAGCTGGTCGACCCGGCGGGCCAGGCCGGCGTGCGAGAACCCGGCCTCCTCGATCAGGGCGGCGAGCTGGCCGTTCTGCGGGGTCGGGCCGGAGTGGCCGGTGTGGCTGCCGTGGCCGCTGACGGTCGCGGGGGCGGGTGCGGCGGTGGCTTCGTGCCGGGCGGGTGTGGCCTGCGCGGGCAGCCGCAGTTCGTCGGCGGTCGGGGCGTCGGCGGTCAGGGCGTCGGCGGTCAGGGTGTCCGCGGTCAACGTGTCGGCGGTCAACGTGTCGGCGGTCAGGGCGTCGGGGGCGTCCGGAAGGCCCCGACCGACCGGGCCTCGGCGCTGGCCGAGCGGGTCGAGCGGTCCGTACGCCGGGCTGTCGGTTACAGGCCGTTGGGGCATGTCAGTCAACACCTCTCGGACGTCGCACCGGGCTCCACCAGCAGTTCGGCTCGCCCGGGGCGGCGCCCCCTGTCGGGAATCGGCGTGAATGTAGCGAGCATTCGGGCGCTATGGGTGGATCTGACCGAGCAATCCTCCGAACGGGTGAAGCATCCGCGCCCATTGTGGGGAAGCGGGGCCACGATGGGTTTGGCCTTCCGGGGTCGAACCGTCAACCGGCACCGGTGGTGGTTGACGCCATGACGCACCGGGATGCTGTGTCGGCCTGCCACATGGGAGCCGCGCCGCCGGATTCCTACCGTTCTCGGCCATGGACACCTCTACTGCCCGCCCGCTCGACGGCCGCACGGCCCTGGTCACCGGGGCCGCCTCGGGCATCGGCCGGGCTTGCACCGAAGCCCTCGCCGGAGCCGGCGCCCGGGTCTACGTCGTCGACCTCGCGGCCGGCCCGGCGCGGGAACTCGCGGACCGGATCGGCGGATACGCGATCGTCGCGGACCTCGCCGACCCCGAGGCCGTGGACGCCCTGCCGGCCGACGCCGACATCGTGGTCAACAACGCCGGCCTCCAACACGTCGCGCCCGTGCACGAGTTCCCCGTCGAACGCTTCACCCTCATCCAACGCGTCATGGTCGAGGCCCCGTTCCGGATCCTGCGCCGCACCCTCCCCCACATGTACGAGCGGGAGTGGGGCCGGATCGTCAACATCTCCTCCGTCCACGGCCTGCGCGCCAGCGCCTTCAAGTCCGCCTACGTCACCGCCAAGCACGCCCTGGAGGGCCTCAGCAAGACCGTCGCCCTGGAGGGCGCCCCGTACGGCGTCACCAGCAATTGCCTCAACCCGGGGTACGTCCGAACTCCCCTGGTGGAGAAGCAGATCGCCGCCCAGGCGCTGGCCCACGGCATCCCCGAGGACGAGGTCGTCGAGCGGATCATGCTCGACCGCACCGCCGTCAAGCGCCTCATCGAACCCTCCGAGGTCGCCCAACTCGCCCTCTGGCTCTGCTCCCCCGCCGCCGCCTACATCACGGGCGCCAGCCTGCCCATCGACGGCGGATGGACGGCGCACTGAGACGGAGCGGAAGAAACGGAGCGGAGGAGGAGGACGTCACCGCGCCCTCCCCGTCTCGCGGCGGAGGCTTCTTGTGCAGCGGACGCTCCTGGTGCAGCGGACGCTCCTGGTGCAGCGGAGGCCCCTGTGCACGGAAAGTCGGGCCCGTCGACTTCCCGTGCACCACCACACCGAGCGGCCCGCGCCCCAGACCCCGGGGCGCGGGCCGTCGTCCATTGGTCATGGAGCTGTTCGCCACCTGCCGCCCGGGGACTGTGTGGGTCGGTCACATAGGCGCTGGAGCGTGGGGTTCCTACCTTGTGGCGACATCGTCCCCCGTCTGGAAGTGGTGACCATGAACGCCCCCAAACCTGGTTCGTCGGCGACCAGTTCACTCCCGCGAGTGGTAGCCGCGAGTCTGATCGGCACGACGATCGAGTGGTATGACTATTTCGTGTACGGAACAGCTGCGGCGCTGGTGTTCGGGAAGGTGTTCTTCCCCCACAGTGATCCGCTGACCGGGACGCTGCTGTCGTTCCTGACGTACGCGATCGGGTTCGCGGCGCGCCCGCTCGGAGCGCTGGTGTTCGGGCACTTCGGGGACCGGGTGGGGCGGAAGAAGCTGCTGGTGGTGAGCCTGCTGCTGATGGGCGGGTCGACGACGGCGATCGGGCTGCTGCCGACGTACGACTCGGTCGGGGTGGCGGCGCCGGTGCTGCTGACGGCGCTGCGGCTGGTGCAGGGTTTCGCGCTCGGCGGGGAGTGGGGCGGAGCGGTGCTGCTGGTGTCGGAGCACGGGGACCAACGGCGACGGGGGTTCTGGGCGTCCTGGCCGCAGGGCGGGGCGCCGGCCGGGAACCTGCTGGCGGCCGGGGTGCTGTCGCTGATGACGGCGGTGCAGTCGGAGAGCGCGTTCCTGGCGTGGGGGTGGCGGGTGCCGTTCCTGCTGTCTGCGCTACTGGTCGGGGTCGGGATGTGGATCCGGCTGGCGGTGGAGGAGTCGCCGCTGTTCCAGCAGGCGATGGCCGCGCAGAAGGAGAAGAAGAGCGGGCGGGCCACCGAACAGGCCCCGCTGGTGGGGGTGTTGCGGCACCACTGGCGGGAGGTGCTGGTGGCCATGGGCGCGCGGATGGCGGAGAACATCTCGTACTACGTGATGACGACCTTCGTGCTCACCTACGCCGTCACCCACGCCCACTTCGACAAGCAGAGCGCGCTGAACGCCGTCCTGATCGCCTCGGCGATCCAGTTCGCGCTGATCCCGCTGTTCGGCGCACTGTCCGACCGGGTCGGGCGCAAGCCGGTGTACCTGGTGGGTGCGGCCGGGGTCGGGGTCTGGGCGTTCGTGTTCTTCGGGATGGTGGACACCAGGTCGTTCGCGCAGCTGGTGGTCGCCGTGACCGTCGGCCTGGTGTTCCACAGCGCGATGTACGCACCGCAGGCGGCGTTCTTCTCCGAGCTGTTCGCGACCCGGCTGCGGTACTCGGGCGCCTCGATCGGGGCCCAGTTCGCCTCGGTGGTGGCCGGCGCGCCCGCCCCGCTGATCGCGACCGCGCTGCTCAAGGACTACGGCAGCGCCACACCGATATCGGTGTACGTGGCCGCCGCGGCGGCGCTCACCGTACTGGCGGTGCTGTGCGCGCGGGAGACCAGGGGCCGGGATCTGGCGGAGGTCGAGGAGGGCGAGTCGGCGGACGCCGCCGCGGTCGGAAAGCCCGCTGTGGCCTGAGGGTTGAGCCGATAGCATCGCGATTTCTCGGAGACGAGGGAGCGAGGGAACGAGGGGACGAGGGAACGAGGGGACGAGGGGACGAGGGAACGAGGGAACGAGGGAACGAGGGAACGAGGGAACGACCGGACAACGGAAGTGACAGGACGACGGAACGACCGAACGACCGAACGACCGAACCGCGGAACGACGGACCACCGAACCGACGCCGATTGGCGGCCCGCACCATGAACCACCCCGACGACAGCGCCGCGCCCGCCCTACGGCGGCTGCTCGACCTGCTCGCCTCCGGCGCCGCCACCGAGGACTTCGCCGAGGTGCTGGCCGACGCCCGCCGCCGCGGGGCGCCGGCCGGCGTCCTCGCCGAGATCGACGGCGCCACCTGGCAGGCCCTCCGGGTCCACCGCACCCTGCGTCAACACCGGCGCCGCGAGGCCGAGTTGACGGCCCTGTTCGACACCGCCGGAGACCTCGCCGCCTCCCGCGACCTGGACGCCGTGCTGCAGGCCATCGTCCGCCGGGCCCGGATGCTGCTCGGCACCGACACCGCGTACCTGACCCTGCCGGACGTCGCCGCCGGTGACACCTACATGCGGGTCACCGACGGCTCGGTCTCCGTCCTGTTCCAGACCCTGCGGCTCAGCCTCGGCGACGGCCTGGGCGGGCTGGTCGCCCAGACCGCCCGCCCCTACGCCACCCCCGACTACCGCACCGACGAACGCTTCCACCACACCGGCACGATCGACGCCGGGGTGCTGGACGAGGGCCTGGTGGCGATCATCGGCGTGCCGCTGCTGCTCGGCGGGGACGTCATCGGCGTGCTGTTCGCCGCCGACCGCTCGCCGCGCGCCTTCTCCCCCGACGAGGTCGCCCTGCTCTGCACCCTGGCCGCGCACGCCGCGATCGCCCTGGACACCGCCAAGTCACTGGCCGACACCCGGGCCGCGCTCGCCGAGCTGAACGCCGCCAACGAGCTGGTCCGGGCGCACTCCGCCGCCGTCCAACGCGCCGAGCAGGCCCACGACCGGCTCACCGACCTGGTGCTGCGCGGCGCCGAGGTGCCGGACGTGGCCGCCGCCGTCGCCCACCTGCTGGGCGGGGAGATAGCGGTACTGGACGCCGAGGGCGAGCCGCTGGCCGGGCGGCCCGCCGCCGAACTCGCCGGGGCGGTGGCCGCCTCCCGCGCCGAGGGCCGGTCCGTACGGCACGGCGAGCTGTGGGTGTGCGCCGCACTGGCCGGACACGACGCGCTCGGCACCCTGGTGCTTCGCGGCCGGCCCGACCTCGACGACGCCGACCGGCGGCTGTTCGAGCGGGCCGGCGTCGTGACGGCGCTGCTCCTGCTACTGCGCCGCTCGGTGGCGGAGACCGAGAACCGGGTCCGCGGTGAACTGCTCACCGACCTGCTCACCGCCCCCGAGCGCGACCCGGCCGGGCTCACCGCGCGCGGCCGCCGGCTCGGCGTCGACCTCGCCCGGCCGCACCTGGTGC
>NZ_MECK01000243.1 GCF_014596465.1 Streptomyces sp. CBMA123 | reverse complement strand
GGCGAGATCGGCCGGGCCGGCGGCGCCGAACTGGCCGGCCGGGTCGAACGCCGGCTGGCCCGGCTCTCCCCGCTGCGCACCGAGGTCCGGGCCGGTACGGCGGGCGGCGGCGCGGTGCTCGCGGGCGCGGTGCTCACCGCCGGTGACGCCGTGCGGAGGGACCTCTTCGGGGAGTCGTAGCGCGTTTCCGTCGGCGTCCCCGGTACGGCAGGATGGCGCCCGGGGGGCGCGTACCCCGTACCTCGAACCACCGTCAGGAGACGCAGATGGGCCAGCCCGACGTGCCGGTCAACCCGTACCGCATCGGTGAGGCGGCCGCGCTGCTCGGCGTCAGCGCGGACACCATGCGGCGCTGGGTGGACGCCGGGAAGCTCGCCGCCGTGCGGGACGAGCACGGGCACCGGATCATCCCGGGGGCGGAACTCGCCGCCTTCGCCCGTGAGCTGGCCCGGCCGGAGATCGCCGAGGCCGAGGGCCGTCCGTCCTCGGCGCGCAACCGCTTCCCCGGGATCGTCACCGAGGTGCGGCTCGGCGACGTGGCCGCGCAGGTGGAGGTCCAGGCCGGGCCGTTCCGGGTGGTGTCGCTGATCAGCCGGGACTCGGTGGAGGAGCTGAACCTGGTGCCGGGCGCACCCGCCACGGCGGTCATCAAGTCGACCAATGTGATGATCGAACGGCGCTAGTCGTCTCCCCGCGCGTTCCCTGCGAGTACTCCCACGAGAGGCCCGGATGCCCCCGCACCCGTCCACGCTGCCGACCACCCAGGCCGCCGTCCTGGCGATCGAAGCCGTCGCCGCCCGGCACGGGCGCACCGTCCGCGCCCAGCACGACATCGGCAGCGACCAGACCTTCGCCGGGCTGGTCGGCCAGGACGGCGGGCCGGGTGCCGTCCCGCACGAGGCGCTGCTGGAGTTCGACGGCAGCCCGCGGCTCGCCGTCCGGCTGTTCAGCCACGACGAGGTCACCGTGACGGTCGAGGGCATCGCCTTCGACGTGCCGCGCGACAGCGTCCCGGCCTTCCTGAACTCGGTCTGGGCCGACCTGGTGCACGTCAGGGCCCGGACCTTCCCGCCGTCCACCACCCTGATCGTCACCGTGCCCGGCGAACCCGGCTACCGCGAAGCCGTCGGCCCGCACGACCTCACCCCCTGGCTCTCCGGAAGGATTCGATGACCACCCCCGCCGACCGTCGACCGGTGCTCGCCGTCGCCCACCGCGGCGACCCGTACCGCCACCGCGAGAACACCCTGCCCTCCGTCGAGTCCGCGCTCGCCGCCGGGGCCGACGCCGTCGAGGTGGACGTCCAGCTGACCCGCGACAAGGTGCCGGTGCTGCTGCACGACCAGACCCTGGAGCGGCTCTGGGGGGACCCGCGGTCGATCGGCCGGGTCACCACCGAGCAGCTGGCCGAACTGCGCCAGGGCGACCTGGCCGTCCCCACCCTCGCCGAGGCGATCAAGACGGTCGCCGCCGCGCGCGGCCGCCGGCTGCTGATCGACCTGGACGAGCCCGGCCCGGTCGCCGCCACCTGGGACGTCGTCACCGGACTCGGCGCCGAGGACCGCGTCGCCTTCTGCGGCTCCGCCACCGCCATGCTCGCCGTGCGCGAACTCAGCCGGGACGCCGAGATCGCGCTCACCTGGAAGCAGCCCCGGATGCCCGCGCCCGCCCTGCTGCGCGACCTGCGCCCGCGCTTCCTCAACCCGCCGTTCGGCCTGGTCACCCCCGCGTTCGTGGCAGCCGCCGCGGACCAGGGGCTCGCCGTCTCCACCTGGACCGTCGACCTGCGCCGCACCATGCGCCGGCTGCGCGACACCGGGGCCGCCTCCATCACCAGCAACCGGATCGCGGTCCTGCGCTCGGTGCTGGACGGCCGCCGGTGACGGAACCGTCGGGGACGGAGGGGCCGGTGACGGATCCACGGCTGACGGAGCTGCCGGTCCTGGGGCGCCGGGCGCTGGGCCGCGCACTGCTGGCCCGTCAGCACCTGCTCGTCCGTACCGACCGGACACCCGCCGAGGTCATCCACCACCTCGGCGGCCTCCAGGCCCAGGCCGTACCGCAGCCGCCCTACCTCGGGCTGCTCTCCCGGCTGGACGGGTTCTCCTCGGACGGGCTGAGCACGCTGCTCGAACAGCGGGCCGTGGTCCGGATCGCGCTCCAGCGCGGCACCATCCACCTGGTCACCGCCGAGGACTGCCTGACCCTGCGCCCGCTGCTCCAGCCCGTCCTCGACCAGGCGCTGCGCACCACCTACGGCAAACGGCTGGCCGGACTCGACCTGACCGCGCTGGCCGCCGAGGCCCGCGCCCTGGTCGAGGAGGAGCCGCGCACCTTCCAGTGGCTCGGCGCGCTGCTGGCGGCGACCCGGCTGGACCGCGACCCGGCGGCCCTGGCCCAGGCCGCCCGTTGCCTGCTGCCGCTGGTCCAGGTGCCGCCGCGCGGGCTGTGGGGGCGCAGCGGCCCGGCCGCCCACACCACCGCCGAGGCCTGGCTCGGCCGGCCGCTCGACCCCGCGCCCGTGCCGGACGACCTGGTGCTGCGCTACCTGGCCGCCTTCGGCCCGGCGAGCGCGGCGGACCTCACGAAGTGGTGCGGCCGCACCGGGCTCGGCCCGGTGCTGGGGCGGCTCGCGCCGCGGCTGCTGACCTTCCGGGACGAGCAGGGCCGGCTGCTGTACGACCTGCCGCAGGCGCCCCGGCCGGAGCCGGACGTCCCGGTGCCGGTGCGGCTGATCGCGCCGTTCGACAACCTGCTGCTCTCGCACGCCGACCGCGGCCGGGTGCTGCCGGCGGAGTACAAGGAGCGGGTGATGACCAGGAACGGCCTGGTGCCCGGCACCCTGCTGGTGGACGGGCTGGTCACCGGGACGTGGCGGCTGACGCCGGAGCGGGACGTGGTCGTCGAGCCGTTCGTCCGGCTGGCGCGGGCGGACCGCGAGGCGGCGGAGGCCGAGGCGCAGCGGGTGCTGGCCTTCGCGGGCGGGGGCGGGTCGGTACGGATCGAGGCGGCAGAACGGTCGTAACGGGTTGTCGCTGGGGTGACGGGTTGTCACTGCGGTAACGGGTCCAAAAACGGGCAGATCGTCAGATTCTCTGCTGAGATGGGTCGGTTCGGACTCAACGACGATCCTCGGCGGAGGTGGCCGTGTCCGTGGAGCGCCCGCCCGATGGGCGGCCCGACCACCGCAGGCCGTACCTGATGCTGCCGCCCGCGGTGCGCTGGGCGGCGGCCTGGTCGGTGGCGGTGATCCTGCTGATCACCGTCGGCTCGCTGCTGGTGTTCGCGCTCGTGGAGCTGCGGGCCGCCACCGTGCCGTTCGTCCTGGCGCTGCTGGGGGTCTCGCTGCTCTACCCGGTGGTGCCGTGGATGGTCCGGCGGGGAGTGAGCCGGGGCCTGGCGGCCGGGCTGACCTGCCTGGTGCTGGTGGTCGCGGTGGTCGGGGTGATCTTCCTGCTGGTCAACTCCCTGGTGCACAGCGCCCCGCAGATCGCCGCCTCGCTTCCGGCGGCCGGGCGGCGGCTGGCGGACTGGCTCGGGCCGTTCGGGACGAAGATCGAGCACGCGCTGAACAACGCCAAGGGCGAGACCAACTCGCTGGTCTCGACCCTGACCAACGGCGTGCTGTCCGGGCTCGGCCTGCTCACCCAGGTGGTCACCGGTGCCGTCCTGGCGCTCGCCCTGGTCTTCTTCTTCCTGCGCGACGGCCACCGCACCGGCGAGACCATCCGCGCCCACCTGCCCGGGCGCGGCGCCGACACCGTGGTCGCCTGCGCCGAGCGGGCCTTCGAGGCGATGGCCGGCTTCATGCGCGGCACCACCCTGATCGCCCTGATCGACGCGGGCTTCATCACGATCGGCCTGCTCGCCCTGGGGGTGCCCGGGGCCCCGGGGCTCGGCGCGCTGGTCTTCATGGGCGCGTACATCCCGTTCGTCGGCGCGTTCCTGTCCGGCACGGTGGCGGTGCTGGTGGCGCTCGCGGACGGCGGGCTGGGCACGGCGCTGTGGGCGCTCGGGGTGGTGCTGACGGTGCAGATGATCGAGGGCAACATCCTCCAGCCGGTCATCCAGAGCCGGACAGTGGAACTGCACCCGGCGGCCATCATGGTCGCGGTGGTGGCCGGCTCCGGCGTCGCGGGCATCATCGGGGCGCTGCTGGCGGTGCCGGTGTGCGCGGCGGGGATGGGCGTGATCTCGGTGCTGTGGGGCGCGGCGTCCGACCGGGGGTGAAGTCGGTTGCCGCCGGCGGGGGTGTCGTGGCAGCATCACTAATGCGACTGGCGTCGCGATAACTTGGGAGGGGTGGGGATGGAACTGTTCGAGGTGGCCGAGGCGGGGGCCGGGCCGTACGGGGTGGCCGTAGGGCCGGACGGAGGGGTCTGGTTCACCTTGGTGCATGCCGGGGAGGTGGGGCGGCTGTCGGCCGACGGCTCGGTGGAGCGGTTCGGGCTCGGGGCGCCCGGCTGCGGGCCCGCCGTCATCACCGTCGGGCCGGACGGGGCGCTGTGGTTCAGCCGGATGCGGGACCACCGGATCGGGCGGATCACGGCGGGCGGCGAGGTCTCGTCGTTCGGGGTGCCGACGGAGGGCGCCGGGCCGTACGGGATCGCGGCCGGGCCCGACGGGGCGGTGTGGTTCACCGAGCTGAACGCCGACCGGGTGGGGCGGATCACCGTCGACGGGGAGGTGGCGGAGTATCCGCTGCCGCTCGCCGGCGCGTTCCCGTCGATGATCGCGGCCGGCGCGGACGGCGCGCTGTGGTGCACGCTCAACCAGGCGGACGCCGTCGCCCGGATCACGGTGGAGGGCGAGGCGACCGTCCACCAGTTGCCCACCGAGGGCACGGCGCCGGTCGGGATCACCGCCGGTGCGGACGGAGCGCTCTGGTACGTCGGGATCGGCGGCGGGCTGATCGGGCGGATCACCGTGGACGGACGGGTGACCGAATACCCGCTGGCCGACCGGGCCGCCAAGCCGCACGCGATCGCCGCCGGCCCGGACGGGCGGCTCTGGTTCACCGAGTGGGGCGCCGGCCGGATCGGTGTGCTGGACGCGGACGGACGGTCGGACGGGTATCTGATCCCCGGCCCGGGCGCCGAGCCGCACGGGATCGCCGTCGGCCCGGACGGTGCGGTGTACGCGGCGCTGGAACGCGGGCAGCTCGCCCGGCTGACGGGCTGACGGGCTGACCGCCGTGCCGGGGCGGCGCGGCGGGTAGGCGGTGGACTCGGTGAAGGCCCGGTCGAAGGGGTGGCCGACGGCGCGGCCGAAGGTGCGGTCGGCGCCGAGGTCCGCCACCACCAACGGCTCGCCCGAGGCGGCGGCCCGGCGGAGAGCCCGGTCCCCGTACGGGTCCCGGTCGGGAGGTCCCGGTGCGGGGGCGGGAACTCGGGCCCAGCGGCCCCGGCCGGGCGGGCCCAACGGCCCTGGGGTGTACGGGGCGTGCGTTCGGATCATGGATCGCCATCCATCCGCACGACGTTCCGAAGGAGTGCGTCCTTGAGCGCCACCCAGGCACAGGGCGACCCCACCACACCGCCAACGCCCCTGCCGACGGGGCCGGTTCGGGCCCGCCGACCCGGCTCGGCCTTGGTCGGACTGCTGACCACCACCGACCACAAGACGATCGGCACCATGTACCTGGTGTCCTCGTTCGCGTTCTTCCTGATCGGCGGCGTCCTCGCTCTGGTCATGCGCGCCGAACTCGCCCGGCCCGGAACGCAGATCCTCTCCAACGAGCAGTTCAACCAGGCGTTCACCATGCACGGCTCGGTGATGCTGCTGCTCTTCGCGATGCCACTGTTCACCGGCTTCGCCAACTGGATCATGCCGCTGCAGATCGGCGCGCCCGACGTGGCGTTCCCGCGCCTGAACATGCTGTCCTACTGGCTGTTCATGTTCGGCTCGCTGATCGCCGCCGCCGGCTTCGCCACCCCGCAGGGCGCCGCCGACTTCGGCTGGTTCCTCTACGCGCCGCTGTCCGACGCCGTCCACTCGCCGGGCGTCGGTTCGGACATGTGGATCATGGGCGTCACGCTGTCCGGCTTCGGCAGCATCTTCGGCGCCGTCAACTTCATCACCACCATCATCTGCATGCGCGCGCCCGGAATGACCATGTTCCGGATGTCCATCTTCTGCTGGAACGTGCTGCTGACCTCGGTGCTGGTGCTGCTGGTCTTCCCGGTGCTGGCCGCCGCGCTGCTGGCGCTGGAGTGCGACCGCAAGTTCGGCTCGCACGTCTTCGACCCGGCCAACGGCGGGGCGATGCTCTGGCAGCACCTGTTCTGGTTCTTCGGGCATCCCGAGGTGTACATCCTGGCGCTGCCGTTCTTCGGGATCGTCTCGGAGGTCATCCCGGTGTTCAGCCGCAAGCCGATGTTCGGCTACGCGGGCCTGATCGCCGCCACGGTGGCCATCGCCGGGCTGTCGGTGACGGTGTGGGCGCACCACATGTACGTCACCGGGCAGGTGCTGCTGCCCTTCTTCTCCTTCATGACCTTCCTGATCGCGGTGCCGACGGGCGTGAAGTTCTTCAACTGGGTCGGCACCATGTGGAAGGGCTCACTGAGCTTCGAGACGCCGATGCTGTGGACGGTCGGCTTCCTGGTGACCTTCCTGTTCGGCGGACTGACCGGCGTGCTGCTGGCCGCGCCGCCGATCGACTTCCACGTCTCCGACTCGTACTTCGTCGTCGCCCACTTCCACTACACGCTGTTCGGCACGGTGGTCTACGCGATGTTCGCCGGCTTCCACTTCTGGTGGCCCAAGATGACCGGCAAGAGGCTCGACGAGCGGCTCGGCCGGATCACCTTCTGGACGCTCACCGTCGGCTTCCACACCACCTTCCTGGTGCAGCACTGGCTCGGCGCCGAGGGCATGCCCCGCCGGTACGCCGACTACCTGGCCTCGGACGGCTTCACCACCCTGAACACCGTCTCGACCATCGGGTCGTTCCTGCTCGGACTGTCGATCCTGCCGTTCCTCTACAACGTCTGGAAGACCGCCAAGTACGGCGAGAAGGTCACCTCGGACGACCCGTGGGGCTGGGGCCGCTCGCTGGAGTGGGCCACCTCCTGCCCGCCGCCGCGGCACAACTTCGTCAAGCTGCCCCGGATCCGCTCCGAATCCCCGGCCTTCGACCTCCACCACCCGGACATCGCGGCCCGGGACGTGCTCCAGCACACCGGGAAGCCGGCCCCGCACCTGGGCGACGTGGAGCCGGCGAAGTACGACCGGCCGCTGACCCGGGCGGAGCGGGCGCGGACGGCCTCCGCGGCCTCGTCCCCCTCGTCCCCCTCGTCCCCCTCGTCGTCCTCGCCCGCCGACGGCTGAGGACGGCTGAGGAACGCCCCCGAACGCCGCCCCTGCCCGCGTCGCCGCCCCCGGGCGGGCGGGGACGGCACCCTGACCCACTCCCGTGCGACACCAGGAAGGCCGGCCCATGACCCACACCGTCCTCGCCATCGGCACCGCCGCGCTCACCGCGAGCGGCTGCGTCTGGTACCTGCCCGCCATCGCCGACCTCCAGGCCGGCGCCGACCGGCCCCGCTCCACCCGCACCGCCGCGGCGGCCTGCGTGCTCTGGTGGGCGGCGCTCGCGCTGGCGGGCGGACTGCTGCTCGCCCTGCCCGACTGGCGCCCGGCCGCCCAGGTGGCCCTCACCGGGCTGGTCGGCGGCACGGCCCTGCGGCTCCGGGCCCGGTGGGAC
>NZ_MECK01000242.1 GCF_014596465.1 Streptomyces sp. CBMA123 | reverse complement strand
CAGGGCGAGGGCGGTGGCGAGCGCGGCGGCGGGCAGCACGGTGGCGGCGCCCTCGCCGAGCAGCCGCAGCAGCACCCCGGGGCGGGAGGCGCCGCGGGCGCGCAGCAGCCGGAGTTCGCCGGCGCGCCGGTCGGTGGTGAGGGCGGCGGCCAGGACCAGGACGACCGCCGCGACGCCCGCGACACCGGCCGGGCCGATCGCGGCCAGGGGCATGGCCGCCCGGTAGCGGTCCTGGGCCCGGGTGAGGACGTCCGGCAGGAAGGACGCGGTGCGCAGGTCGGTGCGCCCGGTGGCGGGGACCAGGGCCTTGGCGTCGGGGCCGGTGAGGAAGGAGTCGGCGGTGGCGATGGTGCGGTCGAGCCGGTCGGCGCGCAGGGCGGCGGGGTCGACGGGCAGCCGCCAGAAGTCGTCGGCGCCGCCGCCCCAGCGGGCGAGGGCGGCCAGGTCGGCGCCGTCGGTGAAGCCGGTGGTCTGCCACCAGTTGTTGCCCAGCGGGTCCAGGTGCAGGCAGGCGCGGTCGGGGCAGCCGAGGTCGTCCCAGTACGGGTCCCTCGGGTCGTCGACGCGGTAGAGGCCGACGACCGTGGTGCGGCGGGCGCCCGCTTCGCCGGTGCCGCTGTCGAGGACGTCGCCGATCGTGATGCCGATGGTGCGGGCGGCCGGCTCGCTCACCACGATCGGCAGCGGGGCGGAGGCGTCGGCGGGGGCGTCGGTGGGGGCGGGCCAGGTGCCGGCGGTGAGGGTGACCCGGTCGGCGAGGCCGTCGAGGTGGAGCAGGGCCAGCTTCGGGGCCGCGTCGGCGGCCAGCCGGGTGTAGCCGGGGTTGTTCAGGTCACCGGTGGTGCGGGCCCGGGCGCCGCGGGCCTCGCCGGCCGGGGACAGCGTCAGCTCCGCGCCCACCCGCGCGGCCAGTTCGCGCTGGACGGCGGCGAGTTCGGCGGCGGTGTCGCCGGGGCGGGTCCGGGAGGTGTACTGCAGGCTGCTCAGATGCAGGTCCCGGTGGCCGACGTAGTCCCGCAGCGCGGCGTCGGCGCCCCGGTCCTGGAGCCGGGGCAGGGCGGCGGCGAGGAAGACGGTGACGAAGGCGAGGGCCGCCATGAGCAGCGCGGCCGCCGGGTCGGCGCGCAGTCTGCTGCGGACCCAGGGCGCGGGCCGGTGGTCGGCGTCGGCGGTTCCGGTGCGGCTGGTCACATGTTCCTCCCCCTCCGTTCCGACGGCTGTGCGGGCCGGAGGGGTTCACGGCGACCCGCTGGGGCCGCCGCCCGGAACGGGTGGCGGCCCCAGCGGGTCGACTGGCGGTGCGTCAGGAGTTGCCGCGGCCGAGGAAGTGCCCGGCGGTGGTGGCGCTGGTGGAGCGGCGGTCGTGGGAGGCGTCCTCGACGACGTGGATCATGCTGCTGTCCGGGTCCGTGCCGCGGTCCTTGGCCCAGCCGCTGACCAGGTGGGTCATCTCGTTGTTGGCGTCCAGGTAGGTGTCGGAGATCTTGGCGTTGGCGACGCTGTTGTTGTGGTCCTTCATCTGGTTGTCCCACTCCCAGGCCCAGGTGTCGACCAGGCGCTGGGCGCTGTCGCCGACCCACGGGATGGGGGTGAGCGGGGCGCCGACGACGTGGTAGGCGACCTTGGCCTTCCAGTCGGCCTGGAGGTTGGCGTCGTCACGCTGGCCCATGGCGACGTCGGCGCGGACCGCGTCGTAGACGCCCAGGCTCGCGGCGCCCTTGTTCATCACGTCCTGGATGTCGTTCTGCGAGGCGTTGGGCCCCAGCGAGGACAGCTCCTGGGCGATCTTGGCGCTCTCGGCCTGGTGCAGGGTGGCGTAGGCGTCGGGGTTGTCGGAGAGCCCGCGCATCACCCGCACCAGGCTGTCCTCGCCGACGCCCATGTGCACCGTGCCGTTGGCGTCGGTCCACACCGCGCTGCCGTGGTCGGCGTACTGGGAGTTGCGGCCGTTGAAGATCTCGTGGCTGTCGTTGGTGTAGTCGGCCAGGGCGTTGGCCAGCGGCTGGCGCAGGTTGGCGTTGACCTTGTTGCCGCCCTGGCCCTCGTCCAGGGTGGTGACGGTGTCGTGCATGATCCGGGCCTGGGCCTCGGTGTGGTGACCGGTGTGCGGGGCGCCGGCCGGCTGGCCGGTGGTGGCGGCCTCCAGGGCCGCGCCCAGTCCGCTCTGGGACAGCGGGTCGGGCATCTTGACCACGCCGGCGTAGGGGTTGGCGACCCAGCCGTCCGGCCACTTGCGGTCCTTGAGCAGGTAGTGCAGGTGCTGGTTGCCGCCGCCCGAGTTCGGGTCCAGGTAGGCGGTGGCGGCGTCGGGTTCGCGGCCCATGACGGCGAGCACGTTGTCCAGCGGGTCGGCGCCCAGCGCGTCGCCGCTGTGGCTGGCCTTGTAGCTCCAGGCGTCGGGGTGGTCCTTCTCCGTCGCGGTGATGTCGTCGGCGAGGTCGCCGAGCATCCCGGCGGAGTACTTGGCGTCGCCCTTGGTCATCAGGGTGGTGAGGACCTGGTAGCCGTACACCGGGTCGGTGTTGGAGCCGTAGTTCTTGTAGCCGGCGTCCTTCATGCTCTGGCGCCAGCGCCGGTAGAAGTCGGTGTTGGTGTCCTGGGTGGCGGAGGCCACCGCGTGGGTGAGGCCGCCCTGCAGGTCGGTGTAGGCGGCCTTCTTGTCGCCGCTCGGGCTGTTCAGCTGCTGGGCGAGCTTCATCAGGCCGTCCGGGCCGAGCCGGTCCAGCAGGCCCTGGGAGAAGGCGGGGTGGTCCGCCTTGTCCTTCATCAGGTCCTGCAGCTGGGTGAGCTGGTCCGGGGTCAGGCTGTCCAGGTGGGTGGCCAGGTCGGCGGCGCGCTGGGCGTCGCCGGCGTCGCCGCCGCCCACCGCCTGGCCGTTGAAGGTGGTGTCCAGCGGGTTGCCGGCCTTGGAGGCGCCGCGCAGGGCGGCAGCGATGCGCTCGTCGGCGCGGGTGGCGGCCTGGACGCCGGCGGTGATCGCCTTGGTCCACTTGTCGGCCGCGTCCTGGTAGGACTGCCGGGCCTCCGGGTCGTGGTGCAGCGCCTGGCGGGTCGCCGGGTCGAGCGTGCTCTCGTCGAACACGGCGGTGCCGGTGCCGGTGACCTTGAAGCCGTCCTTGACCGCGCCGTCGGCGGCGTCGCGGGTCTGCTTCTGGGCGGCGGCGAAGTCCGTGTGCGCCTCGTCGAGCAGCGAGGCCATCGCGTTGGCCTCGGTCTGGGCGTCGACGATCTGGCCCTTGGTGGTCAGCAGCGACGCGTTGGCCAGGTTCGCCGTGTTGCCGGTCCACCAGGGGCCGCTGCCCAGGCCGTTGCCGCCGAACAGGCCGTTGCCGCCGATGCCGTTGCCGTTGCCGCTCCCACCCAGGACGTCCTGCTCCATGGTGGTCTGCATGGTGTGGAAGCGGGCGGCCATCGCGCGCCACTGGGTGGCGGCGGCGGTCAGCGCGTCGGTGTTGGCGTTGAGGACGTCTTCGTATCCGAGCATGATCACGGCACCTGGAGGGACTGGGCGACGGACTGGTTGGCACTGAGGTAGTTGGCACCGGTGCCCTGCATCGCGGTGGCGTTGGCGTTCAGCCGCCCGGTCAGGGCCTTGACCTGCTGGTGCCATTCGTCCAGCGAGTCCTTCAGCGCGCCGGAGCTGCCCCAGCCCTTGAGGCCGGTGACGGCCGTCCCGGTGGCGTCGTCGGCGACCGCGCCGGCACCGGGGCAGTCGTGGGCCAGGTTGGTCAGCGTGGCGTGCGCCTTGTCCAGCGCGGCATGGTTGACCCCGAAACCGCCTGGTGCTGGTGTGCTCATCCGTTGATCCCCCATACGTGGTGACCCCGGCGGTGTGGTCACCGGGGCGCCGATGATCGTAAGTCCGCGGAGCACCGGATTGCGCATGGGATTCATCAGGGATTTGTCACTATTTCGTCACTGCCCGGCGACGGAGGCGACCGGCGGGACCGGTGGACCCGTTGCGGTGACGGACGGTGACGACCCGTTGACGGCCACCGCGCACCCCTCCTCTCCGACGGGGGCACAGAGAGCCCGGAGACACCCCCCGGACGCCCCCTGCCCGGTGCCGGACAGGACCGCCCGGGCCCCTTGCACCGAGGGCCCCTGGAAACCGCCGGGCGGCGGTTTCCAGGGGCCCTCTCGAAGGTGGGTGTCGGTCAGGCGAGCAGGTCGGACTGGAGGTCGACCACCTGGCGGAAGGCCGTGGCGGGCACGCCGTGAGGGTTGGTCATGGTGACGACGGCCAGCACGTCGAAGGCCGACACGTACGCCAGCCTGGTCGTCGGCACGTCCTTGCCGGCGCTCTCCCGGGACTCCTTGCGGGTCACCTCGACACCGTCGGGCAGCTCGCGGTCGGAGGAGGAGGTCGCGGTCCTCGCGTCGGGCGCGGCCTTGAGCTGGATCTCCGAACGCATCCGGGAGAAGGTGCCCCAGGCCTCGGCCGAGGAGCCGAAGCGCAGCAGCCGGATCCGCGTGGTGGTGCCGTCGGAGGCGGTCCACTCCCGCACGGTGGCCGCCCGGCACACGTTCTGCAGCAGCAGGGCGCGCGCCCGGGCCGGGTTCTGCAGGTCGTCGAGCATCGCGTTGCAGGGCACCCAGTTCGCCGGGTCCGCCCCGCCGGGCGCCGCCGGAGCGGACGCGGACGGCGAGGCGGTGGCCGAGGGGGTGGGAGTCGGGCTCGCCGAGGGGGCGTCGGAGGGCGCGGCCGTGGCCGAGACCGTCGGGACCGTCGGGACCGGGAAGACCGGCGGGTTCAGCGAGCCGCCGGCCTCCTTGGGGGCGGGCAGCAGCAGGTAGCGCAGGTCCGCCTGGTGCAGGCCCTTGCCGTTCCCGTCGCTCTTGTCCTTCAGGTTCGGCGCGGCCTTGCCCGAGGGCAGCGGCGGCAGCGTCAGGGGCGGGAAGGTGTAGCGGCCGTCGTTCGCGGTGGCCAGCCCGGGGAGGTCGGTGCGCTCGGGGGCGGTGACGGCCAGTGCGGTGCCGGTGCCCGCCAGGACGAACACCAGGGCGGCGCAGCCCCAGCGCACCGTGGCCCCGCGGCGGCGGGTGCGGCGGGCGGCCTGCTCCTGTGGGGTCTGCGCCGTCATGGCGGCCGGGCCGGGGTCGGGCCGGGGGCCGTCGATGGTGATGGCGGCCCAGGGGCTCCCGGCGTCGCTCCCGGAGGCGGCGGGGGCGGCGGGGGCCTGGTCGTGCGGCTCCGGCGCGGGCTGCGGCGCGGCGGCGTGGTCGGTCATACGGACGCTCCCGGGCTGGCGAGGCGGTCGAGCTGCATGGTGAAGAGGGCGACGATCTTGTCCTTGGGCAGCGGGGCCACGCCCTCGGTGCTCATGATCACCAGGAGGTCGCCCTCGGCGGCCGAGCACTCCAGGTAGTCGATCGGCGCGGACGGCGGCGCGGGCATCAGGTAGCAGTGCGCCTCGGGGTGGCCCGGCACCTGCGGGCCGGAGCGGAAGATGCCGGTGTCGCCGGTGAACACCGCCGTGTACTCGTTGATCCGCTGCACCTCCTGCTGGTTGAACTGGCGCAGCCGCAGCCCGACCACCAGGTGGTTGTCCTCGTTGCGGTAGGTCCGCACGCCGGTGCCCTTGACGTGCAGTCCCTCCCAGTAGGAGCGGAGCTTGTCGCGCTTGTCCTTGGGGATCTGCTGGAGTTCGGCGTCCATCTCGTCGGACAGCTGTCCGGCGCCGAGCTCGGTGTCGTTGCCGTAGCCGCCCTCGTCGGGGCCCGGTGCGTAGCCGGCCGGGACGGGCAGCAGCAGGTCGCGCAGCGAGCCGAAGTGGCTGCCGTTGGACTTGGCGCCGAAGGGCGTGGGGGTGGCGGTCGGGGCGGGGGCGGCGGTGGGGCCGGCGGCGGCGACCGGGGCGGGGTCGTCGTACCGGGTCTTGATGATGCCGACGCCGATGACCACGCCGACCAGCGCGGCGGCGACGGTGGCCGCGCCCGCGCGCAGCAGTCGGCGGGAGGCGGGGTGGGGTGCGGCGGGGGCGCTCTCGATGGCGCCCTGGGGGGTGAACTCGGTGGTGGGCCCGGCCGGTTCGGGGCTTGCCGGGACGTCCGGGGCCGCTGGCGCGGCCGGGCCGGCCGGGGTGGTGGTCACGGAGTCGTCGGTCATACCAGCCGCTCCCACTGCTGCTTGGCGAGGGCTTTGAGGTCCCCGGAGTCCACCGGCTTGGGGCTGAAGACCTCCACGGTCATCAGCACCGTGCCGCGCTGGGCGGCGGCGTGCCCGTAGTAGTACTGCTCCTTGGTGTCGGACCAGCTGCTCGGCTCGTTCTCCACCCAGTAGCCGCCGTTGGCGTCGTCGGCGAAGGTCTTCCCGTTGGCGGCCGCGGCCTTGTCGAGGTGCTCGGGCGTGTACTGGGTGAGCGTGACGCGGTAGCGGATGTCGTCCTTCTTCCAGTCCACCTCGGCGGCGCGCCGGAAGCCGGACCCGGCCAGGCTCTTGAAGACGTTGGCCGCGTCGCCGTTGCGCTCGGCGAGTTCGCCGATGGACATCCAGCTCGGCTTGTCCGGGAAGTCGCCCCAGGCGGAGGTGCCGTCGGGGGCGCTGATCAGCAGTTTGCGCAGGTCGCCCTCGATGGCGGGCGGTTTGGGCTGCGCGGCGGCGAGCGCGGCCGGGTCGACCACCTCGGCCGGGTAGGACGGCAGGGCCACCTGCAGCGGCGGCAGCGGCGTGGGCGGGCGCTGGGCCTGGATGGCGTAGCCGACGCCGCCGCCGGCCAGCGCGCCCACGACCAGCGCGCAGACGGCCAGCAGCACCGGGCGGGGGCGGCGCGGGGCGCGCGCGGCGGAGTCGGGGCCGGCGGACAGGGTGTCCGGCTCCCCTTCGGTGGCGTCGGCCGGCCGGAACGGCGCGCCCGGGACGGGGGGCACCGGCGGGACCGGCGGGACCAGCGGCTCGTCCGGCACCGGCGGTACGGGCGGGACCGGGGGCACGGGCGGTGCGGGCGGGACCGGGGGCAGCGGTGGTTCGGCCGCAGCCGACGGCTGCTGCGCGGGTTCGGTGGTCACGTGAGTGGCTCCAGAGGAGGAAGGGAGGGCGACGTCGTGGGGCGGGCGCGGGCTCAGCCGCCGGAGGCGAGCCACTCGCGCTGGCGCTTCATCAGGTCGTTCAGCAGCGCCTTGTCCGGCGTGCCCTTGACCTCGACGTCGACGGTGTACTGGACGTCGCCCTGGCTGGAGATGCCGGTCATCGAGCCGGTGTAGGCCTCGTGCTTGGGCTTGTTGCGGAAGCCGTGGGCGTTGGGGTCGCCGTCGATGTCGATCGGCTCCTGCGACTTGACGGTGTAGCCCTGGACGAACCTGCTCGCCAGGTCGGCGGAGCCGAAGTGCAGCAGGGTGACGGTGACTTGGGCGGTGCCGTCGGCCGTGCGGTAGGTGCGCTCGGCGCCGTCCCGGTAGCCGAGCCGGTTGAGGATCGTGTCGATGTCGTCCTGCTTGCCGAATATCTCGGAGACGTCGTCGCGGGTCATCGGCATCCCGTCCGCGGGCCCGTAGGACTCGCCGCCGGCCGGGATCGGGAGCAGGAAGTAGCGCAGGTCGCCCTCGTGCTTGCCGCCGCTGACCGTGCCCTTGACGGTGCTGGCCGGGGCGGGCTCGGCCGGGGCGGCGGTGGGCACCGGGACGGGTACGGCGGACGGGGTCGCGCTCGCGCTCGTGTTCGTGTTCGCCGGGGTGGTGGCCGCGGCGGTGGCGCGCGGTGCGGGCGCGGCGGCCGGACGGCCGTCCGG
>NZ_MECK01000241.1 GCF_014596465.1 Streptomyces sp. CBMA123 | reverse complement strand
GAGCGCCGCCGGCGGGCCGAGCACGACGCCCGGGTGGCGAACGCCGTCGCGGCGGGCGCCCGGCAGCTGCTGGCCTGCCTGGAGGTGTCACTGGCGCGCGCGGACGCCGGGCGCGCGGCGGTCGAACAGGCGCTCGCCGAGCGGGAGCACGAGCTCCGGGAGCACCGGGAGCACGGGCGCGGCCTCAAGGAGGAGCTGGACAAGCTGGTCGACGCCGGACACCGGGACGAGGTGCTGCGGGCGGAGAAGCGGCTGCGGATCGAGCAGCTGGAGGCCCGCGCGCTGGAGGAGTTCGGCATCGACGGGGGCGAGCTGCTGGCCTCGTACGGGCCGGACCAGCCCGTCCCGCCATCACCCTCGGTGTCAGCCGGTGACGTCCCTGGGGAGGAGGGGCGGGAGCCGGGGGAGCCGTACCCGTACGTCCGGGCCGAGCAGGAGAGGCGACTGCGGGCCGCCGAGAAGGCGTACCAGCAGCTGGGCAAGGTCAATCCGCTGGCGCTGGAGGAGTTCGCCGCGCTGGAGGAGCGCCACCGGTTCCTCGGCGAGCAACTGGACGACCTCAAGCGCGGCCGGCGGGACCTGCTGGACATCGTCCGGGACGTGGACCAGCGGGTCGAGCAGCTGTTCACCGCCGCCTACCACGACACCGCCGCCCAGTTCGAGGGCGTCTTCGCCCGGCTCTTCCCGGGCGGCGAGGGGCGGCTGGTGCTGACCGACCCGGACAACATGCTCACCACCGGGGTCGAGGTGGAGGCCCGCCCCCCGGGCAAGAAGGTCAAGCGGCTGTCGCTGCTGTCCGGCGGCGAGCGCTCGCTGACCGCGGTGGCGCTGCTGGTGGCGATCTTCAAGGCCCGGCCCAGCCCGTTCTACGTGATGGACGAGGTGGAGGCGGCGCTGGACGAGACCAACCTGCGCCGACTGGTCGGGATCATGGAGGAGCTGCGGGAGAGCTCCCAGCTGATCGTGATCACCCACCAGAAGCTGACCATGGAGTCCGCCGACGCGCTGTACGGCGTGACCATGAAGGGCGACGGCATCTCCCAGGTGATCAGCCAGCGGCTGCGCGAGGAGCACCGGGAGCACAGATCGCGTGCGGTGCTACCTCGGCAGCAGGAGGAGGCGAATGCCTCCGGGCCGACGGACTGATGCGTCGACCTATGCCGGGGCAGCTCCCACGGCCGAACCGATCCCGGATACTGGAGCGGTTGTGACTCCTCCCCCTCGTCTGCGAGGGGGCTTCTCACTCAGCCGTTGAACAACCTCGTGACGGCCAAGCCCTGACCGGTGCCGAGCGGCACACTGGTCAGCGTAGGGGAGGCGGCGACGCGAGTGCGTCGGTGACCGAAGGATCACTCTATCGGGGGACCCAACGAAGGAGATTTATGTGGAATACGTGATCCTCGCCGTAGTCATCGCCGTGGTCGCCATCGGCGCGATCGCGGGCCTCGTCGTTTCCGGCAGACGACGCCAGCAGCTGCCCCCGAAGTCGCAGGCGCCGGTCATCACGGCGCCGAAGACCACCCCGCAGGAGCCCCAGGTCGGCGAGGAGGCCGCGCCGCCGACCGAGGAGCCGCGCCGCACCGTCGAGGAGGTGCCGCTCCCCGAGGCCCCCGAGGTCGTCGAGGTCGAGGCCCCCGCCGAGGCCGAGGTGGCGCCCGCCATCGAGGTCCCCGAGCCCACCGCCGGCCGGCTGGTCCGGCTGCGCTCCCGGCTCTCCCGCTCACAGAACTCGCTCGGCAAGGGGCTGCTCGCGCTGCTCTCCCGCGAGCACCTCGACGAGGACACCTGGGAGGAGATCGAGGACACCCTGCTCACCGCGGACGTCGGCGTCGCCCCGACCCAGGAGCTGGTCGAGCGGCTGCGTACCCGGGTAAAGGTGCTCGGCACCCGCACCCCCGACGAGCTGCGCGCCCTGCTGCGCGAGGAGCTGGTCGAGCTGGTCGGCAAGGACGCCGACCGCACCGTCCGCTCCACCAAGCACGAGGAGGGCCCGGCGGTGGTCCTGGTCGTCGGCGTCAACGGCGTCGGCAAGACCACCACCACCGGCAAGCTGGCCCGCGTCCTGGTCGCCGACGGCCGCACGGTGGTGCTCGGCGCGGCCGACACCTTCCGGGCCGCGGCCGCGGACCAGCTGCAGACCTGGGGCGAGCGGGTCGGTGCGCGCACCGTGCGCGGCCCGGAGGGCGGCGACCCGGCGTCGATCGCCTTCGACGCGGTCAAGGAGGGCATCGCCGAGGGCGTCGACACCGTGCTGATCGACACCGCCGGCCGACTGCACACCAAGACCGGCCTGATGGACGAGCTGGGCAAGGTCAAGCGGGTCGTCGAGAAGCACGGCCCGGTGGACGAGGTGCTGCTGGTGCTGGACGCCACCACCGGCCAGAACGGTCTGATCCAGGCCCGGGTGTTCGCCGAGGTGGTGGACATCAGCGGCATCGTGCTGACCAAGCTGGACGGCACCGCCAAGGGCGGCATCGTGGTCGCGGTGCAGCGCGAGCTGGGCGTGCCGGTCAAGCTGATCGGTCTGGGTGAGGGCGCGGACGACCTGGCGCCGTTCGAGCCGGGTGCGTTCGTGGACGCGCTGATCGGGGACTGACCGACGCTCCCCGTCGCATGAGGGTCCGCTCCTTCGGGGGCGGGCCCTTTCGGCTGTTCCGGGCTCCTCCCGCCCCGAGTCGCAGGGGCGCGCCGGTACCGAAGGGAAGGAACGGCCGGCGAGGGACGAGCGCCGGAGCGACGACCGTCCGGCGCCGGGTCGGAGCGCCCCGGGGGCGAGCGGGCGAGACTACGAGGCGATCCAGGCGGGCTCGGCGGTGCGCTCGCGGCTGCGGTGGCAGGCGTAGGCGAGGGTGCCGAGCAGCAGCCGGGCCTCGGGCGGGCAGCCGGCGTTGTCGCGGGTGGGGCGGCGCAGCCAGCGGACCGGGCCGAGCTCGCCGAGGAGGGTGGGCGGGGCGGCGACGTAGCTGCCCTCGCCGTGGCAGGTCAGGTCGAGCGCGGCGTCGTCCCAGCCCATCCGGTAGAGCAGGTCGGGCAGCCGGCGGGCGGTGCCGGCGGCGACCAGGAACTGCAGCCGGCCGGTGGGCGGGGCGAGCACCGGGCCGACCTGGGTGCCCATCCGCTCCAGCCGGACCAGCGCCTGCAGGCCGGCCGGCTCGGGGACGTCCAGGACGTCGAAGGCGCGGCCGGTGGGGAACAGCACGGAGGCCTCGGCGCCAGTGGCCCCGGCCCGGCTCGCGGTGCCCGGTACGGGGTGCAGGCCGGGGGCGGCGCAGCGCCGGGAGCCGCAGGGGCACTGGGGCGGGGCGGCGGAGTCGGAAGGGTCGCCGGTGGCGACGGCCCAGCCCCAGCGGCCGGTGTACTCCGCGGCGGCCTGGGACGCGGTGACCTTGGTGCGGCGGCGCGCGCCCAGCGGTGCCAGCCGCAGGTGCCCCAGTCGAAGTTCGCCGAACAGGTTGTCCATGCCTCCCCCAACAGGTTCTCGTTGCCGATGGTTACGGGATGGTGACTGTGTGTTGATTGTCCGGTGCGTGGTGCGTGGTGCGGTGGCGGCGCGCAGCGCTTGGCGTGCGCCTGTTGCGGTGGTGCGCTTCGGGCGCCGCCTTGTGGGGGTGGCGCCGATGCCGGATCGTCAGGTGCGCGAGGCGGTTGCCGTCCCGAGGGGGTGGTGAACTCGCCTGTGACTGCGGTGGATTGCGGAGTCTGCCGGGTCTTCCGGGGTTGGCCGGGGGACTTGGCGGCCCGCATATGCCGGACCGTCGCGACCACCTAGTCAAGCGCGTGCCCCCGGGGTTCGGTTCACTCCTGGGGGTGGCGAAAGGTGGCGTTTCGCCAGGGGCGCTCCCACGGGTACCTCGCGGGGCACTACGTTCAGCACACGGACGTCGTCGGAGCTCCCGCTCCGGGCCGTCGGGGAACGGGAGTTGGGGATCTGACGGACCGTCCACGACGATGGCACACCAGTACGACGAGGCGGTACGGCAACACCTCAGGCACGGCACGTCTGGCAAGAGCCCGCAACCGTCGGGCGGTCACGATCGGGGGCCCCGCAGGGGCCGGGCGGGATGGGGACGTTCCCATGGCAGAGAAGCAACCCAACGAGAAGCTGACCACGTGGTTCGCTCGCAGTGGCTGGTCCAAGGGGGAGTTGGCCCGGCAGGTCAACCGCCGGGCCCGGCAGATCGGCGCCCACCACGTGTCCACCGACACCTCCCGGGTGCGCCGCTGGCTCGACGGCGAGCAGCCCCGCGAGCCGATCCCCAAGATCATGTCCGAGCTGTTCTCGGAGCGCTTCGGCTCGGTGGTCTCGATCGAGGACCTCGGCCTGCGCGCCGCGATCCCGGTCTCCACCGTCGGCGGCGGCGTGGACCTGCCGTGGAGCGCCCCGCAGACCGTCCAGCTGATCAGTGACTACTCCCGCAGCGACCTGATGCTCAACCGCCGGGGCTTCCTCGGCACCTCGCTCGCGCTGACCGCCGGCGCCGCGCTGATCGAGCCGATGCAGCGCTGGCTCACCCCCGGCCCGACCGGCATCCCCACCCCGATCCTCACCGCGGCCAACGGCGGCGAGGTGTTCACCGGCCGGCTCTCCGAGCCCGAGCTGCAACTGCTGGAGCAGACCACGGTCATGTTCCGCCAGTGGGACGCCCAGAACGGCGGCGGGCTGCGCCGCAAGGCCGTGGTCGGCCAACTCCACGAGGTCACCGACCTGCTGCAGGAGACGTACAACGAGGACACCACCAAGCGGCTGTTCCGGCTCACCGCCGAACTCGCCCACCTGGCCGGCTGGATGTCCTACGACGTCGGGATGCACCCGAGCGCGCAGAAGTACTACGTGCTCGCCCTGCACGCCGCCAAGGAGGCCGGCGACCGCCCGTTCGGCGCGCTGATCCTCACCGACATGAGCCGCCAGATGATTCACCTCAACCGGGGCGAGGACGCCCTGGAGCTGATCCACCTGGCCCAGTACGGCAGTCGGGACTCCGCCACCCCGCGGCAGCAGGCCCTGCTGTTCGCGATGGAGGCGCGCGCCTACGCCACCATCGGCGAGGTGAACCGCTGCGCCCGGGCGATCCGGCTGGCCGAGGACACCTTCACCGACATCCGCGAGGGCGACGGGGACCCGGACTGGCTGAAGTTCTTCTCGCCGGCCGAGCTGAACGCCGAGAACGCCCACTCCTACCGCGACCTCGCCTACCACTCGGACAACGCCCAGCTGTACGCCTCGCTGTCCGCGCCGGTGATGGGGCGCGCCGTCGACCTGTTCCGCCAGGACGACGACCACGTGCGCTCGTACGCCTTCAACCTGATCGGCATGGCCAGCGTGCACCTGCTGCAGAAGGAGGCCGAGGAGGCGGCGCGGTACGCCGAGCAGGCGGTGGACATCGCCACCAAGGTGCGCTCGGAGCGGCTGAACTCCCGGGTCCGCAAGACCACGGAGGCCGCGGCCGCCCGCTTCAAGGGCGTGGACGCGGTGAGCCGGCTCAAGGAGCGGGTGGTCCAGGACATCCCGGAGTTCGTCTCGGTGGTCTGAGCGGACCCCGGTCGGAGACTCCACCGACCGTGACGGCCGCCGCCGTCACGGTCGGTGGCTTTCCCGGCCACGGACCGTGCGGTGCGGCGGCACGGTAACCCATCCGGCCCAACGACAGGGCCGCGGTTCACGCGCCCGTAACCCGCGCGTCGCACGCGTCACGGCCGCGAAACAACCGACCGCACTGGCCGAAACCAGCCTTCGGCACTCTCCTGTCATCGCCGACACCCCCGGGTTGGCACGGGACAGGTACCCGGGGGCGGAGCGGCTTGGACGCAGAGGAGACGCCGATGCCGGACGGCTTCAGCGCGGGCGACACCGCCTTCGTGCTCATCAGTGCGGCCCTGGTCATGGTGATGACCCCGGGCCTGGCCTTCTTCTACGGGGGCATGGTCAGGGCCAAGAGCACACTGAACATGCTGGCGATGAGCTTTCTCTCGCTCGGCATCGTCAGTGTGCTGTGGGTCCTGTACGGCTACTCGCTCAGCTTCGGGCCCGACGCCTTCGCCGGACTCATCGGCAACCTGGACTTCCTCGGGATGCGCGGCATCGGGCTGAACGAACTGAGCGGGTCGATCCCGGTCACGGCCTTCGCGGTCTTCCAGCTGATGTTCGCGATCATCACGCCGGCGCTGATCAGCGGCGCTGTCGCGGACCGGGCCAAGTTCTCCGCCTGGGGCCTGTTCATCGCGCTCTGGGTGACGGTCGTCTACTTCCCGGTCGCGCACTGGGTGTTCTTCATGGACAACGGCAACGGCGGCTGGCTGGGCGACAGAAACGGCGTGATCGACTTCGCCGGCGGAACGGCCGTGCACATCAACGCCGGCGTCGCCGGCCTCGCGCTCTGCCTGGTGCTGGGCAAGCGGGTCGGCTTCAAGAAGGACCCGATGCGCCCGCACAGCCTGCCGCTGGTGATGCTCGGCTCCGGGCTGCTGTGGTTCGGCTGGTTCGGCTTCAACGCGGGCTCGGCGCTGGCCGCCAACGGCGTGGCCGCGATGGCGATGGTCAACACCCAGGTCGCCACCGGTGCGGCGCTGATCGGCTGGCTGGTCTTCGAGAAGCTCAGGCACGGCGCCTTCACCACGCTGGGCGCCGCCTCCGGCGCGGTGGCCGGACTGGTCGCGATCACCCCGGCCTGCGGCTCGGTCAGCCCGCTCGGCGCGGTGGCCATCGGCCTGATCGCGGGCGCCGTCTGCGCCGCCGCCGTCTCGCTCAAGTACCGCTGGGGCTTCGACGACTCGCTCGACGTGGTGGGCGTGCACGCGGTGGGCGGCGCGATCGGCTCGCTGCTGATCGGCCTGTTCGCCACCGGCGGGGTCGGCCAGACCGCCAAGGGCCTGTTCTACGGCGGTGGGCTGGGCCAGCTCGGCAAGCAGGCGATGGGCGTGGCGGTGGTCGCGGCGTACTCCTTCGTGCTCTCCTGGCTGCTGGCCAAGGCCGTGGACAAGCTGGTCGGCTTCCGGGTCGCCGAGGAGATCGAGGTGGCCGGCATCGACCAGGCCGAACACGCCGAGTCCGCCTACGACTTCAGTGCCGTCGGGGCGGGCCTGGCCCGGGCGCTCCCGTCCGCGGGCCCCGGCTCCGCGCAGGCCGGGAAGCCCGCCGGGACGCCTGCCGACAAGACCGCCGAACAGCCCGCCAAGAAGACCGAGGTCGACGCCCGATGAAGCTCATCACCGCCGTGATCAAGCCGTACCGCCTGGACGAGGTGAAGGCCGCCCTGCAGGCCTTCGGGGTCCACGGCCTGACCGTCACCGAGGCCAGCGGCTACGGCCGCCAGCGCGGCCACACCGAGGTCTACCGGGGCGCCGAGTACACCGTCGACCTGGTGCCGAAGATCAGGATCGAGGTCCTGGTCGAGGACGAGGACGCCGACGCGCTGATCGACGTCCTGGTGAAGGCCGCCCGCACCGGGAAGATCGGCGACGGCAAGGTATGGAGCATCCCGGTCGACACCGCCGTCCGGGTCCGCACCGGCGAACGCGGCCCGGACGCCCTGTGAGGCACTGACCGATCCGGCGGACCCGCCCCTGCCCGGGGCGGGCCCGCCCTTCGGCGCATCCCCGCTCAGCCGTACGACGGCTCACCCGCACCACACGGACGGGATCCCGCGCATGACCACCGAGACCAGCTCCCCCGATCCCCTGGACCACGTGGCGGCCCGGACCGCGCTGCTGGAACGGCCCGGACCGACCGGCCGCCCGCGCCGCCGCGCGCTCGCCCGGCTCACCGACGAC
>NZ_MECK01000240.1 GCF_014596465.1 Streptomyces sp. CBMA123 | reverse complement strand
GCCGCCGCGGCGGTGCCGCTCGCCCTGGGCCGTTCCTGGCCGTCGGCCGTGCTGCTGGGCGGCGGTGCGGTCGCGGCGGTGCTGCTGGCCCACGGCTGGGCGGTGCTCGGCCGGGCGGGCTCGCACCGCTGAGCCCGCCCGATGGACCTCCGCCCGATGAGTTCCTGTCAGATCTCGTTCGCTGTTCTCGCTGTTTTCAGTCCGCCAGGTCGTCCTCGACCTCGCTTCATGGAAGGACGCCCCCGATGAGGGTGCTGCTGCTGGGCGCCGACGGCTTCATCGGCCGCCGGGTGACCGATCGTCTGCTGATGGACCAGGAGTTGCAGGTGACGGTGCTCGGCCGGCGCGACTCGGCCGACATCCGCTTCGACCTGACCACCGGGAGTCCGGGCGCGCTGGCCCGCTTCCTGGACGCGGTCGCGCCGCAGGTGGTGATCAACTGCGCGGGCGCCACCTACGGCAGCTCGCGGACCCTGATCCGGTCGAACACGCTGGCCGTCGCGACGGTCTGCGAGGCGATCCGGCGAAGCCGGGAGCCGGCCCGGCTGGTGCACGTCGGCTCGGCCGCCGAGTACGGGCCGGTGCCCGGCGGGGTGCCGGTGTCCGAGCAGGCCGAGCCGCGGCCGGTCGGCCCGTACGGGGTGTCCAAGCTGGCCGGGACGGAGCTGGTGCTGGCCTCCGGGCTGGACGCGGCGGTGCTGCGGGTGTTCGACGTGGTGGGCCCGGGGGCGCCGACCGCCTCGCTGTTCGGGCGGCTGGCCGAGGGCCTGCGGCGGGCGCTGGAGCGGGACGAGAGCCAGGTGCGGATGCCGGACCTGTCCGGATACCGGGATTTCGTGGACGTGCGGGACGTCGCCCGGGCGATCCAGATGGCGGCGGTCTCGGCCGCCACCGGGGTGATCAACGTCGGCAGCGGGCACGCCGTACGGGCCCGGGACGCGGCCCAGCTGCTGGTCCGGGCGTCGGGCTTCGAGGGGTCGATCGTGGAGGAGAACCGGCAGGTCCTGCTGCCCGCGCAGGTGGGCGGACCGGGCGGCGACCACCTGCCCGGCCACCACCTGCCGGGCCACCGCGCGGAGGGCCACCGGCCGGAGGGCCGCCCCGCCCCGGGCGAGCCGGTGCCGTGGCGGCAGGCGGACGTGCGCACCGCCCGGGACCGTCTCGGCTGGCGGACACAGGTGCCGCTGGAGGAGTCGCTCGGGGACGTCTGGCTGGAGACGGCCTGTCGGGTCTGAGGCCGGCGCGGGGGTGCCCCGGGCCCGTCACCACGGGCCAGGGGCACTTTCGGGGGGTCGGCGGGCGGTTCCACGATCCGGCGCGGGCCGTCTCGCCCATCGGACGAGCTGTCTCGGAATACCGGTGGGGCGTGACACTGTTGGCCTAGAGAGCCACCTGAGTGGCGGTGCAACAACCCCGTCCGAGGCTGGCCCCGGCCGCCTGAACAAGACCCCATCGGAGTCCCCGTGTCGTTGCCACCCCTGGTCGAGCCGGCTGCCGAGCTCACCGTTGACGAGGTCCGCAGGTACTCCCGCCACCTGATCATCCCGGACGTCGGGATGGCCGGGCAGAAGCGGCTGAAGAACGCCAAGGTGCTGTGCGTCGGCGCCGGCGGCCTGGGCTCGCCCGCGCTGATGTACCTGGCCGCGGCCGGTGTCGGCACGCTGGGCATCGTCGAGTTCGACGTGGTCGACGAGTCGAACCTGCAGCGCCAGATCATCCACGGCCAGGCCGACATCGGGCGCTCCAAGGCGGAGTCGGCGCGCGACTCGGTCCAGGAGATCAACCCCTACGTCGAGGTGGTCCTGCACGAGGAGCGCCTCGACAACTCCAACGTGATGGAGATCTTCGCCGGCTACGACCTGATCGTGGACGGCACCGACAACTTCGCCACCCGGTACCTGGTGAACGACGCCGCGGTGCTGCTCGGCAAGCCGTACGTGTGGGGCTCGATCTACCGCTTCGACGGCCAGGCCAGCGTGTTCTGGGCCGAGCACGGCCCCTGCTACCGCTGCCTCTACCCGGAGGCCCCGCCGCCGGGCATGGTGCCGTCCTGCGCCGAGGGCGGCGTGCTGGGCGTGCTGTGCGCCTCCATCGGCTCGATCCAGGTGAACGAGGCGATCAAGCTGCTGGCCGGCATCGGAGACCCGCTGGTCGGCCGGCTGATGATCTACGACGCCCTGGAGATGAACTACCGCCAGGTGAAGGTCCGCAAGGACCCGGACTGCGCCGTCTGCGGGGAGAACCCGACGGTCACCGAGCTGATCGACTACGAGGCCTTCTGCGGCGTCGTGTCGGAGGAGGCGCAGGCCGCCGCCGCCGGGTCGACCATCACCTCCAAGCAGCTCAAGCAGTGGCAGGACGACGAGGAGGACATCTACCTCATCGACGTCCGCGAGCCCGGTGAGTACGAGATCGTCAACATCCCCGGCGCGGTGCTGATCCCGAAGAACGAGTTCCTCATGGGCGACGCCCTGGAGAAGCTGCCGCAGGACCGGAAGATCGTGCTGCACTGCAAGTCGGGCGTGCGCTCGGCCGAGGTGCTGGCCGTGGTCAAGGCCGCGGGCTTCGCCAACGCCGTCCACCTGGGCGGCGGGGTGCTCGGCTGGGTGAACCAGATCGAGCCGCACAAGCCGGTCTACTAGAACGACGGATACGCAGAGGGGCCCGCCGCTCGGCGGGCCCCTCTACGCATCTCCGTCCGCTCGGACGGTCCGTCCGTCCGGACCGTCCGTACGCTCAGAGCGCCTGCTTGCGCTGCAGCACGTTGTAGGCGATCCAGCCCGGCAGCACCGGCAGCCAGAAGGTCAGCGCCCGGAAGAGGAACACCGCCGGGGTGGCGACCGCGGGGGAGACGTCCGCGACGGTCAGCGCACCGATCAGGGCGACCTCGACCGGGCCGATGCCGCCCGGGGTGGGGATCGCCGAGCCGGCCGCGTTGGCGGTCAGGAAGACCACCGCGACGGCCGAGAAGCTGACGTCGCCGCCGAAGGCCTGCACCGAGAAGTCCAGGCAGGCGGTGAAGCACAGGGTCAGCAGCAGGATGCCGCCGAAGCCGGTGACCAGCTTGCTGGGCGTCTGCATCAGGTCGAGCATCCGCGGCACCACGCCGAAGAACAGCGAGCGCAGCCGGCCCAGCACGAAGCGGCGCAGCGGCGCGACCGCGGCCACCACCAGGGCGAGCACCGCGGCGGTCAGCACCCCGATGATCACGGCTCGGGAGGCGGAGAGGTCGCCGTTGGTCTGGCTGCCGGTGATCAGGCCGAAGCTGAACAGCAGCAGCAGGTGCCCGGCCAGGCCCGCCAGCTGGGAGGCGCCGACCGAGGCGACCGCCTGGCCGGGGCGGATGCCGGCCTTCTGCAGGTAGCGGGTGTTGAGCGCGATGCCGCCGATCGCGGCGGGGGCGACCAGCTTCACGAAGGAGCCGGCCAGCTGGGCCGCGACGGTGCGCCGGAACGGCAGCCGCTCGGGGACGAAGCCGGTCAGGCTCATCGCGGCGGCGACGTAGCTGAACGCGGCCGCCAGCAGGGCCGCCGCCGCCCAGGCCCAGTTCATCTGGGAGAGCTTGAGCTGGGCGGGCTTGATGGTGGTCAGCGCCAGGTAGGCGGCGAAGGTGAGCGCGATCACCATGATCAGGCTCTTCGGCTTCAGCCGTTCCAGCTTGGCCGGCTCCATCGGCGCCTCGGGGGCGATCTGCAGGATCTGGCCGCGGATGCGGCTGAGCAGGTCCTCGCCGGCCGCCGCGATGTCCTCCTCGGCCTGCTCCTGGGTGCGCTCGCCGGCCGCGACCTGCTCCAGGGCCTTGGCCCGGGCGGCGGCCTTGCGCTCCTTGGTGAGCTTGGCGAGGTCGACCCGGGTGGAGCGGCTCATCCCGACCGGCTGGAGCAGCGGCAGCGCCTGGGCGACCCGGTCCGCGCCGAGCACCGCGTTGGCGGTGGCGACGGCCCGCTCGGGGCCGATCCGCAGGGCGAAGGTGGTGAGCAGCTGGGCGACGTCGATGCGCAGGGTCAGGTCGGTGGCGGCGATGTCGCCGCCGGACAGGTTGACCAGGCAGGCGGCCTTCCCGTCCACCACCAGCAGCGATTCGCCGGTCAGCCGGCGGTGGGCGATCCGGCGCTCGTGCAGGGCGGCCACCGACTGCCACAGCGAGGCCATCACCCGGTCGGTGACCTCCTCGTCGGCGAGCTCGTCCAGGGTGCGGCCCTCGACGTTCTCGTACACCAGGATCGCGGCGTCCGGGCCCAGCTCGGAGGTGGCCACCAGCTGTGGCGCCCGGGCGCCCGAGGCGGCCGCGGCGTACGCGATCAAGGCCTCCTGCTCCAGCGCCTGGCGCAGCGACTGGGGGCTGCGCCGCACGGCCACCGAGCGCAGCCGCAGCCGCCGCCAGGCCCGGTAGAAGAAGCCGGAGGCCTGCTGCTCGCGGTCGATGATGTGGACGTCCAGCGGCGGGCCGTCCTGCTGGGTGACGTAGTAGCGGCGGGTGCCGCCGGGGGCGTCCGGGGCGCGGTGGGCGCCGTCCGGGGTGAAGCCGACCTTGCGCAGGCCGATCATCAGGTGCTGCCCGGTGGGCCGGATGTTGGGGGAGCCGATCGCGTACAGCGTGCCGTAGGCGACGGACCAGCCGATCAGCACGGTGAGCATCAGCGACAGGGGGGTGGTGTAGCCGCCGAGCAGCTCGGTGACCCCGCTGAAGACGACCACCACCCACAGGGCCACCCGCCAGCGCGGTCGGCTCGACATGCCGACGGCGGTCATGTAGGCGATCACCGGGGCGAGGTAGCCGTGCACCGGGTCGGTGAGGCTGCCGTTGCTGTCCAGCGGCAGCCGGGTCAGCGCCGTCCTGATGTGCTCGGAGGCGCCTTCGGCCACCCACCAGTCGATGCCCAGCGAGACGCCGTACGCGAGCACCGAGGCGAGCACGCCGTCGGCGACCCGCAGGCCGTCGCGTTTGATCAGCCGCTCGACGGCGAAGGCCAGCGGCACGGCCAGTACCGCGACGCTGGAGATCAGCCCGGTGATGGTGGACAGCACCGCGGAGAAGTGCGGCGCGTTGGTGGCGATGTCCTGCTCGATGCCGGTGGTCGTCGAGGTCGCGATGCCGGCCAGGACGAAGACGGCGACTATCCCGAAGACCCCGGTCAGGAAGCGGATCAGGTCGGACGGGCGGTGCGCGCGGGCGGCGAGCAGCGGCTCGTCGACGTCCAGGTGCGGGGCCTCGTCCAGCGGGTCGTGGTACTCGGTCCGCGGGGCCGGCGGCGCCGGGGCGGGCGGCTCCGGCGCGGACGCGGGGGCCTGCTCGGGGGACTTCTCGGGCGTGGGGGTCTTGATCGTCAGGTCCTTGATCAGGGAGACTTCCGGCGTCGGCCCGCTTCCGGGCCGCCCTTCGGACTCGTCACCGGGCGCCGGGGGCACGGCGGAGCCGGACTCGTCGGAGTCCCCGTCCATGCCCACGGTAGCCGTCCCGGTCATCTGGTCTTGTCCTCGTATCACCACTCACCGCCCCGAAGATGGTGGCATGCCCCGACCCCCCGTGTCGGACAGGGGCCGGATCGGGCGCGGCGGGTCGTTCGTACGGGGCCGCGCGCGCGTCCCTGTAAGGAAGAATGCCGCAGGTGACGGACGTAACAGACGACGGCGGCCCGGACGCCCTACCGCCGTTCGCCGAACTGGTGCTCGATCTGACCGAGCGGATTCCACCCGGCCGGGTGATGACCTACGGCGACGTCGCCGAGTACCTCGGCCAGGGCGGCCCCCGCCAGGTCGGCCGGGTGATGGCCCTGTACGGCGGCTCGGTGCCCTGGTGGCGGGTGATCCGCGCGGACGGCCGCTTCCTGCCCGGCCACGAGCACCGCGCCCTCGCCCACTACGGCGAGGAGGGCACCCCGCTGCGCGAACTCGCCGACCCGCCCCGGGTCGACCTCAAGCGGGCCCGCTGGGACGGGACGCAGACGTCACCGAAACCGCCGCGCGGACGGGATTGACGGGGCAGGGTCGTAGGCTCGATGCGGGCGGGCCCCACCGGCCCGCCCCGGCCATGCCCCTCTGTACCACCCAGGAAGATCGTCCGTGAGCGAGCGAAGCGAGCGAGCCGTCGAAAGGCGCGCATGGGTTGACGCCCCTGCCGAGCGAAGCGAGCGAGCCATTGAAAGGCGCGCATGGGTTGACGCCCCTGCCGGGCGGAGCGAGGCGGGCGCGTGAGCGAGCGAAGCGAGCGAGCCATTGAAAGGCGCGCATGGGCGAACGCCCCTGCCGAGCGAAGCGAGGCGGGCGCGTGAGCTCCCCCTACCGGCTCGTGCGCAGCCCGCTCGTCCAGCCCGAACCGCCCGTGCTGGACGCCTACCAGCGCGCCGTGGTCGAGCACACCGGCGGCCCGCTGCTCGTCCTCGCCGGACCGGGCACGGGCAAGACCACCACCCTGGTCGAGGCGGTCGCCCGGCGGATCCAGGACGGCACCGACCCCGAGAAGATCCTCGTCCTCACCTTCAGCCGCAAGGCCGCCGTCGAACTGCGCGACCGGATGTCCGGCCGGCTCGGCGGCACCGCCGCCGCCCCGCAGGCCACCACCTTCCACTCCTTCTGCTACGCCCTGCTGCGCGCCCACCAGGACCCGGAGGACTACGCCGAGCCGCTGCGGCTGCTCTCCGGGCCCGAACAGGACGTCATGGTCCGCGAACTGCTGGCCGGCGGCGCCGAGGACGCCAAGCACGGCCTGGGCCGGATCGCCTGGCCGCTCGACCTGCGCGCCTGCCTGACCACCCGCGGCTTCGCCGACGAGGTCCGCGCCGTCCTCGCCCGCAGCCGCGAACTCGGCCTCGGCGAGGCCGAACTCGAACGCTTCGCCCAAGGCGTCCAGCGCCCCGACTGGGCCGCCGCCGCCCACTTCCTCGCCGACTACCTCGACGTGCTCGACCTGCGCGGCGTCCTCGACTACGCGGAACTCGTGCACCGCGCCGTGCTGCTCGCCGAACGCCCCGAGACCGGCGAGGAACTGCGCCGGCGCTACGAGGTCGTCTTCGTCGACGAGTACCAGGACACCGACCCCTCCCAGGTCCGGCTGCTGCGCCGGCTCGCCGGCGGCGGTCGCGACCTCGTCGCCGTCGGCGACCCCGACCAGTCGATCTACGCCTTCCGCGGCGCCGACATCAACGGCATCCTCGACTTCCCCCAGACCTTCCGCCGCGCCGACGGGACCCCCGCCGAGGTCAAGGTGCTGCGGGTCTCCCGCCGCTCCGGCGCCGTCCTGCTCGCCGCCTCCCGCGAACTCGCCCGCCGGATGCCGATGGGCCGGCTGCCCGCCGACAAACTCGCCCAGCACCGCGCCCTGCTGCCCTCCCGCGAAGGCGGCCGGGTCGAGGTGTACACCTACCCCACCCCCGGCGCCGAACTCGACTCGATCGCCGACCTGCTGCGCCGCGCCCACCTGGAGGACGGCGTGCCCTGGGGCGAGATGGCCGTGCTCGTCCGGGCCGGCGCCCGCTCCATCCCCGGCGTGCGGCGGGCGCTCGGCGCGGCCGGCGTCCCGCTGGAGATCGACGGCGACGACCTGCCGCTGCGCGAGGAGCCGGCCGTCGCCCAACTGCTGCTCGCGCTGCGGGTCTGCGCCGAGCAGGCCGCCCGCGACAAGCAGGGCCTCCTCGACGCCCCCGACCAGGACACCCCCGACTCCGACACCCCCGGCCCGGACGCCACGGAGCCCCTGACCGTCGAACTGGCCCACACCCTGCTGACCGGCCCGCTCGGCGGCCTCGACGGCTCCGACCTGCGCCGCCTCGGCCGCGCCCTGCGCGAGGAGGAAC
>NZ_MECK01000239.1 GCF_014596465.1 Streptomyces sp. CBMA123 | reverse complement strand
TTGTGGGCGAGCAGCAGCTGCCGCACCGGGTCGGTGTCCGGCGCGGCCGCGTGCGCCCAGGGCAGCAGCGTGGGGCCGGGGCGGGCGGAGGTCAGGGCCTGCCGGCAGGCCGGGCAGAGCTGGCCGCGTTCGGCCCCGCAACCGGCGCAGTCCGCGGGGAGCAGGACGTCCAGCAGTCCGGCCAGTGCGTGGCCGAACGGTGTCCGTGCGGACGGCGGACGGGCGGGGGAGGGGGACGGCGGCACGGCTGCTCCTGGCGGCGGCAGGCACGGAGAGTCAGCACAGGATCCGCCGTATGGGGGGCGTTGTCCAGGCATTTACCCTTACTTCACCCGCAGGAGGGTAGACAGGGTGCAACAGTTTGACCGCCCGCCTCCAGCACCGCCCGCAGTATCGGGTCATACCCATCGTTCCGCCCGGGGAGGCGAAAACCCCGCCTGAGGTGTTCGATAAGGCTCCAGGGGGTTTCAACCGTCCCTGATGGGGAGGAAGTGAGATGAGGGCCAGTCGTTCCCGCCGGTGGCGGGGGCGGGGGGCCGGCAGTGGATGGGCTGGTCCAGCTGGAGCTCAGTCCGGTCCGGTAGCACCCGGATCGGCGTCAGCACGAGGGATCGGAGTTCTGCGTGGACATCGTCGTCAAGGGCCGCAAGACCGAGGTGCCCAAGAGGTTCCGCGAGCACGTGGCCGAGAAGCTGGAGAAGGTCCAGAAGTTCGACGGCAAGGTGATCAGCCTCGACGTCGAGGTGTCCAAGGAGCACAACCCGCGGCAGGCCGACCGGTCCGACCGCGTGGAGATCACTCTTCGCACCCGTGGCCCGGTGATCCGGGCCGAAGCCGCCGCCGCCGACCCGTACGCGGCGCTCGACCTGGCCTCGGCGAAGCTCGACGCGCAGCTGCGCAAGTCCGCGGACCGGCGCCGGGTGCACAAGGGCGGCGCGAACGGCCGCACCCCCATCAGCGTCGCCGAGGCGACCGCGGCCCTGGCCGCGCTGCCTGAGCCGACGGCGCCGGAGGGCGAGACCAACGGGGTCGTCCGCAAGACCATGATGGGATCCCTGGAAGTGGAGGGCGAAGGCCCGCTGGTGGTCCGGGAGAAGACGCACTCGGCCGCCCCCATGGCGCTGGACCAGGCGCTCTACGAGATGGAGCTGGTCGGCCACGACTTCTACCTGTTCGTGGAGAAGGACAGCGGCCTGCCGAGCGTCGTCTACCGCCGGCACGGCTACCACTACGGCGTCATCCACGTGCAGCCGGACATGGCGGCCGGCGTGGCCAGTGGCGCGGGCGGTGCGATCGGCCGGTTCGACGACGAGGACTGACCGTCCCGGCAGTGACGATGGAGCGGTGACCCCGGCGGCAGTGGCCGCCGGGGTCACCGGCGTTCCGGGGCGTTTCGCCCGTACCGGGCACCGCGCGGTGGGACGGGTTCGAACGGTGCTCGGGTCCGTTGCGCCCGGGGTCACCCGATGCGGGGGAATCGGCGCCGGAGGGTGACCGCGGCGGTGGCGGGGCGTGGAATGATTGGGCGCACGTTGACCCGCGAAGGGGGAGGAGCGGATGGGGGATCACTTCGGGCTGGGGCCCGCTACGGGGCCGGTCACCGGGCTGCCACCGGGGCCGGAGGAGGAACCCGCGTACGCGCCGCGCCGGGGTGAGCCGATCCGCGTCCTGGTGGTGGACGACCACGCGTTGTTCCGCCGGGGGCTGGAGATCGTCCTGGCGGAGGAGCCGGACATCAAGGTCGTCGGCGAGGCCGGGGACGGTGCCGAGGCCGTGCTGAAGGCCGCCGACCTGCTGCCCGACATCATCCTGATGGACGTCCGGATGCCGCGCCGCAGTGGGATCGAGGCCTGCACGGCGATCAAGGACGTGGCGCCCAGCACCAAGATCATCATGCTGACGATAAGCGACGAGGAGGCCGACCTCTACGAGGCGATCAAGGCGGGGGCCACCGGCTACCTGCTCAAGGAGATCTCCACCGACGAGGTCGCCACCGCGATCCGGGCGGTCGCCGACGGGCAGTCGCAGATCAGCCCGTCGATGGCCTCCAAGCTGCTCACCGAGTTCAAGTCGATGATCCAGCGGCGCTCCGACGACCGGGACCTGGTGCCCGCCCCCCGGCTCACCGACCGGGAGCTGGAGGTACTGAAACAGGTGGCCACCGGAATGAACAACCGGGAGATCGCCAAGGAGCTGTTCATCAGCGAGAACACCGTGAAGAACCACGTCCGCAACATTCTGGAGAAGCTCCAACTGCATTCCAGGATGGAGGCCGTGGTGTACGCGATGCGGGAGAAGATCCTCGAGATAGGGTGACCGGCGCTCGCCGCCGCACCCGGGCCCGGACGGGGCCTAGTCCGCGAGCAGCTTCTCCAGGGTCGGGCGCAGCCGTTCGTCGTGCAGCGCTCCGACCCGCACTCCGTCGCAGCCGACCCAGGCGGCCGCTTCGCGCAGTGCGGTGGCCAGCGCCTCGACGTGCCGGGCGCCCCGGCCTCGCTCGCGCCCGTGCTCGCCGGCGAGCGAGACCTGCCGGGCGACCAGAGTGCGCCCCTCCCGGGCCGGGTCGACCCGGCCGACCAGCCGGCCGCCGGCCAGCAGCGGCATCGCGAAGTAGCCGTGCACCCGCTTGTACTTGGGGGTGTAGGCCTCCAGCCGGTGGGTCATCCCGAAGATCCGCTCGGTGCGGGCGCGGTCCCAGATCAGTGAGTCGAACGGCGAGAGCAGCGTGGTGCGGTGGCGCCCGCGCGGGGCGGTGGCCAGGGCCGCCGGGTCGGCCCAGGCCGCCGCCCGGGTGCCGCCCGGGCCCCAGCCCGCCACCTCGACCGGGACCAGCCCGGTGTCCGCCAGCACCGCGTCCAACTCCTCGGCACGCAGCCGGTGGTAGTCCAGCAGGTCGGCCCGGGTGGCCACGCCGAGCGCGGCCCCGGCCTGGGCGACCAGGGTGCGCACGCACTCCTCGTCGGACCGGTCCTGACCGAACAGGGCGTCGGGGATGGCCTGTTCGGCCAGTGCGTAGACCCGCTTCCAGCTCCGGCGCTCGGTGCAGACCACGTCCCCGAAGGCCAGCGCCCGCTCCACCGCGATCTTGGTGTCGGACCAGTCCCACCACTCGGAGGTCCGCTTGGCACCGCCCAGCTCGGTGGAGGTCAACGGCCCCTCGGCGCGCAGCCTGTCGAGCACCGCCCGGTACGTCTCGGGCGAGACCTGGTGGCTCCAGAGCTGACCGCGGTCGCGGTAGCGGCGGCGCCGGAAGGCGAACAGCGGCCACTCCTCGACCGGCAGGACGCAGGCCGCGTGCGACCAGTACTCGAAGCTGGTGCCCGCACCCCAGTAGGCCGCCTCGACCGCCGGGCGGCCGACCGCGCCGAGCCGGGCGTACGGCACCAGCTCGTGCGAGCGGGCCAGCACCGAGATGGTGTCCAGCTGGACCGCGCCCAGGTGCCGCAGCACCCCGCGCACCCCGGAGCGGCGGTCGGGCGCGCCCAGCAGGCCCTGGGCGCGCAGGGCGATCCGGCGGGCGTCGTCGGCGCTCAGGACGGTGACGGGGGCGGGCTCGGCGGAGGCGGCGGTCATGCCGGCGAGCGTAGCCGGGGGGACCGACAGCGGGCCCCGGTGCGGGGTCCCGATGCAGGGCCCCGATGCAGGGCCCCGGTTCAGCGCGGCTTCGTGCGCCTTCGTGCGGCTGGTGCGGCTCGTACGCCTTCGTACGGCTCGTACGGCTCGTGTGGCTTCGTGGGGCCCGGCGCGGGCTCAGTCCAGGTCGGACGGGAGCAGCGAGGCGATCCAGGCGTCGTGGAAGACGCCGCGCTGGTCGGCGTACGACCGCAGGGTGCCCTCGTAGCGGTAGCCGACCCGCTCGGCGACCGCGCGCGAGCCCTCGTTGCCGACGTAGGCGAGCCACTGGAGGCGGCGCAGGCCGAGGTCGGTGAGCGCCCAGCGGGCGACCGCGCGGGCCGCCTCGACGGTGTGGCCGCGGCCGCGCTGCTCCTTCACCGTCCACCAGCCGACCGAGCCGGCGGCCGGGTCGTCCGGCTTGCGGACGACTGCCTGGGTGCCGACCAGGCGGCCCGTCCCGCGTTCGACCACGCACCAGATGAACTCGGTGCCCCCGGCCAGCCCGCCGGGGGCCAGGGTGTGGACGAAGAATTCGGCGTCCTCACGGCGGTAGGGGACCGGGACGACCGTCCAGCGCTGGATCTCGGCGTCCTGGCAGGCGGCGAAGATCGCGTCGACGTCCGACTCCTGCGGGGCCCGTAGGACCAGGCGGTCGGTGGTGAGGGTGGGGAGGGAGGCGGGTGCGCCCGGTGGTTCTTCCATGGGTGGATTATTCGTCGGCAGCGGGAACGCGGGCATCCGGATATACAGCCAACTCCCCGGTCCTTCGACCGTTTTGCCCCGGTGGGCGATGCTATCGGTCCATGTGCACGCGCGGGTGACACGGGAATACCGTGCTGACGCACCTCCCGGCGCGTTGGACTCCTCGCATACGATGGCCCGTGCGGTGGGGTGGACCCCCCGTGCAGTCGTCCAGTGCCAATACAGGCAAGGAGCCCGCTCAAGTGTCCGTCTTCGACAAGATCCTGCGCGCCGGCGAAGGCAAGATCCTTCGCAAGCTGCAGCGGATTGCTGCCCAGGTCAACTCCATCGAAGAGGACTTCGTCAACCTCACCGACGCCGAGCTGCGCGCGCTGACCGACGAGTACAAGCAGCGACTCGTGGATGGCGAGTCCCTGGACGACATCCTCCCCGAGGCGTTCGCCACCGTCCGCGAGGCGGCCAAGCGCGTGCTCGGCCAGCGGCACTACGACGTCCAGATCATGGGTGGCGCGGCCCTGCACCTCGGTTACGTCGCCGAGATGCGCACCGGTGAGGGCAAGACCCTCGTCGGCACCCTGCCGACGTACCTGAACGCGCTGACCGGCAAGGGCGTTCACCTGATCACCGTCAACGACTACCTCGCCGAGCGCGACTCGGAGTGGATGGGCCGGGTGCACCGCTTCCTCGGCCTCGAAGTCGGCGTGATCCTGGGCAACATGACGCCCGCCGAGCGCAAGCGCCAGTACGCGATGGACATCACGTACGGCACCAACAACGAGTTCGGCTTCGACTACCTGCGCGACAACATGGCCTGGTCGAAGGACGAACTCGTCCAGCGCGGGCACAACTTCGCGGTCGTCGACGAGGTCGACTCGATCCTCATCGACGAGGCCCGCACCCCGCTGATCATCTCCGGCCCGGCGGACCAGGCGACCAAGTGGTACGCCGACTTCGCCAAGCTGGTGCTGCGCCTGAAGATCGACCGCGACTACGAGGTCGACGAGAAGAAGCGCACCGTCGGCGTCCTGGAGGAGGGTGTCACCCGGGTCGAGGACTACCTCGGCATCGACAACCTCTACGAGTCGGTGAACACCCCGCTCGTCGGCTTCCTGAACAACGCCATCAAGGCCAAGGAGCTGTACAAGAAGGACAAGGACTACGTCGTCATGAACGGCGAAGTCATGATCGTCGACGAGCACACCGGCCGCATCCTGGCCGGTCGCCGCTACAACGAGGGCATGCACCAGGCGATCGAGGCCAAGGAGGGGGTGGAGGTCCAGAACGAGAACCAGACCCTGGCCACCATCACCCTGCAGAACTTCTTCCGGCTGTACGACAAGCTGTCCGGCATGACCGGTACCGGCACCACCGAGGCCGCCGAGTTCCACCAGATCTACAAGCTCGGCGTGGTGCCGATCCCGACCAACAAGACGCCGCTGCGCATCGACCAGCCCGACCTGATCTACAAGTCGGAGCCGGCCAAGTTCGCCGCCGTGGTCGAGGACATCGCCGAGAAGCACGAGAAGGGCCAGCCGGTGCTGGTCGGCACCGTGTCGGTCGAGAAGTCCGAGTACCTGTCGCAGGAGCTGCGCAAGCGCGGCATCCCGCACGAGGTGCTGAACGCCAAGCACCACGAGCGCGAGGCGCAGATCGTCGCCCAGGCCGGCCGCAAGGGCGCTGTCACCGTCGCCACCAACATGGCCGGCCGTGGCACCGACATCATGCTCGGCGGCAACCCGGACCACCTGGCGGCGGCCGAGCTGGCTCAGCGCGGGCTCTCCTCCGTGGACAACCCGGAGGAGTACGAGGCCGAGTTCCCGGCCGCGCTGGAGAAGGCCAAGGCCTCGGTCAAGGCCGAGCAGGACGAGGTCAAGGAGGCCGGCGGCCTCTACGTCCTCGGCACCGAGCGGCACGAGTCCCGCCGGATCGACAACCAGCTGCGCGGCCGCTCCGGCCGTCAGGGCGACCCGGGCGAGTCCCGCTTCTACCTGTCGCTTGGCGACGATCTGATGCGCCTGTTCAAGGCCGGCATGGTCGAGCGCGTGCTCTCGATGGCCAACGTGCCCGAGGACGTGCCGATCGAGTCCAAGATGGTCACCCGCGCGATCGCCTCCGCGCAGACCCAGGTCGAGCAGCAGAACTTCGAGATCCGCAAGAACGTCCTGAAGTACGACGAGGTGCTCAACCGCCAGCGCGAGGTCATCTACGGCGAGCGCCGCCGCGTGCTGGAGGGCGAGGACCTGCAGGAGCAGGTCGGCCACTTCATGGACGACACCGTCGAGGCCTACGTCAAGGCGGCCACCGGCGAGGGCTTCGAGGACGACTGGGACCTCGACAAGCTCTGGACGGCGTTCAAGCAGCTCTACCCGATCACCCTGGACCTGGCGGAGCTGGAGGAGGAGGTCGGCGGTCCGGCCGGCCTGACCCCCGAGTTCCTGATCAAGGTCGTCCAGGAGGACATCCAGGCGCAGTACGGCGCCCGCGAGGACACGCTCGGCGAAGAGATCCTGCGCGAGCTGGAGCGCCGCGTGGTGCTCTCGGTGCTGGACCGCCGCTGGCGCGAGCACCTCTACGAGATGGACTACCTCCAGGAGGGCATCGGCCTGCGGGCCATGGCGCAGCGCGACCCGCTGGTCGAGTACCAGCGCGAGGGCTTCGACATGTTCACCGCGATGATGGAGGGCATCAAGGAGGAGTCCGTCGCCTACCTGTTCAACCTGGAGGTCCAGGTCGAGCAGCAGGTCGAGGAGGTGCCGGTGGCGGACGCCGAGGTGCTGCTCGACAAGCTGGAGAAGGACGCCGCCCGCCCGGAGATCAAGGCCAAGGGCCTGGAGGCCCCGAAGCCCCAGCGGCTGCACTACACGGCCCCCTCGGAGGAGGTCGGCGGCGGTGTGGTCGAGGGCGACTTCGAGGACGCCGTGCCGGACGACGAGGGTGACGGGCTGACCCGCGCCGAGCGCCGCAAGGCCGCCAAGTCGGCCAAGGGCCGCCGCCGCAAGGGCTGAGCCCGCCGCAGGACGCCGCACAGGGCGCTGCTCCCGTACCGGGGCGGCGCCCTGCGCCGTCCCGTGCCCCGTGGTCGTCCTGTGCGCCGTGGTCGTCATCGGGCCTCCACGGCGGTGCACTGCCACTGGCCGGCCGGGCCGCGCTGCTCCAGCCGGAAGGCCACCATGTGGTGCCGACGGCCGAGGTCGACCCGTACGCAGGCCTCGACGGCGTCGGGTGAGGGTGACCGGTCGTGCACCGGGCCGAGCCGGGGCCGGTCGGCGGGGCCGCCGCGGCGCAGCGCACCGGCCCGGACCAGCGAGGCGAGCTGCCCGTAGCCGTCCAGGCTGGTGTGCCGCATCAGCTGGCCGGAGGGCCGGGCGCCGGTGAGCACCTCGACCAGCTGGTGGGCGAACCGGGCGGCGAGCGCCCGTGCGTCGTGCCGGACCGGCGCGGCGGTGCCGGGAGTGCCAGGAGCGCCGGGAGTGCCGGC
>NZ_MECK01000238.1 GCF_014596465.1 Streptomyces sp. CBMA123 | reverse complement strand
GGTGGTCATAGCGTGAGGGAAACGCCCGGTTACATTCCGAACCCGGAAGCTAAGCCTCACAGCGCCGATGGTACTGCAGGGGGGACCCTGTGGGAGAGTAGGACGCCGCCGAACAATTCTTCAGAAAGGCCCCTGATCCTTACGGATCAGGGGCTTTTCGCATTTCCAGATCATCCGGATCATCCCGGGGCCGGGTGTTGTTCCGACCACCGTCAGGTGGTCCTAGGTCTACCTCGGAATTGGGGTGCCACGGCCAGTGTCCCGCGCGGGTCGTTCGTGAACACTGATGAGGACGATCGGTACCGGCATCAGGAGCTCGCGTGACCACACAGACCCGTACGAGCGGCACGTCCGTGAGTGCGCAGACCCAGGAGGCCTTCCGGGCCGGTGGCCAGGGCCTGGGCCGACTGGCCCAGGTGGTGCTGGCGGCTGTGCCGGGGTTCGTGCTCCCGGTGGCGGCGGCCATCATCGCGGGGGTGGTGACGGCCAAGTTCCTGGAGTACTACTTCCCGGCCTCCCTGGTGGCCCTCGCGGCCGCCGCGGTCGTGGGCTCCGCGGTGGCGGCCACCTGCGTCCGTCGGACGGCGGACCGTACGCGCCGGTTCCTGGAGCGCTGGTACGACATCCGGCTGCCGGCGGTCTACCAGTCGCTGCCGGAGCTGGAGCTGGACGACCGCGGGCATTGGTGGACGGGCTACTCGTACCACCGCTCGCGGACGGTCGCGAAGTACGCGCAGCTGGTCCACTGGGGCCTGCGGGACCGGACGACCCGCGCCGAGATCCTCTGGCTGATCGTGAACCCGGTCCTCGTCACGGCCCTGGCCGGCGCGGTCGGTCTGTTGCTGGTGCTGGGCACCACGTTCGCCGTCGGTGGTGCGGTGCCGACCGTCGGATTCGGCCCGCTGAGCGAGCGGATGACGCGCGTCACGCTGAGCCTGGTGGTCGGGGTCGGCATGGTCCTCGCCGGGATACTCCTCGCCCCGTACGCGGTGCGCGGGTACGCGGAGGTCGCCCGCCGGGTGCTGGACCAGGACGGTTGGGCGACGCACGCCCAGCTGACCAAGCGGGTGGCCGTGCTGACCGAGACCCGGGCGGACGCGGCGGGCAGCCAGGCGGCCGAGCTGCGGCGGATCGAGCGTGACCTGCACGACGGAGCCCAGGCGCGGTTGGTCGCGATCGGGATGACGCTGGGCACCATCGAGCACCTGATGGAGACCGACCAGGCGGCCGCGCGGGAGCTGCTCGCCGAGGCGCGGCAGTCCTCGGCCCGGGCGCTGCAGGAACTGCGCGACCTGGTCCGCGGCATCCACCCGCCGGTGCTCGCCGAGCGCGGACTCGGTGACGCGGTCCGGGCGTTGGCGCTGGACGGCGCGCTGCCGACCGAGGTGTTCGTGAGCCTGCCGGACCGCCTGCCGGCCCCGGTCGAGGCGGCGGTCTACTTCAGCATCAGTGAGCTGCTGGCCAACGCGGCCAAGCACTCGGAAGCCGACCAGGTGTGGGTGGACATCCTGTACCGGGCCGGGACCCTCCGGGTGACGGTGACGGACGACGGAGTGGGCGTGGCGGACCCTTCGCGGGGCACGGGCCTGCGCGGGATCGAACGCCGATTGGGTACCTTCGACGGTGTCCTCGCCATCGACAGCACGTCGGGCGGTCCCACCACCATCACCCTGGAGTTGCCGTGCGAGTTGTCCTCGCCGAGGACCTCTACCTCCTTCGCGAAGGCCTGATCCGGCTGCTGGAAGCGCACGGCTTCACCATCGCGGCCGCGGTGGAGACCGGCCCCGAGCTGCTGGAGGCGTTGCTGACCCACCGCCCGGACGTGGCGGTGGTGGACGTCCGGTTGCCCCCGACGCTCACCGACGAGGGGCTCCAGGCCGCTCTCCAGGCACGCCGGGAGATCCGCGGCCTGCCGGTGCTGGTGCTCTCCCAGCACGTCCAGCAGCTGTACGCGCGGGAGTTGCTGGCCGACGGCACGGGTGGGGTCGGCTACCTGCTGAAGGACCGGGTGTTCAACGCCGGACAGTTCATCGACGCGGTCCGCCGGGTGGCGGCCGGCGGGACGGCGATGGACCCGGACGTGATCGCCAAGCTGATGCAGACCACCTCGCGCCGGCCCGGTCCGCTGCTCGGGCTGTCCCCGCGCGAGCGCGAGGTGCTGGAGCTGATGGCCGAGGGCTGTTCCAACTCGGCGATCGCCGCCCGCCTCGCGGTCAGCGACGGCGCCGTGGCCAAGCACATCGCCAACATCTTCAGCAAGCTCGGACTGGCCCCCGACGAGGACGCCAACCGCCGGGTGATGGCGGTGCTGGCCTATCTCAACGGCACGGCGGGGCAGAGCCGCTGACGGTCCGACCGGCCCCGGCGCGGGGGATGAGGGCCCGTACGGTGACACTCCAGGCTGCGGAAACGCTGAAACAGGCGTACGAGTAAACTCCGGTGGGCCGAGTCCGGAGGCTGCTCAGCCGTCCGGCGGCCCGATCGGCGGGAACCGGCAGCCGAGGCGCGTACGGCAGCGCCGACATCCAGGGGTTGATAGACGTAATGGCACGCCCAACGCTCACCAAGGCCCATCGCGGCCTGCTCGGCCTGGTCGCGGCCGGCGCCTGCATCATCTCGGGCATCGGGTTCGCGGGCTCGTACAACGCGGTGCGCGAGCTGGCCCTGGAGAAAGGTTTCGGTGCCTTCTCCTACGCCTTCCCGATCGGCGTCGACGCGGGCATCGTGGTGCTCCTCGCCCTCGACCTGGTGCTGACCTGGCTGCGGATCCCCTTCCCGATGCTCCGCCAGACCGCCTGGCTGCTGACCGTCGCCACCATCGCCTTCAACGCGGCCGCCTCCTGGGGCGACCCGCTCGGCATGGGGATGCACGCCGTCATCCCGGTGCTGTTCGTCGTGGTGGTCGAGGCCTCCCGGCACGCGGTCGGCCGGATCGCGGCGATCACGGCGGACCGTCACATGGAGTCGGTCCGGGTGATGCGCTGGCTGCTCTCCCCGGTGCCGACCTTCCGGCTCTGGCGGCGGATGAAGCTCTGGGAGCTCCGCTCCTACGAGGAGGTCATCCGGCTGGAGCAGAACCGGCTGGTCTACCGGGCGCAGCTGCGCTTCCGCTACGGCCGCGGCTGGCGCCGCTCGGCCCCGATCCAGGCGCTGCTGCCGCTCAAGCTGGCCAAGTTCGGCGTCCCGCTGGACCCGTCGCTGCTGGACCGGTTGGACGAGGAGGCTCGCGAGCGCGAGGCCAAGGAGACCCGGGCGGAGCAGCCGGCCCAGGAGCTCGGGACCCAGTCTCAGCCCCAGTCCCAGCCCCAGCCGGTCCGTGCCGCCGCGGCCATCGCCCCGGCGGGTCCCGAGGCCGGCCACCCGGCCGCCGCCCCCGCCGTAGCCCGGCCGCAGCAGCCGCAGGTTCACCAGCCGCCGGTCCAGCAGCCCCAGCCCGAGCCGGCCCAGGCCGAACACCCCGACCAGCCCCAGCTCCAGCCCGAGGCCCAGCCCGAGGCCCCCGCCCCCGCGCCGCTGTCGCCCGAGGTCGCGGCGCCGATGCTGGCGAAGCTGCACGCCGTCCGGCTGCGCGCCGCCCAGGAGCCGGAGGCGGAGGTGGTCGCCGCCCCGCAGCCGCGCAGCGAGGAGCTGAACGTCTGGACGGAGCGCCCGGTCCGCACCACCGGCCACTCGGTCGACCCCGCTCCGGGCGGGCGGGTGCCCGGTCAGGCCTCGCCGTGGTTCAAGCCCCCGCGCCCGGTCGACGAGGCGCCCGCTCCCGTTTCCGCCGCCCCCGTTCCGGCCCCCGTTCCGGCCCCCGTTTCCGCTGCCCCCGTCCCGGCCGCCGCCCCCGCCGGAGCCCGGCCGCAGGCCCAGCACCCGACCGCCCAGCCGCCGCACGCCGAGCCGACCGTCGAGCCGCAGCACCGTCAGCCGGCTGCCCAGAGCGAGCACCACGCCCAGGCCGAGCAGCCCGCTCCGGCCGAGGAGCCCGCCCAAGCCACCCAGCCCGGACCCCACCCGACTCCCGTGCCGCTCGACCAGGACATCGCCTACGACGCGCTGGTCTCCTACATGGACAGCCACGGCCACCAGCCCGACCCCCCGCGCCTCGCGGCCTGGCTGACCACCGAGTACGGCGTCACCGGCAAGGGCCAGGACGGCTCGGTCCACCCCAAGGAGGTCGCCGAGCTCTACCCGCTGCTGCGCGACCGCTACCTGGCCGCCGGGAGGGACTGAGCCCGCGCCGCCACGCCGCGTCCACCGCTCGGTCGGCCATTGACGCCCGACCCCGCCGGAGCTACCGTCGCCTCAACAATTTGTTGAAGTGCTGGTTCGGCACGGAGGAGCGCGGATGTCGCAGGTCGAGGTCGACGGAACCGGACCGACGGGCGGGGCCTCCTTCTCCGCCGCCGCCCGCACCGCCGTGGAGGCGCTGCTCGACCCGGTGGACGCCGACCTGGCGCGCCGCTACCCCGGCGACTCCGGTACCCGGCAGCCGGTGCACACCGTCTACGTCCCGGCCGACGCCTACCGCGCCGACACCGTACGGGAGTGGGGCTGCCAGGCCCTGGAGGCCTTCGACACCCACGCCGGCACCCCCGCCGAGCTGGCCCGCGCCCTCGGTGTGGCCGACGACGAACTGCTCGCCGACGTGCACGCCCGGGTGCGCGCCAAGCTGGAGCACGAGCCGGTCGAGGACCTGCGGATCGACTTCGAGGACGGCTACGGCCCCCGCCCGGACGCCGAGGAGGACGCCGCGGCCGTCCGGGCCGCCGAACTGGTCGCCGCCGCCGTGTCCGAGGGCGCCGCACCGCCGTACGTCGGCATCCGGATCAAGTGCATGGAGGCGCCTGTCCGCGCCCGCGGCATCCGCACCCTGGAGCTGTTCCTCGCCACCCTCCTGGCGAACGGCGGCCTGCCGGCGGGCCTGGTCCTCACCCTGCCCAAGGTCACCTACGCGGAGCAGGTCACCGCGCTGGTCCGGCTGCTGGAGGACTTCGAGCGCCGGGCCGGGCTGCCCGCCGGCCGGATCGGCTTCGAGATCCAGATCGAGACCACCCAGGCGATCCTCGGCCCGGACGGCCGGGCCACCGTCTCCCGGATGATCGAGGCCGCCGAGGGCCGCGCCACCGGCCTGCACTACGGCACCTTCGACTACAGCGCCTCCTGCGGCGTCAGCGCGGCCTACCAGAGCATGGACCACCCGGTCGCCGACCACGCCAAGGCGGTCATGCAGGTGGCCGCCGCCGGCACCGGGGTCCGGCTCTCCGACGGCTCGACCAATGTGATCCCCACCGGCTCCACCGAGCAGGTGCACGCCGCCTGGAAGCTCCACCACGGCCTGGTCCGCCGCTCGCTGGCCCGCGCCTACTACCAGGGCTGGGACATGCACCCGGCACACCTGCCGACCCGCTACGTCGCCGTGTACTCCTTCTACCGGGAGGGCCTGGCGGCCGCCGCCGCCCGGCTGGCCGCCTACGTCGCCAAGGCGGGCGGCGACGTGATGGACGAGCCGGCCACCGCCCGGGCGCTCAGCGGCTACCTGCTGCGCGGCCTGGACTGCGGCGCCGTCGACCCGGCCGAGGTCACCGCCCTGACCGGCCTGGACCGTGCCCAGCTGGACGCCCTGGCCGGCCGCTGAACCCCCGGCCGCGCGCCAACTAGGCTGGCGGTGCCGCACCCGACAGCGGGCGCGCGCCGCCAGCCGTCGCCGTCCCCGGGAGAACCACCGCGCATGTCCGCCACGCCGGAACCGACCGCCAGGCCGTACCTCACCATCCGGCGGGCCGGCAGCCACGAGACCGAGATCAAGAAGTCCCGCTTCATCTGCCACCTCGCCCGGGTCCGCGACGAGGACGAGGCGCAGGCCTTCATCGCCGGCATCCGCAAGCAGTACTGGGACGCCCGGCACAACTGCACCGCCTTCGTAGTCGGCGACGACCAGCGCCGCGAGCGCTCCAGCGACGACGGCGAGCCCGGCGGCACGGCCGGGGTGCCGATGCTGGAGGTGCTGCGCCGGCGCGGCCTCACCGACACCGTCGCGGTGGTGACCAGGTACTTCGGCGGGATCAAGCTCGGCGCGGGCGGCCTGGTGCGGGCGTACGGGAACGCGGTGTCGGCGGCGGTCGACGAGGTCGGCCTGCTGGAGCGGCGGCCGGTCGCGCTGCTCGCGGTGTCGGCGGACCACGTGCGCGCCGGGCGGGTGGAGAATGACCTGCGGGCCGCCGGGTACGCGGTGAGCGACCTCGCCTACGAGGCGGCGGGGGTGCGGATCGAGGTGGGCGTGCCGGAGCCGGAGGTGGCCGGGTTCCACACCTGGCTGGCCGAGGCGACCGGCGGTACCGCGGTGGCGGTGCCGGCCGGCCGGACCTACGTCGAGGTGCCGGTCTGAGCCACGGGCCGCACGGGCCGCACGGGCTCCGCGCTCCCCGCCGGGGCGCGGTTTTCGGCCACACATCCGGCCAGAACGCGACCGGTCCGTTTCGGTCTCCGACGGGCCCGCCTAGCCTGATCCGACCGTCGAGCAGGAAGCCGCCCCCGATGCCCGTCGTCCGGACCATCACCCTGGCCCCAGGGGCCACCACCGGCTGGCACTACCACCCGGGCCGGGTCGAGGTGGTGGTGCTCGCCGGGACGCTCACCCGCACCCTGCACGACGGCCGGGTCGAGGTCAGCCGGGCCGGGGACTCGCTGGTCGAGGAGGCCGGACCGGTCCACGTCCACGTGGGCCGCAACCTCGGGACCGAGCCCGTGGTGCTGATCGCCCACTACGCCGCCCCGGAGGGCCGCCCGCTGGCCGTAGCCGTCCCGGAACCCGCCTGGAGCCGCAGCGGCGGCGGGACCGCCGGGGCCTGACCGGACCCGCGCGGCGCCGCCCGCTGGGTCGCGCCCCGTAGCCGAGCGGCGCCGCCACGCGGAAGACGGCTTGAACAGATTCACTCGAACGTAGTGTCGTGGCCCGGAGTTGGAACTTCCGCTCCCGGCTGTGGCGTTTCCTGGGCAAGGATCCGGCGGAACCGGACGAAAACCATCGATGGAGGACAACGGACCCCACCCCGCACCACGGAGGTATGCGCATGACCTCAGACCACTCGCCGTCGCTCGCCGGTGCCGATCTACCCGGCCCCCGAGCCCTCGCGACGCCCTACCGGATGACCGTCACCACCGCCCTCCCGCATGCCGAGGCCGTCGCCCTGGCCGACGAGCAGCTCGCCTCCTGGCTGAAGCAGGAGGGCTGCGAGGAACCCCCGCCCACCCCCGGCGCCGCCGCGGGGACACCCCCCGCCGCCGAGCGCCTGCGCCTGGGCGAGCGCGTCCTGCTGGACCGGGACCACGGACCGCTGCGCGGCGGCCCGGGCGCCGGCCGCTACAACCGCCGCCGCCTGCGCACCCCGGCCCCGCACGGCACCCGACAGCTGACCCTCACCGTCGCCACCGGCGCCGGCGGCCCCACCTGGGTCCGGCTGGAGGCCGAGACCCACAACACCGGCAGCGGCGTGCGCACCCCCTGCCGGGTGCCGGTGCCGGAACTCGCCCGCACCCTGCTCCCGCTGCTCGACGCCGCCGACGGCCCGGCCGCCGTCCACCCCGCCCCCCGGGTGATCACGGCCGACGAGGTCGACGACCTGATCGACGAGCTGTGCGACCCGGAGCGCCGGCTGCCCACGGTGGTCGCCAGCGTGCCGGTGAACCTCCCGGTCGACCACTGGGTCGAGGAGGTCGTCCGCCCGCTCTGCCGTCAGTTGCCCGGCCTCGCCACCGCCTACGTGCTGGATCCGGGCGCCCGCACCGGGTTCAACGTCGCGCTGGAGTACCACACCGTGTACGGCGGCGCGGTGCGCACCTACCTGCCCGAGGTCGACCCGGCCTCCCGGCAGGACGGCGCCCGACATCCGGTGCTCGCCCGGGGCCGAATAGAACAGGACCTCCGCCGCGCCGCCGGGCTGCTCGCCCGCGAACCGCGCCGCCTCGCCGCCGACCAGCCGCTCCCGGCCCCGCTGGCCGCCGTCCCGG
>NZ_MECK01000237.1 GCF_014596465.1 Streptomyces sp. CBMA123 | reverse complement strand
GGCCGCCGCGGCCGCCAGGGCCCAGGCGGCCCCGCCCGCCGCCCGCCCCTGGTCGGCCGAGGGCGCGGCCGCCGCCATCGCCTTCGCCAGGTCCAAGATCGGCCTGCCCTACATCTGGGGCGGCGAGGGGCCGGAGGGCTACGACTGCTCCGGGCTGACCATGATGGCCTGGCGCGAGGCCGGCAAACAGCTCAACCACTTCGCCGCCGACCAGTACGCCCAGTCCACCCCGGTCACCTACCGTCAGCTGCGCCCCGGGGACCTGGTCTTCTGGACCGACACCGGCCGCTCCGCGGACATCCACCACGTCGGCCTCTACATCGGCGACGACCAGATGATCGAGGCCCCGCGCGTCGGCATGCCGGTCAAACAGGCCAGCCTCTGGATCATGGGCACCCCGGACTACTACGCCCGGCCGTAGCCCTCGGCGCCCTCCGCCGCCGGCTCCGGGTCCAGGACGGCCGGGGCGTCGGCCCGGCGGAGGGCGGCCGCAGACGACCGGCCTGTCAGCCCCCGGGCGCCGGTGTCCGAGGCCCGCGCTAGCGTGGCCGCTCCGACCACTCCTGAGGAGGCGCCATGCGCTTGCGGAACGTCGAGGCGGGCGATCTCGAGCCCTACCTCCGGATGCGGTGCGACGCGGGGATGATGGCCGAGCTGGGCGGGCCGCTGCCGCGGGAGAAGGTGGCGGCGCGGCTGCGCAAGGACCTCGCGCTGGTGGCGGCGGACACCGCCTGGATCAAGGTGATCGCGCTGGACGACGGCGCCGGGGGCGGCGAGGCGGCGGCCGGGGTGGTCACGCTCTGGCAGGACGAGGAGGACGGCGCCGCCGTCTCCGAGATCGGCTGGATGGTGCTGCCCGACTTCCAGGGCCGCGGCCTCGCCAAGGCGGCGGTGCGCCGGGTGCTGGACGCCGCGGCGGCGGACGGCCGGTGGGGCGTGGTGCACGCCAACCCGGGGGTGAGCAACGGCCCGTCCAACGGGATCTGCCGCTCGCTCGGCTTCCGGCTGCTCGGCGAGCGGGACCTTGGCTTCGCGGACCGCGTCCTGCGCACCAACCACTGGGCGGTGACTCCGGGCGAGCACACCAGGGGATCGGGCACGGATTAATTGGGGTGCCGCCCCGGAGCCACCGCCCGTACGGTGGGCCGATGGGCAACAACACCGATCACACGGCCGTAGAGACCGTCAACGGGCTCCAGGTCCGGGCCGTATCCGTGGACGAAGTGGAGGAGTGGAACCGGGCGCTCAACTTCGGCTTCCTGCGTCCGCACGCGGGTGTCGCGCCGGAGCTGCGCCGTAGGCAGTGGGAGCCGGGCCGGATGGTGGCCGGCTTCGACGGGGACCGCCAGATCGCCACCTACCGCAGCTTCGACGTCGAACTGACCGTCCCGGGCGGGGCCGTGGTCCAGGCCGATGCGATCACCAACGTCACGGTCAGCGCCACCCACCGCCGCCGCGGCCTGCTCAGCACGATGATGCGGCGCGACCTCGCCTCGGCCGCCGAGCGTGGTTGCGCGGTCGCCGTCCTGATAGCCGCCGAGTACAACATCTACGGCCGGTTCGGCTTCGGCCCGGCCACCTGGGGCTGCGGCTGGAACATCGACCTGAGCCGCACCCGCGGCCTGCGCGAGGGCCTGCCCGGCGTGCCCGGCGGCCGGGTCGACTTCGTGACCCTGGCGGAGCAGCGCGAGTTCGGTGCCGAGCTGTACGACCGCTGGCGGCTCGCCCAGCCCGGTGCGATCGCCCGCGACGAGCTCTGGTGGGAGCGCAACACCAACGAGATCCAGGTGCCGGGCGACAGCTTCAAGGCGCCGTTCGCCGCCGTCCACCGGAACGCCGACGGCGAGGTCACCGGTCTGGTGGTCTACCGGGTCGAGAACAAGTGGGACGGCGCCTGCCCCGACGCCACGCTCACCGTGGACGAGTTCATCGCCCTCGACCTGCCCACCGCCGTCGAGCTGTGGCGCCTGGTGCTCAGTGTCGACTGGGTGCGCAAGGTCGTGGTGGAGGGCGTCGCCCCGGACGACCCGCTGCCGCTGCTGCTCCAGGACCCGCGCGCGGCCACCCCGGACGAGGGGAACACCGACTTCATGTGGCTGCGGCTGCTGGACGTCGAGGCCGCCTTCGGCGCCCGGTCGTACGGCGCGGCGGGCCGGGTGGTGCTGGAGGTGGAGGACCGGCTCGGCTACGCCTCCGGCCGCTTCGCGATCCAGGTCGCCGAGGACGGCACCGGCAGCTGCGCCCGGACCACCGACGACGCCGATCTCGCCCTCGGAGCCTCCGAGTTGGGCTCGCTCTACCTGGGCGCCGAGACGGCCCCGAGGCTGGCCGCGGCCGGACTGCTCACCGAACTGCGTCCCGGCGCGGCGGCGGCCGCCGACCTGCTGCTGCGCACTCCGCTGCGGGCCTGGACGCCGACCGAGTTCTGAGCTACCGGAGACCACGACGGCGGCGGCCGGCCCACGAACCCGCGGGCCGGCCGCCGCCGTTGCGCAACTCCAGATTCCTGAGCCCTACTTGACGGCTGTCTTGCCGATCGTCGGCAGGATGAAGTCCTGGATCAGCCCCTTGGCGTCCCGCACGATCGGCCGGAACACCCGGTAGCGCGAGAGGTTGATCACCCGGGCGGCCATCGGGGTCGACCGCCGGACGAACTCCCTGGTCCGCTCGGTGTCCTCGGTCCGGTCGAAGACCCAGTAGAGCACCACGACCATCAGGTGCAGCCAGAGCACGTCCGGCAGCAGCTCGACCAGTTCGGCGTCCAGCTTCGGCGCCAGTTCCGACCCCTGGAGGACGTCACGGAACAGGTCGACGGCCGTCGCTCGGGCCGGGTGGGACTCGTTGGAGAACGGGCTGAGCGAGCTGGTCGGGTCCGCCGCGGTGCGGAAGAACTGCGCGGCGAACTCGTGGTACGGCGCGGCGGTGTCGAGCCAGGAGGTCAGCGCGATCTCCAGCCGCTCGCCGAAGTCCCGGGTGCCGGCCATCCGGATCCGGGCCTCGGCCGCGTGGTCGTGGGTCATCCCGTCGTAGAACCCCTGGATCAGGAATTCCTTTGCCGAGAAGTAGTAGTAGGCGTTGCCGACCGACACGCCCGCCTCGGTGGCGATGGCGCGCATCGTGGTCTTCTCGTAGCCCCGTTCCTGGAAGAGCCGCATGGCCGTCTCCAGGATCAGCGCCCGGGTCGCCTCGCTCTTGTCGGTCTTGGGCTGGGCACGGCCGCCGGGCATGGGCCCGCCGTCCGTGCCGGGTGCGGCCGGGGCGTCGGCCGCACCCTTCTCGCCGTCCGTTCGGTTCGTCGCTGCCAGGTCGTCCACAGGCACGAGCCTAGCCGGAGACGACGTTCCACCCGGTGTCGGTGTTGTCGGTGCTCGCGGCACCGGATGCCCCCTCCGCATCCGGTGCCGCGCACACCGCCCCCGTGATTTCGAACGCGTTCAAAAGCTTGGCAGAACTGTAGACGTTTCGGTTGAACATGTTCAACTCCATCTCTGTGGGAGGCTCGTCACATGACCGGTTCAGGACGGATCACCATTCGGCACGGCGCAGCGCAGGACGCCGTACGCGTCGCGGACCTGCACACCGAGAGCTGGTGCGCCACGTACCGCGGGATCGTCCCCGACGAAGCGCTCGGGGACGGGCTGGCCGCCCAGCGGCGCGAGCTGTGGGAGCTGCGCCTGACAGTCGACTACGGGACGCCGGAGAACACGCCCGTGTTGCTGATCGCCGAACGGGCCGGCGAGCCGGCCGGGTTCGTCTATCTGGTGCCGCAGCCCGACGGCGGGGTGCTGGTGGACAACCTGCACGTCCGCCCTGGCCTCACCGGCGGTGGCATCGGCTGGCAACTGCTGGCCGCCGCCCGCGCCGAGGTGGCCGAGCGGCACCCCGGTGCCGGGCTGTACTTGGAGGTGCTGCGCGCCAACACCCGCGCGGTCGCCTTCTACGAACGCGAGGGCGGCGTGCGGATCAGGGCGCAGGAGGGCGTGTTCCCGGGCGGCTACCTGCTGCCCGAGTACGTGTACGCCTGGCCGGCCGCCGTCCCGGCCACGCCCGTGCCCGGGTCAACGGCCGGGCGGCCGGGCCCGGCCGCCGGTCAGTCGACGTCGTAGACCGTCACCGGCACGCCGCGCGCCGTCAGCCGGTCCGCCACCAGCGGCTCGACCTTCGCCCAGCGCCCGCCCGCCAGTCCGCAGCCGATCCGCGGCATGTGGACGGAGGCGCCGAGTTCGAGCGCGCGGCCGCCCAGGGCGGCCAGCCCGGTGTCGATGGCCTCGTACCGTACGGGCACTCCGGTGGAGCGCCCGGTCCGGATGCCGCGCTGGCCGACCAGGTTGGCCACCCAGACGTACGGCTCGACCTGCACCAGTTGCAGGCCGCCGAGGCCGAAGTCGTTCTTCGCCCGCTCCCTGTGCCAGCGTCTGAACGCCGCCTCGGGCTCGGGCCAGCGTCTGGAGAGCGCGAGCACGAAGCCCTTTCCCCAGCCGCCCAGATCGTTGCAGACGTGCGCGATCACCTTCACGCCCTTGCCCTGGGGCGCGGTGGCATCGCCTCGGACGTAGGTGATTTCCGCCATGCCTAGAAGTTAGACGGAGGCACTGACAACCCGCTCGGCATTTTCCCGCGCACCGGGCGCGCGCAGGTGCCGGCGTCCGGCCAGGGCGATCAACAGGGCGAGCGCGGCGGCCCCGGCGGGCAGGGCGTAGCCGGTGCCGGGCGGGGCGTGCTCGGCGAGCGTCCCGGCGAGCGCCGCCCCGGCCGAGATGCCGACCACGATGCCCGCGACCGCCACCGCCATCCCCTCGTTGAACTGCCTCTGCGGCAGCAGCTCCTGCACCAGCGTCATGCCGGTCACCATGGTCGGCGCGGTGGCCGTGCCGGCCGCGAACAGCGCCGCTCCGAGCACCGCCAGGCCGGCCCCGCCGAGCCTGGCGGCGAGCGGCAGCAGCAGCACCCCGGCCATCGCCGCCGCCCCGAGCAGGAAGCGGACCCCGGGCGCCCGACGCGGGGTCAGCAGTCCGAACAGCAGCCCCGCCACGCAGGATCCGGCCGCGACCAGGGCCAGCAGCGGTCCGGCCGCCGCCTTGTGGCCGAGCGCGTCGGTGTAGGCGACGGTGGTGACCTCGGTCGCGCCGAAGACCATGCCGGTGGCGAGGAAGGTCAGCGCCAGCACCCGCAGTCCGGGCGCCCGCAGCGGGGAGCCGTGCCGCTGGCCGGCCGCAGCCCGTGCGGGAAGCGGCGGTTCGGTGCGTCGCTGGGCGGCGAACAGCAGGGCGCCGGCGGTGCCGAGGGTGCCGGCGGTGAGCAGTCCGGCCTCCGGGGCGAGCGTGGTGCAGAGCAGCGTCGCGAGCACCGGCCCGGCCATGAAGCAGAGTTCGTCCAGCGCCTGTTCGAAGGAGTTGGCCAGGTGCCGGGCGGCCGGGTCGTCCCGGTGCAGGTGCGCCCAGCGGGCCCGGGCCATGCCGCCGAGGTTGGGCGCGGCGGCGCAGGCGGCCCAGCAGGCGTACAGCGTCCAGTCCGGGGCGCCGAGCCGGACGCAGAGCAGCAGGGCGGCGAGCGGGACGGCGTTGTACAGCGCGGCCGGTACGGCGACCCGCGACTGCCCGTAGCGGTCCACCAGTCGTCCGAGCAGCGGCATCCCGATCGCGCCGGTGGCCAGCCCGGCCGCCGAGACCGTCCCGGCCAGCGCGTACGAGCCGCGTCGCTCGGCGAGCAGCACCACCAGCGAGACGCCGTTCATCGACAGCGCGAGCCGCCCGAGCAGCCCGGCCAGGGTGAAGGCGGTGGCGCCGGGGGCGGCGAACAGCCGGCGGTAGGAGGCGAGGAGGGCGCGCGGGGGCAATCGGGCTCCTGGGGCACAGGACGGACGGGGGATGCGCCAAGCCTCCCGGCGCCGGCCGCCGGGCGTCCAACACCTGTTCCGCCACAACCCACAACACCGTGTTGTTAATCTGCCGCCCATGCCCCGTGACCTGCACCCCCGCCTGCTCCGCGGTTTCGTCGCGACCGCCGAGACGCTGCACTTCGGCCGGGCCGCCGAGCGGCTGTACGTCGCCCAGCAGGCACTCAGCCGGGACGTCCGCACCCTGGAGGGCCTGCTCGGCGACGCCCTGTTCACCCGCACCACCCGCAGCGTCGAACTCACCCCGGCCGGGCACCGGCTGCTGCCCCGGGCGCGCCGGCTGCTCGCCCTGCACGACGAGATCCTCGCCGCGGCCCGCACCGGCGCCGGCGCCGCCGCCCGACCGCTGCTGCTGGACCTCAACAGCGACGTCACCGGCCCGGACCTCACCGCCGACCGGGTGCTCGAACGGGCCCGCGCCGGCTGGCCGGAGGGCGAACTGCTGGCCCGCTTCCACGGCGGGCTGGCCGCGGCCGCCGCCGAACTGCTGGCACACCGGCTGGACGCCTCGTTCGGCCGCTTCGCCGGACTGCCCGCCCAGGTGCGCGGCCAACTCGCCCAGCTGCCGGTGCGGTTGGAACGGATCTCGGTGATGATGGCGGACACCCACCCGCTGGCCGGCCGCCCGGTGCTGCGCCTGGCCGAGCTGGCCGGGCACCCGGTCGACATCTGCGCGGGCAACCCGGCCACCACCGAATGGGCCGACCTCGGCTCCCGGCTGCTGCGCGAGCACGGCCTGACCGCGGCCGAGCCGTACGTCCCGCCGGTGGGCCTGGACGAGACCGCCCGCTACCTGGCCCGGCACGGCGACCCGATGCTGACCACGGTCGGCGGGCCGAGGATCCCGGGGGCGGTGAACGTGCCGCTGGTGGAGCCGGTGCCGCTGAGCCTGGTCAGCCTGGTGCACCGGCCCGGCGAGCGCCATCCGGGCCTGCGGGCGCTGGCCGCCGGGGCGGGTGAACTCGGCGCGGCCGAGGGCTGGTTGGGCCGCCCGGCGGGCAGTTGGCTGCCTGCGGCGGACGCGGCGCTGGTCGCCGCCGTACAGAACACCGCCCCCGCCCAGGGGGGATAGGCGGGGGCGGTGGGTTCAGGGGTCCGGCTTCCACGGACCCTGGGGTCGGGTCGGGTCAGGCCGCCTTGACGGCGGAGATGTCGAAGCTGAGCTTGACCTTCTCGCCGATCAGCACGCCGCCGGTCTCCAGGGCCGCGTTGTAGGTCAGCCCGAACTCGGTGCGGTCGACGACGGTCCGGCCCTCGAAGCCGACCCGCTCGGCGCCGTAGGCGTCGGTGGCGCTGCCGGTGTAGTCGAGCTCCAGGACCACCGGGCGGGTGGAGTCCTTGATGGTGAGCTCGCCGTTCATCCGGTAGGAGTCCGCGTCGAGCTGCTCGGTGGAGGTGCTGCGGAAGCGGATCTCAGGGTAGGTCTCGGCGGCGAAGAAGTCGCCGGTGCGCAGGTGCTCGTCGCGCTGGGCCTGGTTGGTGTCGATGCTGCCGACCTTGATCACCAGATCGGCCGAGGAGTTGCCCGGGGTGGCGCCGTCCAGGTGCAGCTTGCCCTCGTACTCGGTGAAGCGGCCCTTGACGTTGGTGACCATCGCGTGGCGGACCGAGAAGCCGATCTCGCTGTGCGTGGCGTCGATCGTCCAGTCGCCGCTCAGGTGCGAGAGGTCGGGGCCGGCCGGGGTGCGGACGGTGACGGGTGCGGCGGTCTTGGTGCGGCTGAACAGGCCCATGGCTCCTCCTCGGGTTCGAAGCCATTTGTTTAGGCTTCAACTTCTTGGCTCCACCGTACGACTCTTTCGTTCAAGTTTCAACCACAATCCTCGAGGAGCCACTCCGGACCCTCCGAACGGCCCACGGACCGGCCCGCCCGGCCGCCCGACGGCCACTGTCCGACCACCCGGCTAGGCTGCCGAGGACGGTTCCCGCCCGCCCCGAGAGGCCCCCCATGTTCGTCCTGCACGCGCTCTGGCGGGCGGACGGACGGCTGGCGCTCTGGGCTGAGGACGCCCGCGCCCACCCCGGCGCCACCTCACCGACCCCCCCCCCCACCGCCCCGCGGCCGTCCACCGGGCCTTCCTGGAGTCCCGCGACCTGTCGCTGGTGGAGGCTGCCAAGGTCGCCGAACAGGCCGCCCGCTGGGAGGCCTTCGGGGCGGACGTGCTGGAGCGGTACTTCAGCGA
>NZ_MECK01000236.1 GCF_014596465.1 Streptomyces sp. CBMA123 | reverse complement strand
GTACGCGCACTGCACCGCGCCGCTGCGCCGGCTCGGGGACCGCTTCGCCCAGGAGGTGTGCGCGGCGGTGGCGGCGGGCGAGGACGTGCCGGACTGGGCGCGGGAGGCGCTGCCGGCCGTGCCGGCGCTGATGGCGAGCGGGGACCGGCGGGCGGCCGAGGTCGAACGGGCCTGTGTGGACCTGGTGGAGGCGGAGCTGCTGGTCGGCCGGGAGGGCGAGGACTTCCCGGCGGTGGTCATCGATGTGGACGGGAAGCGCCCCGGCTCGGGCACCGTCCAGCTGCGCGAGCCCGCCGTCCGGGCCCGCTGCGACGCGGCCGTGAACGGCTCGTCCGGCGGGGTGCCCGTCGGGCTGCCGCTGGGCCGGGAGATCGACGTCCGGCTCACCAGGGCCGACCCGGCCACCCGGACGGTCCGCTTCGAGGCGGTCTGAGTGGAGTCCTGAGCGGCGGTCCGAGCGGTGGCCTGAGCGGTGGCTCCGGGGCGGTCCGAGCGATGGCCTGAGTAACCGTCGAGTGCCCGTCCGAGCGGCCATCCGAACGCCCCACCCGAGCGTCCGTCCGGGTGACCGTTCGCACCGCCGCCCCGGCCCGGTGGTGGGAGGATCGGTCCGTGCCCGATCCCCAGCCCCCCGCCGCCCCCGACGCCGGGCGCCGCCGCCGTCTGCTCGTCCTCGCGATCTGCTGCCTGAGCCTGTTCATCGTCGGCCTGGACAACACCGTGGTGAACATCGCGCTCCCGGTGATCCAGAAGGACCTGGACGCCCCGGCCTCCGGCCTGCAGTGGATCATCGACGCCTACACCCTGGTGCTGGCCTCGCTGCTGATGCTGTTCGGCTCGGTGGCCGACCGCTTCGGCCGCCGCCGGGTGTTCCAGATCGGGCTGACCTGCTTCGCGCTGGGATCGCTGCTGTGCAGCCTGGCGCCGAGCCTGGAGTGGCTGGTGGCCTTCCGGGCGCTGCAGGCGGTGGGTGGTTCGATGCTGAACCCGGTGGCGATGTCGATCATCACCAACACCTTCACCGATCCGAAGGAGCGGGCCCGGGCGATCGGCGTCTGGGGCGGGGTGGTCGGCATCTCGATGGCGCTCGGCCCGCTGCTCGGCGGCTTCCTGGTGGACGGTGCCGGCTGGCCGTCGATCTTCCTGATCAACGTTCCGGTGGCGCTGCTGGCGATACTGCTGACCGTCCGTTACGTCCCCGAGTCGCGCGCGCCGCGACCGCGGCGGCTCGACCCGGTGGGGCAGCTGCTGATGGTCGTCCTGCTGGGCTGCGGCACCGCCGCGATCATCGAGGGCCCGGGCAGCGGTTGGACGTCCCCGATGATCCTGGCCCTGGCCTCGGCCGCGCTGGCCGCGCTGATCGCCTTCCCGTTGTGGGAGCGGCGGGTCGCCGAGCCGCTGGTGGACCCACGGTTCTTCGCCAGCGCGCCGTTCACCGGCGCCACCGTCACCGCGGTCTGCGCGTTCGCCGCGCTCGGCGGCTTCCTCTTCCTCAACACCCTCTACCTGCAGGACGTCCGGCACTACGGCCCGGTCGAGGCGGGCCTGTGGACGCTGCCGATGGCCGGGCTGATGCTGGTCTGCGCGCCGTTGTCCGGACGGATCGTCGGCAGCCGGGGGCCGCGGCTGCCGCTGGTGATGGCCGGGCTGGGGCTGGCCGCGAGCGGGCTGCTGCTGACCCGGCTGACCGCGGACTCCCCGGCGGCGCTGCTGCTGGTCGCGTACGCGCTGTTCGGCTTCGGCTTCGGCATGGTGAACGCGCCGATCACCAACGCGGCCGTCTCCGGCATGCCGCGGGCCCAGGCGGGCGTGGCCGCGGCCGTCGCCTCGACCAGCCGCCAGGTCGGCCAGTCGCTGGGCGTCGCGGTGATCGGTACGGTCGTCACCTCGGCCGTGGTGGGCCCGGTGGCGACCGGCTTCGCCCCGGCCAGTCACGCCGGCTGGTGGATCCTGGTCGGCCTCGGTGGGGCGATCCTCGCCCTGGGGGTGCTCACCACCGGCGCCTGGGCCACCGGTACGGCCGCCCGGGTGGCCGCCCGCCTCGGTGCGGAGCCGCCGGTGGCCCGGTCCGGTGTGCGGGAGGCCGCGTCCGAGCGGCTACCATGACCACTACGGCGGAAGAGCCGGCCGGGCGGCCGCGACGGGTCCCAGACCCGCCGAGGAACGTCCGGGCTCCACAGAGCAGGGTGGTGGGTAACGCCCACCCGGGGTGACCCGCGGGACAGTGCCACAGAAAACAGACCGCCCACCGCTTCGGCGCGTGGGTAAGGGTGAAACGGTGGTGTAAGAGACCACCAGCGACCGGGGTGACCCGGCCGGCTAGGTAAACCCCACCTGGAGCAAGGTCAAGATCGGTGCCTTCGGGCGCCGTGCGCGAGTGTTCGAGGGCTGCTCGCCCGAGCTCGCGGGTAGACCGCACGAGGCTGTCGGCAACGGCAGCCCTAGATGGATGGCCGTCTCCCCGGGCCGCGCAAGCAACCCGGGCGACAGAACCCGGCGTACAGGCCGACTCTTCCGTCGCCTAGCTGAGGGAAGGCCCCCTGACCTGCAACTTTGCAGGTCAGGGGGCCTTTTCATGTCTCGAAGATCTGTAACCGCTTGCTGACTCCTCGCGCCTGTCTCCTCGCGCCTATTGCGGCCTGTTTCTGGATGTGCCGTGGCGATCGTGTGGCGGTGAGAATGGTCGAAGCAGCCGCCCAAGAGCCCCGGTAGCTTCGTTGTTTCGTTGTAGCTAGCTGGCCAGCGCCTCCCCGAGCAGCGCGTACGGCCGACCGGTGAGCTGGCGATGCAGCGTCTCGGCGCGGGATCGGATCAGGCCCTCACGGTAGGCGGCCGGCAGCCGCTCCCACACCCCGGCCGCCATCTCGGCCGCACCGGTCGGGTCGCCGTCGACGCGGAGGCATGCGGCGGTGTCCACTGCCAGCAGGGCGCGTGCCATTACCGACGGAGAGTCCGTGAGTGCCAGGGCGTCCTCCTGTGCCTGGTAGGCGTTGCCCGTGTCGCCCAGCAGTGTGTACGCCTGCGACAGGTGCACGTGGTGCTTCTGCTCGGGGTAGCCGAACCAGGTGTCAGCCGCCTCGGCGCCGTCCAGGCGCTCCGCCAGACTCCGCACGTCGTCCACCGGGCCCCACCGAGGTCGCCGGAGGCCGCCAGAGCCCGCGCGGTGACAGCCGCAGCGAGTGCTCCGGCCGCCGTCGGGCTGTTCCCCGCCTCCCACCGGGCCTGCTCGGCGATCCGAGCGGCCGCCCCGGGAGCGCCGTATTCGGATCGGTTCGATCACCGTGGATCGCCTCCACACCAGGAAGATCCCGGCCTGACCGGCCGTGGTTGAACGTTGTGACCGCCCAGCTGCGGTCGATGGCGTCCTGTGCGACCGCACTGCCGAGGAACCACGTCCCGCCAATGATCAGAATCTTCATGGCCCAGATCTTGCCGAATCCGATAGCGGAGCCACTACTCCTGACGGTCATTCAGGGTGGCAATCAACGCAGCAGGCGCCCCGGGCGCGGCGGCGCAGAGCAAGGCCGATGACACTGCGCCGATACACCGCTCTACCGCAAACTTGGCTTCGAGGACAACGTCGGCTCCATGAGACTCTTGCGGCCCTGAACAGCGGTTGCGCCGAACAAGTCGCCGAGCGTGCACAACCCGAAGGACATTTTCTCAGGACGACCTCCGAACCCCGCCGTCCGGCCCCTGCCCTGGTCCATCAACGGCTCAGGGCTGGCACCAGCCAGCTGGTGCCAGCCCTACTGGAACAGCACCAGCAGCCGGACGGCACCATCACGGTGCCGGCGGTGCTGCAGCGCTGGCTCGGCTGCGAATCCTTGACCCCTGCACCAAACCGGTAGTCCCACTGGGTTGAAGGCCCGGAAGCCGCATCCGATTCTGTGGCCAGGGGCTGCCCGGGCCACCGGTGCGGCGTAGGACCCGGGGAGCCCCTGTCCTCGTGCCGGACCGCATGGAACAGCCGGACGGCGGGAAGGCCGACAGCGTGACGGAGACTTTGCCCCAGTGGGCGCGGCGGATCGCCGAACAGGAGCTGGCGGACACCCTGCCGAGGCGGTGGTCGCACTCCCAAGGGGTGGCGCGCCAGGCCGCGCAGTTGGCGGCGGTCGCCGGGGCCGATGATGGCCTGCTGGTCGCGGCAGCGGTGCTCCACGATGTCGGCTACGCACCTCGCTTGGCCCTGACTGGCTTTCATCCTCTGGACGGCGCACGATTCCTGCGGGACGAGCATGGTGCGGATGAGCGGCTGGTTCAGTTGGTCGCCAACCACTCCTTCGCCCTGCTGGAGGCCGAGGAGCGCGGGCTCCGGCCTCAACTGGAGACAGAGTTCCCGCTGCTTGAGAACCAGGTGCTGGTGGACGCACTGGTCTACTGCGACATGACCACGACCCCCGACGGGACGCCGACCAGCGCCCGGGACCGGGTCACGGAGATCGTCGCCCGGTACGGAGCCGGCACGCTGGTAGGGCGCTTCATCCAGCGGGCACAGCCGGAGATCGAGGCGGCGGTGGCCCGTACCGAGCACCAGGTCGCCGCTGGAGTTCAGCCGAGGTAGGGGTATCGGCCGCTGAGGTAGTGGCCGATCTGCTGGCGCATGCTCGGGTGGATGTCGTAGTCGTCCAGGTCGCCTGGCCGTACCCAGAGCACGCCGTCCGCTTCGTCGTTGATCGTGGGCGCGCCGCCGACCGGGCGGCCGATGTAGACGACCTCGAACTGCTGACGGGCTTCGCCGTTGCTGCTGTAGACGACGATGTGCGCCGGGTTGGAGTAGACGCCGAGGAAGCCGGTGATCACCGCCTTGATGCCGGTCTCCTCCTCGCACTCCCGCACCGCGCAGTCGGCGGCGGACTCGCCGATGTCCTGCTTGCCGCCGGGCAGCGCCCACTGCCCGGTGTCGCGCCGGCGCTGCAGAAGGATCGCGCCGTCCTCGTTCTGAACGAGCAGGTTACTCGCGGGCACCAGCGAGTTGGCCGCCGGTGCCGCCGGATCGCCGTAGTACTCAGTCCTGCCGGCCATGCGACTGGGCTCCCTCTGCGTCGTCGGTCCACGGCCGGGCGGAGTCCCAGACCGCGTCGAAGCTCGTAGCGTAGCCGTCGAACCATCCTGTCTCCGGCGTCTTCTGGAGGTGCAGCAGGGGGTTCGCGGACGCCGGCTGGCCCCAGACGTGCGGGTTGACCAGCAGGTCGTTGTCGTAGCGGAACAGGGAGTTGTAGAGCGTGGTGTCGTGCAGGCGGATCTCGCAGCCGGGTGTCCCCAACAGCGGCCGGTAATAAGTGAGCGAGGCGCGGACCTTCGCAGCGAGCGCATCCCCGATCCCCTCCTCCCGCCCGCGGATCGCTACGGCGTGGCCCTGCGGGTCACCGAAGCACAGCCGGACCCGGGCTCCGGCCGCCGCGCGCTGGGCGAGCATCGTGGCGATGCGGGGGTTCGATTGGGCGAAGAACGTCCCCGAGAACACCAGCACATTGATGCACTGCTTTGCTTCCAGCAGCAGGGAGAGCCACATCTCCCGCGGGACGCTGGCACGGTCCGGGTATGTGGCCACGAGGCCGGCACTCTGCCCGGGCTCTTGTCCGTTCCTGGGCCGGGTCTCCGGCCAAAGGAAGGTCTCGTCCACCTTCAGGTGGTGCGCGACGCTCCACCGATGGCGCGCGTGGGGTACGCGACCGCTTAACCAGCGGGTCACGGTCTTGGGGTCCACCTCGCAGACTGTCGCGAGTGTCTCCGGGGGGACACCGCGCTGGGCAAGTGTGGAGCGCAGCCGCTCGTTCACAGTGGATATCCAACCGGAGTCCCCCGAGGACCCGCAAGGACGTCTTGGGACGCGCGGCGGCCGCCGCGCGCACGCCGTGCTGCCTACGCTGGCGGGATGGCGCTCATCGTCTTGTGGGACATCGACCACACGCTCATCGACAACGCCGGGGTGAGCAAGGAGATCTATGGCGCGGCATTCGAGGCCGTTGCCCAACGCCGGCCATCGGGGCCTGCCGTGACCGAAGGCAGGACCGATCGGCTGATCATGCGGGAGATGTTCGACCGAGACAGCCTGGCGCGGCCGGGCTGGGACACCGTGCAGGCGGCTCTCGAAGCCGCCGAGTCTGAGCGGTTCGAGGAACTGCAGCGGCGCGGCAGCGCGCTGCCCGGTGTCCGGGACACCCTGACTGCGGTCGCAGATGAGCCTGGGATCATCTCGTCCGTGCTGACCGGCAACATCGCGCCGAATGCCCGTCTGAAGCTCGCCGCGTTCGGGCTCGACGGCCTCGTGGACCTGTCCGTTGGTGCGTACGGTGCTGACCACCTTGAGCGAGCAGCGCTCGTCGCGGTGGCCCGAGACCGCATCCATCGCGCCTACGCTGTACCCGCCGGCACGCCCGTGGCACTGGTTGGCGACACCCCCCGAGACGTTGAGGCCGCACTGACGAGCGGGGTTCAGATCATCGCCGTCGCCAGCGGAGTTCACGCCGCTCACGAACTGCATGGGGCTGGCGCCGACGTGGTGCTGCCAGACCTGATCAACACGGGAGTCCTACTGAGTCACTTTGGCCGCATCTCCGGCACCCAGAGCTGACGCCCATGCTTCCCCAAGCGGTACTACTGACAGAGAAGTGACAAGCTGCGGAATGCGGATGGCTCCGCCAAGTTCCTCGTGCACCTCCCGGCGTAACGCGTCTTCGACGCTGGCGTCAGTCTCTTCAACGCCCAGCCGACGTGATCCAGTACGGCTCCCGGCGGGGTCCGGTTCATGTAAACGCGCAGGTCAAGACATGATCGACACGGGATCGGCCTGTACCCGGCGTACAGGCCGACTCTTCCGCCCCTGACCGTCGAAGGCCCTCCGGCCCGCGCTATTCGCGCGGGCCGGAGGGCCTTCGTGCGTTCCGGCCCCGGAGGGGCGGGGCTCAGGCCGGGTGGGCGCCGACGGCGTCGCGGATCTGTTCGCCGAGGCCGCCGTTGACGCGGGCGCAGTTGGCGCAGCAGAAGAACATGCCGGCCACCTCGACGCCGTGGCCGACGATGCGCACGGTGCACTGTTCGCAGCGGGGGGCGAGCTTCTCCATCGCGCACTCGAAGCTGTCGAAGGTGTAGGTGTCGCCGGTGACGGTCTTGATCTCGAAGGCGAGCCAGTAGTCGTTGCCGCAGGTGACGCAGATGGCCATGGCGGCCGTCTCCTTCCGGTGGGGGCCGGCCCTGGCGGGGCGGCTCCTTCCAGTGTCGAAGGGCCGCCGGGCGGTGGCCACCCGGCGGGCCCGTCCGGCGGGACGGTCGGTCAGGGCGGTCGGCCGGGGTGTGCGGTCAGGGTGGTCGGCCGGGGCGGGCGGGCCCCTCAGGCGGAGTCGGCGGAGAGCTGCTCCAGGGCCCGGACGGCGTCCTCGGCGTCCTCGGCGTCGTCGGCGGCGACGAACAGGTGGTCGTGGTGGAAGCCGGCCACCACGTTGCAGCTGATGCCCTGCTCGGCGAGCCGGGTGGCGACGGCCGCGGTCAGTCCGACGGCTTCCAGCGCGGAGTGGATCTGCAGGGTGATCCAGGCCGCCACGTACTCGTAGCGCAGCCCGAGCGCGTCCGCCTCGTCCTGGGTGACAACCACCGTCACCCCTTCGGGTTCGGCGACGGTCACCACCGGCCGCATTCCGGCGGGCACCTTCGCGGGGAGGGTGCAGTAGACGTACCGCCCCGGGTTGAGCTGCGGGCGCATCCCGCGGAGCAGGGTCGCAAGGTCTCGTTCACCGGCCATGCCCGTCACCGTATCGGTTCGTCCTGGGCCCGTGCCGTCCGGCGGAGCCGTGTCGGTACCCGTTGACGAGCGACAGTCACCGATATATCGTCGAACTATCGAGACAGTGACTCGACTGTCTCGGAGAACCAGATGGAACCTCAAGGAGGTGGGCGCCATGCGCTCAGGAATGCGATTTCGCGGAGAGGGCCCGCGCGGCGGCGGGCGCCGTGGGCCGGGCCCGGAGTTCCGGGGGATGCCCGGGGGCGGCTTCGAGGGGCGGGAGGCCTTCGGCGGCTTCGGCCCGCCGTTCGGCGGCGGTGGCCCCGGCCGGTCGATGGGCGGCCCGTTCGGGCACG
>NZ_MECK01000235.1 GCF_014596465.1 Streptomyces sp. CBMA123 | reverse complement strand
GCTGGGGCGCGGACCCGGGGTCGGGGCACCCGGCTTGGGTGCACCCGCGGCACCTGCCGCGGGCTGGGGCGCCGCGGGCTTCCGCGGGCCAGGCTTGGCAGCGCCACCACCGGTGGGGGCCACACCAAGCGCGTCAGTCAACTTGCGTACGACCGGCGCCTCGATGGTCGAGGACGCCGAACGGACGAACTCACCGAGCTCGGTGAGCTTGGCCATGACGGCCTTGCTCTCCAAACCAAGCTCCTTGGCGAGTTCATAAACCCGGACCTTAGCCACTTCACTCCTGTCTATGAGTCCGGGGGTCTCGTCCGCCGGACTGTCGCTACTTCATGGGCGTACCCATCGCGTACTCATCGCGTACTCATCGAGTGCTCATCGCAATCTCGACCTACTTCCACATCGCGAGGTACCTGACTGGTGGCACGGCGCGCGGCTGCCCAAGCGCTGTGCTTGTTGCGGTGGTTCTCCGCCGCGATGAGCGGCGGTTGTCGCGTGAGGCGGCCCGCCTAGGAGGCTCCGCCCGCCCGCTCCTCGATGAACCCGCGGAGCCGCTCCGTGTCGAGCGTCCCCTGGAGCCGGAAGGCCCGGGGGAACGCCCGACGGCGGACCGCGAGGTCGAGGCAGGCCGGATCGAGGTGCAGGTGCGCGCCCCGGCCCGGCAGTGCGCCACGGGGATCAGGGACGCAGACGCCCTCGACCGCCGTGACACGCAACAGCTGGTGCTTGGCCGCGCGCTTGCGGCAGCCCACGCAGGTGCGTTCCGGGCGTGCTCGGACGTGCGTCCGGCCAGACGAAGGCAAGTCTACCCCTCCGAAGGGAGATGGCGCCGCCCCGCAGATCCCGGAGGACCGGCGGGGGCGCCGGGAACAACGCTGACTACCGGGCCGGGGGCCCTCCGTCTTCCTACTGGGGCTCGCCCTGACCCTCGGTGTCCGGCCGGATGTCGATCCGCCACCCGGTGAGGCGCGCAGCCAGACGGGCGTTCTGCCCCTCCTTGCCGATCGCCAGGGACAGCTGGTAGTCCGGCACGATCACCCGGGCGGAACGCTGGGCGGCGTCCACGATCTCCACGCTGGTCACCCGCGCGGGGGACAGCGCCGCGGCGACCATCTCGCCCGGGTCCTCGGACCAGTCGACGATGTCGATCTTCTCGCCGTGCAGCTCGCCCATCACGGCGCGCACCCGGGAGCCCATCGGTCCGATGCAGGCGCCCTTGGCGTTCAGCCCGGCCCGGCGCGACCAGACCGCGATCTTGGTGCGGTGGCCGGCCTCACGGGCGATCGCCGCGATCTCCACGCTGCCGTCCGCGATCTCCGGGACCTCCAGCGCGAACAGCTTCTTCACCAGGCTCGGGTGGGTGCGCGACAGCGTCACCGACGGGCCGCGGACACCACGGCGCACCGCCACCACGTAGCACTTCAGCCGGGTGCCGTGCCGGTAGTCCTCGCCCGGGACCTGCTCCTGCGGCGGCAGGATGGCCTCCAGCTTGCCGATGTCGACCAGCACGCTCTTCGGGTCGTTGCCCTGCTGGACGACGCCGGTGACGATGTCGCCCTCCTTGCCCGCGTACTCACCGAAGGTCTGGTCGTCGGCGGCGTCGCGCAGGCGCTGCATCATCACCTGGATGCCGATGCTGGACGCGATCCGGCCGAAGCCGTTCGGGGTGTCGTCGAACTCCTTCGGCTCGACGCCCTCGTCCAGCTCCGCCGGGTCCTCCATGGCCCACACGGTGACGTGGCCGCTCTTGCGGTCCAGCTGCACCCGGGCGCGACGGCGCGAGCCCTCGGTGCGGTGGTACGCGGTGAGGAGGGCGGACTCGATGGACTCGACCAGCAGGTCGAAGGGGATGTTCTTCTCGTTGACCAGCGTGCGCAGGGCACTCATGTCGATGTCCACGGCTACGCCTCCTCGTCTTTCGTCACGTTCATGATGGTCGTACGGCGGCCGGCTCACTCGGCGCCGTCGTCCCCCTCGTCGAAGTCGGCGGCCTCGTCCAGGAGCTGCTCGTCGTCCTTGCGGTTGAACTCGACCTGGACCCGCGCCCGGGCCACCTCGACGTACTCCAGGCGGCGCTCCTTGGGACGGCCCCGCCCCTTCACCGGCTGCACCTCGACCAGCGCGCCGGCCTCGTCCGCCTCCAGCACCCGGGCGACCAGCTCCCCGCCGTCGACCAGGTGGATCTTGGCGAGCCGGCCCTCGGCGCGCTGCCAGTGCCGCGGCAGGACCAGCGGACGCTCCGCCCCCGGCGAGCCGACCTCCAGCAGGTACGGCTCGTCCCCCATCACGTCCGAGGCGTCCAGGGCCTCACCGACCGCCCGGCTGAACTCGGCGATGGCGTCCATGTCCACGCCGCCGTCGGTGTCGACGTCGATCTGCACCTGCCGGCGGTTGCCCGCCTTGGTGACCTTGACGTCCTCCAGGTCCAGTCCGGCCTGGACGGCCAGCGGCTCCAGCAACGCGCGCAGCCGGTCGGTGTGGGTGGTGCTCATCCGGGTGGACTCCTCGGCCGCGTCTGCTGTTGTCAGAGGTCGCCCCGCACCCTCCGCGCCCCTCGGGGCGCACACCGGGTCACGGCAGCTCGGCCCAAAGCCTAGCCGGTGAAGCCGCGAACCACCGATTCCGGACCTCCCCCGACCAGCCGCACGCCACTCACTGCGAGCAAGCTCACACCGCCCCACCCACCGCACCGAACCCTCGAACACCACCCGCAAACGTGGGGGTTCTGCGAAGATTCATTCCCTCGAGGGCAGGCGGGGAGGCCGTCCTCCCGTACCCGCTCCGGAGTGACCCCGATGCAGCCGCCCAGCCGAAGGACCTTCCTGGCCCTCGGCCTGATCACCCTCACCACCGCCTGCACCAACTCCGGCACCGACCCCGACGGCGACGTCCTACCCGGCGCCAAGGGCCCCGGCCCCGACCCGGACGCCCCCGTCCGCCTGCGCGCCGTCGCCGCCACCGACACCCTGCTGGCGGCCTACGACACCCTCCTCGCCGCGCCCGGGGCCCAGACCGCCCTGCTCAGGACCCTCCGCGCCGAGACCGCCCAGCACCGCGCCGCCCTCGCCTACGGCATCCCGGCCGCCTCCGTCCCCCCGACACCCACCACCACGACCCCCACCACACCCCCCAGCGGCACCCCCACCCCCGCCACCCTGGCCACCCTGGAACGCCAGACCGCCCAAGCCCGCCTGGCCGACCTCGGCGCAGCCCGCCCACCCCTCGCCCGCCTGCTCGCCTCGGTGGCCACCGCCAACGCCCTGCACGCCGCCGCCCTCGGCGCCCCCGCCGACCAACCCGCCCCGGCCACCACCCCCACCCCCACCCCCGGCGCGGCACTCCCCGCCCTCCAGCAGGCCCTGAGCGCCGAACACGCCGCCATCTACGGCTACGGCGTCGTCGGCGCCCACCTCCCCGACGACCAACAGCGCGCCGACGCTCGCACCGCCTACGCCGCCCACCAAGCCCAACGCGACGCCTGGCAACGCCTCATCACCGGCCTCGGCGCCACCCCCGCCCCCGCCGCCGGCGGCTACCAACTCCCCTTCCCCGTCACCGACACCACCACCGCCACCCAACTCGCCGCCCACCTGGAAACCCGCCTTACCACCGTCTACGCCGACCTGGTCGCCGAGTTCCCCACCCCCCACCGCCCCACCGCAGCCACCGCCCTCCGCGACTGCGCCCTCCGAGCCCACCACTGGGGCGCCCCCGACACCCCCTTCCCCGGCATCCCCGAGCCCCTCCCCACCCCCACCACCACCCCCAACTGACCCACCCCCCGCTCCCCCACCCTCCCTCCACCTCCCCCGCCCACCCACCCCCTCACCCGACCAGGCGAGAGGGACGCGCTGCGGAAGGGGGCGGCGCAGGGGGTGGCTGCGGAGAGGGGCGTGACGGGTGATTTTCAGACTGCCAACGGTCTCAACCCCCCGCGATGAGGGTCGGCAGTCGGAAAATCACCCAGCCCCCGGAGCGGCCACCCCCGGAGCCGCCCCCGGCACCCACCCACCCGAGAGCCCACCCCCACGAACACACCCCCGCGTCAGCGTCCCCCCACCCCACATGAGGTTGGATAACCCCCATGGCATCTCGTGCACGCGTACGCGCCCCCGAACTCGTCGGCGCCGGCGGTTAGCTCAACACCGGCGACAAGGACCTCACCCTCGCCGACTTCCGGGGCAAGATCACCATCCTGGACTTCTGGAAGTCCTACACAATGTAGGGATCTTCAGAGGGGGCGTACGTGCACCACCACACCCTGTGTGACCTGTACCTTCGGCTGTCCTTGGACCGCGACGGCAAGACGGCGATCGAACGGCAGGAAGCCGACTGCCGCGCATGGGCCGAGCGCAACGGCCTGACGGTCCGCAAGGTCCACATCGACCGGGGTCGCTCCGGCTTCAAGGACGTTGAGCGCAAAGGCTTCGACTCCGCCCTTGCCGCCGTCACGGCGGGCGTCGTCGGGACCTTGATCGTGTGGAAGCTCGACCGCCTGTCCCGCAAGGGCATCGGCCAGGTCGGCAAGGTCCTGGACGACATCGAGAAGGCGGGTGGCCGTCTGGTCTCCGTCGTGGACGGTCTCGACACCTCGAACGACTCGGCCCGCATGGTCGTCGCCATGCTCGCCGAACTCGCCCGCTCCGAGTCGAAGAACCTCGGCACCCGCGTGGCCCACGCGAAGCAACACCTGCGCCGACAGGGCCAGTGGATCGGCGGACAGCCTCCGTACGGGCTGCTGGTCGACCCCGCCACGAAGAAGCTGGTGCACGACCCCGAGACGGCCGTCTACGCCCGGCTGATCGCGGATGACGCGTTGGCCGGCAAGTCCCTCGTACAGATCGCCCGGCTGCTCAACGAGTACGACATCCCCTCGGCTCGGGGTGGCCAGTGGAACGCCGCGAGCATCATGAACCTGGTCAAGTCGCCTGCCTTTGCCGGTCTCATGCCCGAGACCGAAACCATCGAAGCGGAAGACGGCAGCCGCAAGTTCACAAGCCGCGTGTTCCCCTACCGCGACCCCGAGACGCTGGACACCGTGAGCATCGGCGAAGGGATCATCACGGTCGGCGAGCGCGAGCGGATCATCCGGCAGCTCGAATCCCGGACCCGCGCCCACGCTGGCAAGCGGATGCCGAAACCGAACGGCACGGCGCTTCTCACCAGCCTGATCTTCTGCGATGTACCGGGGTGCGGTCGTCGGATGCACAAGGTCGGCAACAGCTATCAGTGCATGGCTCGCCGAGCAGGCAACCAGTGCCCCGGGGCCAGCGCCATGGCCGACCGGGTGGACGAGTACGTCTCCGAGTGGTTCCTCTCGCTGCTCCCCACGCTGGATCTCGATGACCCCCTGCTGGTGGCGATAGCCGACCGTTGGACGAAGCGGACCGACCCCGAAACCTTCGCCAAGCGGGACGCGATCGCCTCCGAAATCACCGATCAGGAAGCCCGGTTGGCCGACCTGGAGGATGCCCGCTACGTTCGTGGCGAGTTCGACCGCCCCGGCGCCCTCGACCGCTACGACCGCCTCGCCGCCCGGCTCCAGAGCCGTATCGATGGTCTGCGCTCCGACCTCGCCAACATCCCGCTCCCTGCCGTCGACATCACTCCGCTGCTGGACAGCGAGTTGTTGCTCCCCGCCTGGGCGGCTTCAACGCAGGACCAGAAACGGGACCGCCTGTCCCTGGCCATAGACGGCGTGCTCATCAGCAAGGGCGAACGCGGCAAGCGCTTCGTCCCGGAGCAGCGAGTCCGTATCAAGTGGGCCGAAATCAAGCAGTAGCGAGGGGCAAGCCCTCTCCCCTACCTAGAGCGCCCAAGACAGCCCCGGCATGGCCCCTGAGCGTGCCGGGGCTTCTTCATGCCCGCAGACGGCCGCACAGCGGGCGCGGAAGGGGCCGCTGGAATGCAGGATCGAACCATGGCCTCGATCGTCGTGCTCTTCGAGCTGGACGCCGACCAGGCCCCGCCCGCCGTCCTCATGGTCCACGCAGCCGGCGCCGACCCGGACGCCCCGGAGGACCCCCAGGACCGGACGCTCTGCGGTCGAGACACCACGCCCATGGAGCACTCCCATTACCGGCCTGAGGGGCCCGGAGAGCCCTGGTACCCGATCTACCTACGGGACAGGCGCTGCGCGGCCTGTGAGGAGGTCCTGAGGCGGGTCTGAGGGCCCCGGGAGCCCGCCTGTGCCCAAGTTGCCCCTCGCCGCACTTGCCGGTCAGGCCGTTCGGGGTGACGCTGGATAAGGACCTGGCTAGTGATCACCGGCCACTCCTCCCTGAGAGCCTGGAGGTAGTGGTGCCAAAATCATTCCGACTTCGGTATCGGGGCCTGCATGGCCGTATACCTATGAACGTGCGGCTGCCTGGCGTCATAAAGACGAGGCATGCCGTGGTCCACATCACCGCCGGCCAGGTTATAGATGCAGCTCCGAGTGAAATCTTCCCCGGTGGCCAATCGCTCGAACAGGACTTCATCTACAACCTAGGCGACGCCGACGTGTGGATCAGCAACATCTCACCCCACGGTGAAAACGATCATTTCTCCGGCGAGCCTGGCGGCGTCGAGTTCATCCTGCATGTGGACTACCCGGAACCACTTGACGTCGCTGTCACGATCTGTGTCGATGACGCGCCGCCTGTCTCTATAAGCGACGCCGACCGCTGAACCTGCATCGCTGCTCCGGTCAGCCTCAGGCAGGGGAGCTGACACCTTGGCTGTGTGAGGCCGCCCTGAGGCGGCTCTGAGAAGTACGCCGCGCAACAGAAGATGCCCGCCGGCGCACGAGCATCGGCGGGCAATCCTGAGGGATCAGAGAACGTCCTCATGGGGGTTGTCGAGCCAGCCCTCTGCGTTCACATGAGCATGCCACCAATCAGCCGGGGTGGCAGCAGAAGCGCTTCCCCCGTTTGCGTGGTGCGAGGAGTGGTTCCACCAGGCCGAGGTGACATCAGCGCTGCTGCCCCCCACTAGCGCAGACTCTGTCATGGCGGGGGGCGTCGACACTGGAGTTGTATAACTGGCGGTCGGCCGGGCGGCGCTGTCCACGCCTGCGTTTGCGAGCGCCACGCCGGTGCCGAGGCCAACCAGCGCGGCCGTCGCCACGCCTATTACTGCACGCTTGATCACGATGGTCCTCCAAGGGCCCGAAGCGGTTCGGTGTCCAACAGTCGACCGGCCTCCGGTAGACGATTGATCAACGCGGGGCTATACGGTGCTTGCCACCGATGCTCGCCGAGGTCATGTGCATGCCAGTGCAGCGGGAAGCCGTGGTGTTCTGGTGTTTTGATACCCGATCCCGAAACACCATAGAGATTTCTAAAGAGAGCCGGGATCAGCCTTCAAAACAGCAGAACGCCAGGAAGGGCTTGCGCTCTAGAGGGGGCAGAGCCGCAGCGCCCCGGGGAACGGGGGGACACGGGGGAGCCCCGGGAAGTCGTTGCGCTCTGGGGAAGGTAGGACGGCGGGGAGTTCCGCACACCCCTCTGTGGCAGGTGGTCAGAGAACCCAGCCGTGGCCTTTCGCCCATGTACCACGAGCCCCGCGCTACCGGGGTTGCCGCCGGAGTCGTGCGGCGAAGGGGCCGCGTCGCCCACGAGTAGCCATTGCCGAAAGCGGGCGTGGACGACGCGGCGGCTCCGCCAGCTAGCTTCGGCGGGGGATGTTCTCCACAAAGACGCGAAGCAAGTGTTCGAAGTCTCCGCGCATCCGCCACAGACTGATGCGGTCATCTTTCGACATTCCCATAGTCGCGATGTCGTCTAGAAAGTCTGCCAGCCCTGCCGCTTCGACTTGAAGTTGACGAAAGTACTGTCCCGCTGACTGGGGCACGGACCACGACATCGGGCTCGTGGGCTTCGAAGTATGAAGCGGCGTCTAACCGTAGGTGCGCACGGCGCCGCATCGTCGCCCCGTGGATGGCTACGGGCATCGCGGGTAGTGCATCTATCAGGCGCTTCGTTCGCACATAGATCTCGCGGTAGATGCCGGTCATCTCGTCCCTGTCGCGGGGCGTACCTAAGTAGATGCCGCCGTTCACAATCTCGGCCTGAACCGCTAACTCGACGTCGCTGCCGTTGATCTGATTCTCAGTCACGATCCTCCCGCCCTGTCTGCAACAGGATAGGGCGGATGCCCGATACCACATAACTGTAAATTAATTAGGGTGCGGCTTGGTGAACCATGGCATGAGGCCACGGATCACGTGATCCGTGACTCAAGGGGGGAGGGGGTCATGCGCACACGGTGCCTTGACTGTAGGGGGTGGGCCACCCGCAACGGCCGGTGCGACGAGCACCACCAGACCTATGAGGCCGGTCGCACGGTGCAGTCACATCGCAAGCGGCGGGCAGCCATAGCGGCTGGTATGGATGCGGCGGCGCGTCTGCGCAAGGCGGTGCGTCGCACTGGACATGGTGACTGTGCCGCGTGTGGTGGGCGGTTCCTGCCCGGCGGCGTGGACATCGACCACCGGCAGCCGCTCGCACTCGGTGGCGAAGACGTGGACGGCAACGTTCAGTGCTCTGCAAGTCGTGTCATCGGACCAAGACTCGACGCGACTTCGACCACCAGCGTCCGCCGTTCTAACGGCTCGTCCTGGGCCTGAGTGGGGCGCTCCGGAAGTTCACAGCCTGGCCGCTCAGCGATCCCGGTCCCAGCTCGAAACACGCGCCCTGGGTGTGATGCCGTTTTCATGCCCACAAACGATCAACTAGCCACCCTTGCAGTGGAGTCCATACCGAGAGGCTCGGAAATTGGACTCCCAAAGACGCCGCAAAGCACGGTTAGCGCGTGCTTAGGCACCGGCAACAGGCTGTGAACCAAGTGACCCCCGGGACACCCTCGCCGTGAGGGGCCCGGGGGTTCTTGCGTTTCGGGCACGAGGAAGCCCCGGCCGCCCGTCGTGAACTGAGACAGGGGCCGGGGCCGACCCGGCTGCGCTCGGCGTGCCTTCCCCGGCAGCGGGAGACGTGGCCCGGCCGCTCTGTGGAGGACGCATCGGCGACCGGGCTCGGAATCAGGGCAGGGCGTTCCCGGGACCGTCCAGCCAGGCCGTCTGTCCGGTGGGGGGCACCGTGAGCCCGTACCGCTCGTATCCGGGCTGTCCGGCGACTGCCCGTCGGTTGTGGGCGGCCTCCATCTCGTCCCAGAGCCGCCAAGACCCAGACCGCCGGACCTCGAGCCGGGATTCCCCGGGCGCCTCAGCGTCTCGGGTAGTGGTTGGCGTCGCGCACCTTCGCCAGCAGCTCGGCCCGCCGTCGGCAGTCCTCCGGCGAGAGCGGCGCCTCGCTGAACTCCTCCGGGGTCAGAACCGGCCGGGACTCGGTGCGCCGCTTCGGGGGCCAGGGGTGGACGTGAAGCCACTCGAACGGGTCCACCGGGCCCGCGTCCTCGGCGGGCTCGTCCGGGGCGGTCTTCGGGGCGTCCTGGTCACTCACCGGGCATCCCCGGCCTCGCGCACTCCCCGTCCTGGATGTGCTGGGCACGGTTGCGGGTGAGCATCCGTCGAATGGTCGGGTACTGCTCGTCCGAGTACTGGGCTTCCGCCCGGTCGAAGTAGTCGCACGTCACGCACGCGTCAGCGTCCGACGCCAGGCCCTCGGACGGCTGTCCGGCGATCTCTCGAAGACTCACGACGCGCCCTCGCAGTCCGGCGCGTGAAGCTGCCGCTTCTCCTCGCCGGCCATCCATAGCCCAAGGACCTGGACGTCCTAACGGTGGCGGATTTACTCGGCTCTGATCCGGGTCGTAGCCCGCAGCCTCCGTGAGCACACCGAAGGACGCCTCAGGCAGCACCAGCACCCGGCGGCAGGTCCGTGAGCCCCAGCAGCATGACCCCCCTGGCGGCGCTCCCCCGGCTCCTGACGTGCCTCACCTCTGTCGCCAGCCGGGTGCCGCTTCCCCTTCATGGCCCGCACGGAATGCTTCCACGACCTGATGGGGTTGGATGAGGACATGGCTTCTCGTGCACGTGTCCGCGCCCCCGAGCTGGTCGGCGCCGGTGGATGGCTCAACACAGGCGGCAAGGAACTCAGGCTTGCCGACCTGCGAGGTAAGTGTGTCGTACTAGACTTCTGGACCTTCTGCTGCATCAACTGTCTGCACGTCCTCGACGAGCTCCGCGAGCTCGAGGAGCAGCACCGCGACACCGTGGTGATCGTCGGGGTGCACTCGCCGAAGTTCGTGCACGAGGCCGACCACCAGGCCGTCGTCGACGCCGTGGCCCGCTACGAGGTGCACCACCCGGTGCTGGACGATCCGGCGCTGGCGACCTGGAAGCAGTACGCCGTCCGCGCCTGGCCGACGCTCGTCGTGATCGACCCCGAGGGCTACGTGGTGGCCCAGCACGCCGGTGAGGGCCACGCCCACGCGATCGCCCGCCTGGTGGCCGAGCTGGAGGCGGAGCACGAGGCCAAGGGCACCCTGCGCCGCGGCGACGGCCCGTACGTGGCGCCGGAGCCGAGCAGCGACGACCTCAAGTTCCCCGGCAAGGCGGTGCGGCTGCCGAACGGCCACTTCCTGGTCGCCGACTCCGGCCACCACAGCCTGGTCGAGCTGGCCGAGGACGGCGAGACGGTGGTGCGCCGGATCGGTGACGGGCAGCGCGGTCTGGTGGACGGCACCAGTCCGCGGTTCAGCGAGCCGCAGGGCCTGGCGCTGCTCCCCGAGGGTGGCGACTACGACGTGGTCGTCGCCGACACGGTGAACCACGCGCTGCGCGGTGTGCGGCTGGCCGACGGCAGCGTCACCACCCTGGCCGGCACCGGCCGTCAGTGGTGGCAGGGCTCACCCACCGCGGGCCCGGCCCGCGAGGTGGACCTCTCCTCGCCGTGGGACGTCGCCTGGTTCGACGGCCGGGTGTGGATCGCGATGGCCGGCGTGCACCAGCTGTGGGCGTACGACCCGGCGGCCGGTACGGTCGGCGTCGCGGCCGGCACCACCAACGAGGGCCTGGTGGACGGCCCGGTCGCCGAGGCCTGGTTCGCCCAGCCGTCCGGCCTGGCGGTCTCGGCGGACGGCGGGAAGCTCTGGGTGGCCGACTCGGAGACCTCGGCGCTGCGTTTCGTTTCACGTGAAACCAGGACCGTCCACACCGCCGTCGGCACCGGCCTGTTCGATTTCGGTCACCGTGACGGCGCCGCCGACCAGGCGCTGTTCCAGCACCCGCTGGGCGTGACGGTGCTGCCGGACGGCTCGGTGGCCGTCAGCGACACCTACAACCACGCGCTGCGCCGCTTCGACCCGGCGAGCGGCGAGGTCACCACCCTGGCCACCGACCTGCGCGAGCCCTCCGGGGCGGTGCTGGTGGACGACGACATCGTGGTGGTCGAGTCGGCCCGGCACCGGCTGACCAGGCTGCGGCTGCCGGAGGAGGCGGTGCGGGTCGAGTCGGTGGCGCACCGCACCCAGCGGGCGGCCACCGAGGTCGCCCCCGGCGCCCTCCGGCTGGACGTGGTCTTCGAGGCGCCGAGCGGCCAGAAGCTGGACGAGCGCTACGGCCCGTCGACCCGACTGCTGGTCAGCTCGACCCCGCCCGAGCTGCTGGTCTCCGGCGCGGGCGCGGACACCGACCTCTCCCGCGAGCTGGTGCTCTCCGACGAGGTCACCGAGGGCGTGCTGCACGTCTCCGCGATGGCCGCCTCCTGCGACGACGACCCGGCGATCGAGTTCCCGGCCTGCCACGTGCACCAGCAGGACTGGGGCGTGCCGGTGAAGCTGGTCGCCGACGGCGTCCGCCGCCTCCCGCTGGTGCTGGCGGGCATGGAGTAGCCGGGCAGCGCGGAGGGGGCCCGCCGAGAACGGGCCCCCTCCGGGTGTCGGCGTCCTCAGCCCTCCAGGAACGCCTTGATCGCGCTCGCCAGCAGGTACGGGTCCTCCGCCCCGCACAGCTCGCGCGCCGAGTGCATGGACAGCGCCGCGATGCCGCAGTCCACCGTCTTGATGCCCAGCCGCGCCGCCGTGATCGGTCCGATCGTCGTACCGCAGGGCATCGCGTTGTTGGACACGAAGCTCTGCCACGGCACGCCGGCCTTCTCGCAGGCGGCCGCGAACACCGCCCGGCCGACGCCGTCGGTCGCGTAGCGGTTGTTGACGTTGACCTTGAGGATCGGCCCGTTGTTCGGCAGCGGGTGGTGGCCCGGCTCGTGCCGCTCGGAGTAGTTCGGGTGGACGGCGTGGCCCATGTCCGAGGACAGGCAGACGGTGCCGGCCAGCGCCCGGGCGCGGTCCTCCGGGGAGCCGCCGCGGGCGTGGACCGTCCGGTCGAGCACGTTGCCGAGCAGCGGGCTCTGCGCGCCGGTGTCGGACTCGCTGCCGGTCTCCTCGTGGTCGAAGGCGGCCAGCACCGGGATGTACGGCAGCGCGACCCCGCCCTCGGCGGCGGCGACGGCCACGGCGGCCAGCGCGGCGGTGGCCGCGTGCACCGACAGCAGGTTGTCCAGGCGCGGGCCGGCCAGCAGCTCCCGGTCGCGGCCCAGGTAGGAGGCGGGCTGGACGTCGTGGGTCATGAGGTCCCAGCCGGCCACGTCCTCGGCGGCGAGCCCGGCCCGCTCGGCGACGTAGGCGATCAGCGAGCCCTCGTCGACCGGCCCGAGACCCCAGATCGGGGTGAGGTGCCGCTGCCGGTCGAGCTTCATGCCGTCGTTGACCTGGCGGTCCAGGTGGATGGCGAGCTGGGGCACGCGCAGCAGCGGCTCGTCCAGCTGGACGAGCCGCGCGCTGCCGTCCTTCAGCGCCAGTCTGCCGGACAGGCCCAGGTCACGGTCGAGCCAGGAGTTCAGCGGAACGCCGCCGTAGATCTCCACCGCGACCTGCCGCCACCCGGCCGAGCCGGCGTCCGGCACCGGCTTCACCCGCAGGTTGGGCGAGTCGGTGTGGGTGCCGACGATCCGGAACGGTGTCTGCGGCCCGACCCCCTCCGGCAGGTACCAGGCGATCAGCGCGCCCCCGCGGATCAGGTAGCGCCCGCCGGCCGTCGCGTCCCAGGCGTCCGTCTCCGCGACCTGACGGAACCCCGCCTTCTCCAGGCGCTCGGCGGCGCTCGCGACCGCGTGGTACGGGGACGGCGACGTGCCGAGGAACGCGATCAGATCGTCGGTGTGCGTCCGGTCGAAGAATGCCTGGCGGGCGGCGGTCGACATACTGCTCCAGGGTCGAGGGAGGGCCGAAGCCGGATGGGGGATCGGCTTCGCACCTTGAGCATATGCCCGTACACGGACATGGCATTCGTGACCTCGCATGCGATGCGGAACACCCACACAACCCCGAACCCGCACCTCACCGACCCCCCTTCACCGCCCGGTCCCCCGCCGTCGCACACCGTCAGCAGGCCCGTCCGGCCGCCCTCCCAGCCGACCCCGGAGGAGTCCCGCCGGGCCGCGCGGCCCGTGGCCGACCGTCAACAGGGCCGAGCGGAACGGAAATCCCGGGAACCCGTCCCCCTTCCCGGCGGCCGGTGATCACACTCGTCCCAGTGAAGTCCCCCGGGAGAGGCCTCCGTTGACCACGACGACGACGGCCTCCTGGCCTGCCTCTACCCGGCCCTGCGCGCCGCCCGCACCGACCCGCTCACCGCGCTCCGCGGCACGTAGTTTCAGAACTGTCCGAAAACACTGAAACCCCGAGAACACCGGAACCACGCGGAAACACCGAAGGGCCCGGTGGCAGCCGGGCCCTTCGGTGTGAGGGTGTCGTCAGGCGGTTCAGGAGGTGCCGCGCGCAGCGTGTCCCACGAAGGGAGGTGGCGGGCGACGGGTGGGTACGGGCCTTAGAAGGCCTCCTCCGCCAGCTCCATGATCTCGTTGTCGATGCCCTCGGCGATCGCCCGCTGCGGGGCGATGGTCGGGAGGACGTTCTTGGCGAAGAAGCGGGCGGCCGCGACCTTGCCCTGGTAGAACGGCACGTCCTTCTCGGAGGCGCCGGCCTCCAGCTTGGCCAGGGCCACCGCGGCCTGGCGCAGCAGCAGCCAGCCGACGACGACGTCGCCGGAGACCATCAGCAGGCGGGTGGTGTTGAGGCCCACCTTGTACATGTTCTTGACGTCCTGCTCGACCGAGGTCAGGTCGGCGATGAGCTTGCCGACGATGGCCTCCAGGTCGGCGGCGGCCTTGGCGAGCAGCTCGCGCTCGGCGGCCAGGGCGTCGCCGCCCTCGGCGGAGGCGAGGAACTTCTGGATCTGCTCGGACAGCGCGGCCAGCGCCTGGCCGCCGTCCTTGACGATCTTGCGGAAGAAGAAGTCCTGGCCCTGGATCGCCGTGGTGCCCTCGTACAGGGTGTCGATCTTGGCGTCGCGGATGTACTGCTCGATCGGGTACTCCTGCAGGTAGCCGGAGCCACCGAAGGTCTGCAGGGACTGGGCGAGCTGCTCGTAGGACTTCTCCGAGCCGTAGCCCTTGACGATCGGCAGGAGCAGGTCGTTGAGGCGCTCGGCGGCCTCGTCGGTCTCGCCGCGCAGCTTGGCGGCGGTCATGTCGTCCTGGACGGACGCGGTGAACAGGACCAGCGCGCGCATGCCCTCGGCGTAGGCCTTCTGGGTGAGCAGCGAGCGGCGCACGTCGGGGTGGTGGGTGATGGTGACGCGCGGGGCGGTCTTGTCCAGGAACTGCGAGATGTCGGCGCCCTGCACGCGCTCCTTGGCGTACTCCAGGGCGTTCAGGTAGCCGGTGGAGAGGGTGGCGATGGCCTTCGTGCCGACCATCATCCGGGCGAACTCGATGATCTTGAACATCTGGCGGATGCCGTCGACCTTCTCGCCGAGCAGCCAGCCCTTGGCCGGGTGCTTGGCGCCGAAGGTCATCTCGCAGGTGTTCGAGGCCTTGAGGCCCATCTTGTGCTCGACGTTGGTGGCGTAGACGCCGTTGCGCTCGCCCAGCTCGCCGGTCTCCCAGTCGAAGTCGAACTTGGGGACGATGAACAGGCCCAGGCCCTTGGTGCCCGGCTTACCGCCCTCGGGGCGGGCCAGCACCATGTGGATGATGTTCTCGGACATGTCGTGCTCGCCCGAGGTGATGAAGCGCTTCACACCCTCGATGTGCCAGGAGCCGTCCTCCTGCTGGATCGCCTTGGTGCGGCCGGCGCCCACGTCGGAGCCCGCGTCGGGCTCGGTGAGGACCATGGTGGAGCCCCACAGGCGGTCGGTCATCCGCTTGGCGACCTCGAGCTGCTCCTCGGTGCCCTCGTCGGCGATGACGCCGGCGAAGGCCGGGCCGGAGGAGTACATCCAGATGGCGGGGTTGGAGCCCAGGATCTGCTCGGCGAAGGCCCAGATCAGCGAGTTCGGGGTGACCTGGCCGCCGATGGACTCCGGGATGCCCAGGCGCCACCACTCGGCGTCCATGAAGGTCTGGTAGCTCTTCTTGAACGCGGCCGGGACCGGCGCGGTGTTGGTCTCCGGGTCGAAGACCGGCGGGTTGCGGTCGGTGTCGGTGAAGGACGCGGCGAGGTCGTTCTCGGCGAGGCGGGCGATCTCGCTGAGGATGTTCTTCGCGGTCTCGACGTCCATGTCCGCGTACGGGCCGGTGCCGTACACCTGGTCGCGACCGAACACCTCGAAGAGGTTGAACTCCACGTCCCGCAGGTTGGACTTGTAGTGACCCATGGCCGTTTTCTCCGGTTCGTCGCTTCCGGGAGACCGCCGCGTTTCGGGCGCCCCGTACCCACCAGTAGGCATCATGATGCTACCCAGCGGTAACTTGGGCAAGCCCCCGGCGGTGAATCCGCTATGAACGTGGTCACGTCCCACAAGCCGGGGCGGCCACTCCTTGTCAGGATCGACGCCAGCGCGGGCGGGTGCGCTCCCGCTAGCCTGTCCGTGTGTACGGATATGACCAGAACGCATACCCGGGTGACCCCTACCAGCAGCAGGCGGGTCCGCAGCCGGGCATGAACGGCATGCCCGGACCGGACGCGTACGGCACCCAGGGGCAGGCGCCCCAGCAGTCCCTCTACCCGGAGCCGTCCCCGCCGTCCCTGGCGGACGCGGTGCGGGCCTTCACCACCGGCTCGATGGCGGTCGAGGACTTCCAGGCCATCTTCATCACCTCGAAGGTGCACTGCCCGCGAGGTGAGCGCCCCGGCTTCCTGGCGCTGCACAACACCCCGACGCCGGTGATCCCGATGTTCAGCTCGCTCAAGGAGCTGCGCCGCTACGCCGGCAAGGACTCCAAGCACTTCACCGTCACCGGCGCCGAGGTGCTGGACCTGCTGCCGACCGGCTACGGCTTCGCGCTGGACATGGAGGGCGAGCACCGGATGGTGTTCGACGCCAAGGCGGTCGAGCAGATGGTCGACTTCACCATGCGCCGGATGTACGGCTGACCCATCCTGAGAGGGAGTCCCCGGGCCGGAAGGCCCGGCTCCCCCGTCACTACATAGTTCAACTTTCAACTTGCTTGTTGTTGAGGATTGAACTAACCTCGTGCACGTAGGCCAGAGAACCCCCCTCGAAGGAGGCCGACATGCCCGCCGTGACCGTCGACAACCCGCTGACCCTCCCGCGCGTCACCACGCCGGACCCGGCCGTCGCGAACGCGCGGCCGGTACTCACCGTCGCCACCGCCCCCGAGGGCTACGAGGGCGAGGGCTTCCCCGTCCGCCGTGCCTTCGCCAAGATCAACACCAAGTACCTCGACCCGTTCATCATGATGGACCAGATGGGTGAGGTGGACTACGCGGCCGGCGAGCCCAAGGGCACCCCCTGGCACCCGCACCGCGGCTTCGAGACCGTCACCTACATCATTGACGGAACGTTCATTCACCAGGACTCGCACGGCGGCGGCGGCACCATCACCGACGGCGACACCCAGTGGATGACGGCCGGCTCCGGCCTGCTGCACATCGAGACCCCGCCCGAGTCGCTGGTGAAGTCCGGCGGTCTCTTCCACGGCCTCCAGCTGTGGGTCAACCTGCCCGCCTCGGACAAGATGATCGCCCCGAAGTACCAGGACATCCGCGGCGGCAGCGTCAAGCTGCTCAGCACCGAGGACGGCGGCGCGCTGCTCCGGGTGATCGCCGGTGAGCTGGACGGCCACCAGGGCCCCGGCACCACCCACACCCCGATCACCATGATCCACGCCTCGATCAGCCCCGGCGCCCAGATCACCCTGCCCTGGCGCGCGGACTTCAATGCCCTCGCCTACGGCCTGGCCGGCAGCGGCTCGGCGGGCACGGAGCACCGCCCCTTCCACCGGGGCCAGGCCGTCGTCTTCGGCGACGGCGACTCCCTCACCATCCGCGCCGACGAGAAGCAGGACTCCCGCGACACCAACTTCGAGGTCGTGCTCCTCGGCGGCCTCCCGATCCGCGAACCCGTCGCCTGGTACGGCCCGTTCGTGATGAACAGCCACCGCGAACTCCAGCAGGCCATGGAGGACTTCCAGGCCGGCCGGCTCGGCACCATCCCGACCAGCGCCAGCTGACCCACCGCGCGAAGAGGGCCCGGACCACACGGTCCGGGCCCTTTCGCATGCTCCGTACCGGAAGCGCTCCGAAGCCTCATCTCCCCCTTGCCGCACGGGTATTGACACCAGATCCAGGCGCGTCGGGATAATGCGATTGGTCTGAACCACTGGCCAGATTGGTCGAGACCACAACGGGAGGAACCCAGCCATGCGCCGTACCGTCCGGCGGCTCGCCGTACTCGCCGCAGCCCCACTGATCGCCCTGACCGGCGCCACCGCGGCCCAGGCCCGACCGGCCATCGACACCAGCTCGTACACCGTCTACGACACCACGGGCACCTGCTCGATCTACGTGCACTTCTACTACAACGCGCACTGGTACGTGGAGTACGACCTGACCAACTGGAGCAACGGCACCCAGGGGTGCGAGGCCGGCGCGTACACCAGCGACCAGGGCTGGGTCGGCCAGATCACCGGCGGCGGGTACTCGACCAGCGACGACCCGTCCCGCTACGTGCGGCCGTGGGTCCAGAAAGTCGGCGACGCGTCCAGCTTCGCCTGGGGCTACAACCGCTGACCCGAAGACCCGGGCCGCGACCCCGCCCGACCGCCCGACCGCCCGACCGCACGAACCCGACCGAGCGCACGCCCCCGACTGAGCGACGCCTCCGCCGCCTACAGCAACGCGTAGACGGCGGAGGCGTCGTCGTGGGTCTTGCCGCGCGGCCAGCGCTCGCAGCGGGCGTCCGCGCGCTCCACCTCACGGACCTGGGCGATCAGCTCACCCGGCCCCGACTCGGCGAGCAGCTTCAGCACATCGCCCCAACTGCCCATCCCGAAGCGCTCAGTGTACCGCGAGGCGCCGTCGGTGAGGGCGGCCAGCGCGTGCAGCCGGTCCAGCCGGACGAAGCCGGTCTCGGCGTGCTCCGCGGCCCGCGGAACGGCGGCGGCGATCCACGGGCCGGCGCCCCGGTTACGGGCGGCGCGCACCGCCAGCGCGTACTCCAGGTGCAGCGCGGCCCGCTCGGCCGAGCCGGGGACGGTCGCCCAGACCTGGCGGCGCAGCTCCTCCCCGCCGGGGAAGCGCTGGTTGTCGCCGATCACCCGGGGCGGGCCGTCCTTGAACTCCAGCACCAGCAGCGAGTCGCCGAGCACCAGGTACTCCAGCGACTCGCCGTGCCGCCGGGCCGCGACCACCATCGCCGCGGGCGTGTTGGCGTGGCCGAGGTCGCAGCGGCCGCCGTGCAGCGCGGCCGTCTCCACGATGGCGTCGGCCAGGCACTCGGCGATCGAACGGTCCACCCGGTCGGTGAGCCGGGCGAGCAGGTGCACGCCCAACCGGCGGACGTACCAGGCGGTTCCGTGCCGGCACCCGGACTCCAGGCCGGCCGGCGCACTCGCGCCGTCCAGCAGGACCAGTGCCTCCGGTGAGGCCGCCACGAAGTCCTCGCTCTCGCGGTCGGGCCGCCGTGCTTCCCCTGCGAGCTGTAGCTGCATCCCGACAGTGTGGCCGCCTCCCCCGGCCCGCGCCCAGACCCGTGCACGGTTGGGGTGCGGGCCGGGGCCCGGTGTCCGGTGGCAGCGGGGGCGATTCGGCCATACCGTCGGATAACGACCGGACAATTCGGCCATTCAGGGCCGGTCGGGTTTGGGACCACCTTCGGGTGCCCCGGCGGCCCGGGACTGACGAGGAGCGGAAGATGTTCTGGCAGTTCATCGTGCTGGTCGCCGCCGGGCTCGGCTTTCCGACCGCCGCACTGTTCTTCCTGATCGGCGGGCCGCGCTTCCCGGACGAGAAGCGCGGCGACGAGAAGCGCGACTTCGACTCCCGGCGGGCCGCTTAGGCCTTCCAGGCCGGGTCGCGCCCGAGCAGCGCCAGGGCCCGGTCGAACCGGCCCTCGCCGTCGGGCGCCAGCCCCGGGCGGAAGGCCCGGCCGGGCGCGCGGGCCTCCGGGGTGTCCGGGACGGCCTCGGAGACCGCCAGCAGCGCGTCGGCGAGGGCGTCGTCGCCGTCCACCGCCGCGACCAGCCGCTCCGCGCCGCCCAGCGCGGCGGCGACGTCCCAGCCGTGCACGAGGGTGTCCACCAGGTGGAAGCCGAGGGCCTGGGCGAGCGGGAAGGGCCCGCCGTCGCGGATCTCCGGCAGCCAGAGCGCCCGTTCGGCGGCGGCCGCCTCCCGGAAGGCCGCGGTGAGGTCGGCGCCGGTGCGGCGGAAGTCCGCCGCCGGGTCCGCGCCCAGCGGGGCGTCCGCGAAGAGCGCGAGGTCCGGCCCGGCGCCGCGGGCGGCCGCGGCGAAGCCCTGGTGCTGGCCCACGCAGTGCTCCAGCAGCCGGCGCAGCGTCCAGCCGGCGCACGGGGTGGGCAGGTCCAGCTGGTCCGGCCGGACGGTGTCCACCACCTCGACGGCCAAGTCCATGGCCCGTGCGTGCAGTTCGACGAGTTTCATGCGGCAGTTACCCCCAGTCCCGCAGAGATGAATCCGATCACCTGGTCAACGACAGCCGGTTCCCCGATGATCCGGCGGTGGCCGAGCCCCCGGGTGACCACCAGGTCGAGTCGCTCACCGTACGCCCGCGCCAGCCGGTGCGCCTGGGCGATCGGCACCACGTCGTCGCCCTCGTCGTGCACCACCAGGACTGGCAGGCTGATCGCCTCCGCCCGGAGCGCGGCGTCGTAGCGCTCCCAGACCCCGGCGTCACCGGCGAACAGGTCGCGCTCGATCCGGCTGCGCAGCGCCCGCTCGACGGTGGCGTCCAGGCCGAGTCCGGCGCAGAAGGCACCCGGGAAGAAGCCGACCTCGGACACCCCGGAGACGGCCGCCAGCCGCCCCGCCCGCAGGCCGTCGCCGAGCGCCCCGAAGGCCGCGCAGACACCCAGCGAGTGGGCCACCACGGCCTCGAACGGCCCGTACCGGTCCTGGAGTCGGAGCGCGAGTTCGCGGTACTCCAGCACGCTGGTGCCGCGCCCGCCGGAGTCGCCGTGGCCCGGCGCGTCGAAGGCGACGGCGCTGAGGCCGAGGGCGCGCAGCCGGGGGACGAACGGCGCGAAGCGGGAGGCCCGGGAGCGCCAGCCGTGCAGCAGCAGGACGGGGCGCTCACCGCTGCCCCAGCGGTAGCCGACCACGGGTTTGCCGTGCACGGCGAGCGGTTCGCGGGCGGCCCGCCGGTGGACCTCCTGCTCGGCGGTCCGGACCCGGCTGCGCCGCAGTGGGTGCCGGAATAGTTCGAAGGCGGCTCGCCCGGCCAGGCCGGGGGCGATCCGGACGGTCGGGTTGAGGGCGGTGCGGATCAGTGCCTGGGCGGGGTCCATCGGGTCTCCCTGCTCTTCGCTCCTGGGCCTTGCGCTCGCTCCTTGCTCGCGGCGAGATATTAGCACGACCGTTCGTGCAGTTTTCAGAACGACCCACGGACGGCGCACTACCCTGGGCGACACCCCCCGCGAGAGGAACGAGGACGCACGATGGCCGGACCGACCACGGACGGACGGGTCCTGCGCGGCGAGGAGACCCGCCGGGCGGTCCTGCGCCGCGCCGTCGAGATCGCCTCCGTCGAAGGCCTGGACGCCCTGTCCATCGGCCGCCTCGCCACCGACCTCGGACTCAGCAAGAGCGGCGTCTTCGCCGGCTTCGGCTCCAAGGAGGAGCTACAGCTCGCCACCATCCGCGCCGCCCGCCGGATCTTCGCCGACGCCGTCGTCGCCCCGGTCGCCGACACCCCGCCCGGCCTCGCCAAAGCCCGGGCGCTGTGCGAGAGCTGGCTCGCCTACTCCCGGGCCCGGATCTTCCCCGGCGGCTGCTTCTTCTACGAGGTCACCGCCGAGTTCGACGCCCGCCCCGGCACCGTCCGGGACGCCCTGGCCGACTGCGCCCGGGAGTGGCACGACACCGTAGTCGAAGCCCTCGCCGAAGCCCGTACGGCCGGCACCCTGCGCCCCGGCACCGACCTCGGCGACCTCGCCTTCGCCCTGATCGCGGTGCTGGAGACGGCCAACTCCCAGGCCGTGCTGCACGAGGAGGACATCCCGTACCAGCGGGCCGGCCGCCTCCTGCTCCGCCTGCTGCGCGCCGAGGCCACCGACCCCGCCGACCCGGCCCTCGCCTGAGGCCGGTCTTCCGACTCCCGCCTCCGGGGCGACGCCGGGGGCTTGAAGGCGGGCCCTAAGGCCTCACCAACACCCGCTCCAGCAGGGCGGCTTGGGCCAGCAGCCGCTCGTCCCCGCCCACCGCGCCGACCACCTGCAGCCCCAGCGGCAGCCCGTCCGGAGTCCGCCCGGCCGGCAGGCTCAGCGCGGGCAGGCCGAGGAAGCTCCACGGCAGCGACATCACCGCGTCCCCGGTGCTGTGCAGCCCCTCCGGCGCCCCACCGGGCGCGGACGGCGCCAGCCACAGGTCCACCCCGGCCTCGGCGGCCGCCCCGGCCACCCGCTCGCGCAGCCGCTCGCGGAACTGCAGCGCGGCCACCCGGTCCTCCGCCGCGACCCCCTGCCCGACCCGGATGCTCGCCACCGTCTCCGGCCGGTACAGCCCGCCGAACCGGGCGAACCAGTCGGCATGACCGCGGGCCAGCTCGAACCGGTTGACGGTCTGCAACTGCCGTGTCACCTCGGCGAAGTCGGGGAACAGCGGCACCCGGCGCACCGTCACCCCGGCCCGCGCCAGCCGTTCCAGCCACTCCTCGAAGACCCGCCGCGCGGCCGGTTCGGCCCGCTCCAGGTACGGGCCGTCCGGCACCCCGACCACCGGCCCCGCCGGCCCCGCCGTCTCCGCCGGCTCCGCTCCCCCGGTCCGCCAGTCGTCACAGAGCAGCGAGGCCGCCAGTGCCGCGCCCGCCAGGTCGGCGGTGAACACCCCCAGGGTGTCGAAGCTCGGCGCGTTCGGGATCACCCCCGCGATCGGGATCCGCCCGTACGTCGGCCGGAAACCCACCACCCCGCAGTACGCGGCCGGCCGGATCACCGACCCGACCGTCTGGGTGCCGATCGCCAACGGCACCAGCCCGGCCGCGACCGCCGCCGCCGAACCACTGCTGGAACCACCCGGGGTGTGCCCCGGACGGTGCGGATTGCGGGTCGGCCCCGGGGCGCTCGCCGCGAACTCGGCGGTCACCGTCTTGCCCGCGACCAGCGCCCCCGCCGCCAGCAACCGGTCCACCACCACGGCCTGCGGCCCCGCCAGCACCCCCGGCGGCAGGGCCGACCCGCCGTGGGTCGGCAGCCCGTCCACGTGCACGATGTCCTTGACCCCCACCGCCACCCCGTACAGCGGCGGCCGCCCCGCCGGAACGGGGTACCGCGCGGCCAACTCCCGCGCCCGCTCCCGCAGTCGGGCATGCCGCCCGGACTCCGCCACGAAGGCGCGGAGCAGCGGGTCCACCCGCTCGACCAGCGCGCAGAACCGGTCGACGTACTCGGGCAGGGCGGACGCACCGGAACGCAGCGCGGTGGCCTCGACGGTCAGCGACCGGGGCCGGACCAGGGACTCCTCCATGCCGAGCACGGTAGCGGCCGGTCGCTCACTGGTGCTCGGCCGACAGGTACGGCGCCTCGCGCAGGAAGTACGCCCCGCAGGTGTGGCAGCACAGCTCCGGGGTCCGCCCCCAGTCCACCGCCTCCCGCACCGGCGCCCCGGAATCGAGCTCCCGGCCGCACATCGCCACGCTCTGCCCGCCCCGGACCATGTGCCACAGCCGCACCCCGGCGGCCTCCCCCTGGGGACCGTACTCGGCTCGCATCTGGTGCATCATGCCCCCATCGTCCGACCGCCCCCCGCCCCCGGCAACCGGGGCCGCCTCGCCGGTTCGGACCTCCCCCGTACACCAACGACACAAGGCCCGCCGGGCCTCGTTCGAACCGCGCCACCCCCGTCCGGATCCGGCCACCGTGGCTCGATAGTGTGCGCGATCGCGACCCGGACCGGCGCCCCGCGCCCGGGCCCGCGTCGCCCACCACGGCCTTCCCCCACTCCACAGCTGGAGCACCGATCGTGCGCTCTTCCCGTCTCCTGGCCTCCGCGGCCCTGGTCGCCCTCACCCTCGGTGCCACGGTCGGCGCCGCCACCGCCGGCGCCGTCGGGATCCCCGTGACCCCCTCCACCACCGCGGCCCCGAGCGCCCCCACCGCCCCCACCGGCGGCCCCACCACCCTGCCGCCCCACCTGCCGACCGCGCCGATGCCCTCGCCCAGCGGCCCCTGCCCGGGCGGGTACCACGTGGAGAACCTCAAGGTCACCGGCAGCGGCCTGGCCGGCGTCACCCTGACCAAGGGCGGCAGCGCGCAGGAGGCGACCGTGACCTTCGAGAACGACACCCCCGTCGACCTGAAGAAGCTCAGCACCCACTTCTTCGTCACCGACATCGGCGAGGACGGCGCGCCCAACCAGCCCACCTGGGGCAAGGACGCCTTCACCGTCCAGCTGAAGCTCCCCGGTGGCGACTGGAAGCCCATCGGCCAGGACGCCATCGAGAACAACATGACCTACCTCCGCGCCGACCTCGGCACGTTCAAGCTCGCCAAGGGCGAGAAGCTCACCCTCCAGGTGCGCCTCGCCGCCACCGGCAAGGCGCTGAGCGCCGACTACTTCGCCCAGCTCGACGGCGCCTCCGAGTCCTTCCTCAGCAAGGACGTCCCCGGTGTGCGCCAGGGTCCGGAAGGCAGCTGCACCGGTTTCACCGGCACCTACCGCGTCGCCACGCCCTTCAAGGTCGTCGACGGCACCCCGGCTCCGGCCACCACCGGTACGCCCTCCGCCCCGGCCACGGCCGCCGCCCCCGCGCCCGGCGCCACCACGGCCACCGCCACCGCCTCGGCCTCGGCCGGTCCGGAACTGGCCCACACCGGTGCCGACTCCACCACGCTGCCGATCGCCCTCGGCGGCGCCGCGGTGCTGGCGGCCGGCGCCGGTACCCTGTTCGTCCTGCGCCGCCGCAAGGCCGGCGCGCACAGCTGATCCTCCGCCAAATGAACCGAGGGGCCGCGGACAACCGTTCGGGCCCCTCGGTGGTCTTCCCCCGGAGAGCGAACCCCGACCCCACCGCTGGAGCCCGCCGATGCGTCCCGCCCGCCTTCCCGCCGCCTGCACCCTGCTCGTGCTCACCGCCGGTCCGGTCGCGCTCGCCACGGCCCCCGCCCACGCCGCCGACACCCCCTCGGCCGCGCCGTCCACCGCCTCCGGCGACTGCCCGGAAGGCACCACCGCCGACCCGATCCCGGCCACCGGCACCAGCGACGCCCCGGGCGAACTCTCCGTCACCTTCACCAACACCAGCACCGCGACGGTCAAGCAGCTCGCCACCACCGTCGCCCTCGCCGACGCCGGCGGCGGCAGCCTCCCCCTCGAACTCCGCGCGGGAGCCGGCGCCTGGAAGCCCCTCACCGTCACCGGCACCCCGGTCAACACCGGCGGCTACCAGCTCCCCCAGGGCCAGAAGCTCACCCTCCAGGTGCGGCTCGCCGCCGGAGCCCCGCACGGCGACCACCGCCTCACCTTCACCGCCAAGTCCGAGGTCCTCCCGAGCGGCTCCGCCCCGGCGAAGAAGTACACCTGCCCCCAGCTCACCGCCACCTACACGGGCCCCCTCACCCCCAACGACCACACCCCGGCCCCCACCCACCTCGCCGACACCGGCGCCGGCACCGCCACCCGCCCCCTCGCCATCGCCGGCACCACCACCCTCCTCCTCGGCGCCACCCTCCTCCTCCTCACCCGCCGCCGCCCCACCACCGACTGACCACCCCGGCCACCGGCCCGGGGCGCCACAGATGCGGCCCCGCACGACCGAGCCGCCGCCACCGATCACCCCACGACAGCCCCGGCGCGGCGGGCACCGGCTACGAGGCGACGCGGAGCAGGGCGTTGTCCTGCCACTTGAGGATCTTTTGATCCCCACAAGCCCATGACCTGCGGGTTCAGCCACAAAAGTGCCGCTGACCAGGCGAAACTACCTTCAGTAGTTCGCACTGGTCAGCGGCACTTTTGGCCCTCATGTGCCCCTCATGTGCCCCCGCGATGGCTGGGGAGACCAGCCGGTTCAGCACGGGACAGCGGTGATCAATCAGTGTGCAGTCACCAGTTTCCAGCTTCGCGTTCTTGAGCGGGACTCCCAGCGGGGCGCGTGTTGCCGTGGATGGCGTGGACGAGCTGTTCGAGTACGCCTGCGGCGCGAACGGCGGTTGTGGGGTCCTCCAAGACGCGCAGGAGCTCGTCCACCCGGGCCAAGACGACATCCTTCTCGTCTGTGATGAGCTCTCTCTGCTCGTGGCGCAGGGCGGTTTGCACGCTCCTGAACGCCGTGATCACTGCTTCGGCCTTCACCTTGGGGTCGCTGGCCATGAACATCAGGTCCGAGTATCTGTCGATCCACCATGGCAGACCGAGGGCCTCGTCGACCAGGCGCTCGCGCAGGATGTTGAGTCTGACGGACTCCAGGTGTTCCTCCGTAGATCGCTGCCTTTCGGCGAGCTTCTGGCGCTCGACCTCCTCTGCGATGTCCGGCTCCAGCGACAGTCGGGCCCGGGCCGTGACCGCGATCCGTGGATCGGCTTCGAGCTTGTCGGACAGGAAGGCGTTGATCGCATCCTGTGCAGCTTCGACGTCCCCCGGCAGGAACTCTCGGCTCACACGTTGAGCCTGGCGACGCAGAAGTGAGCGTGCCACGGCTTGCGGGTGCAGCGGAGGCACCGCGAGGTTCGCGACGACGGTGAACGAGTACTCCACCGTCGCCGCGAACCACAGAGTCCGACGCGAACTCTCCAAGCGGGCGTCAAATCGGTATGGAAACTCGCCCATCGAATCTGACTGGTCGGTCTTCTCGACCGCCAGCGATCGTCCTGGTCGCCGCCGCCACCTCACGTCTCGATGCCAGCGGTGCTGGCTTGCGTGGACTTGGCGCTGAGGATGGCCTGTGCGTACTCGAAACGGAGCTCGTTCCGCAGTTCGCTGTCTCCACCGAGGATTCGGTTCAGATCGCTTCCGAGGCAGCCGACCTCCTCCTCAAAGACAACCGAGATGAGATCACGGACGGCACTGGTCGGGAGCTCCTCCGCTTCGGCTGCGCGGCACCAACTGTCAACTGCTATAGCGGCCTTGGCGCGGATGGCAGGGTGCCGCCAGGCTGCCCGCACACCATCCTTGAGAAGCACCCGTACCGCTCCGCCTTCCGGACCGTCCAGTTGTAGAAGGCCCAGGACGAGAGGGGCCCCAGCGCCAACTGCTCCAGGCGAGTGGCCGGCACCGTGTTGCCCCACAGCCAGGACGTCGATGAACGCCGAGGCACTGCCAACACCAGAGGCGGCATCATGGCCGGGGAGCGGGATCCAGTCCACAAGGGACTTCAGGACCTGCGCGGCGAGCCCTGTGTCGTGGAGAAGGTCCACCAGCGCGTCAAGTGCGGCCTGCGTTGCCGATGCGTCACCGGGCTTGTCCAGAACGTACCGCAGCCGGGTGAGCGCGATGTGTGGGAAGTCTCGGCCAAGGCGACGGCTGCAGATCCCGGCGACGGCCAGTTGCCGATCGACCCTCCGCTTCCCCTCGGCCCAGCCACGGAGCCGCTCCCGAACAGCGGCTCCGACGAGTGGGTGTACCGCGAGATCGTCGAGCACGTCGAGCGCCAAGGTCTTTCGGCTATCTTGCGCGATCCACTTGTCGAGAAGTTCCAGGATCGTCTTCGGCCCCTCGGATTCGGCGAGGGCCGTCAACGAGGCGGCCAAGCGTTCCCGGTAGGGCTCGGCAACCGCCCCCGCCGCGCTGATTTGCTCTAGCCACTTGGTCAACACGGGCACGAGCTGGGGCCGCGTGTACCAGACGTGGCGAAGCAGGGCACGATCGATCCCTGGCCGGTACTGGCTGATGGAGGCGGTCCCGTCTTCCCGGAACGCGATCTCGGCAGTCTTGCAACGCTGCTCGGCGTCGGGCCCGGCCAGCGGACCGCCCGGAGGAGCTGGCCAACCGATCTCCGGTTGGCACAGCAGACTGTCGGAAGCATCCAGGATCACCCGGGCGGGGCACTCGTCCAGGAACGAGGCGGCGATGCGCAAGGCCCGTGGGCGAGGCGCTTCTTCCTCTTCGCCACCAAACCACCGATGGATGACACCTTCCCAGTTCTCGTACTCGCCCCGAGCGTTCGCATCGTCATGACCAGTAGCCCTGGCCATGATTCCGGCCAGTCGCTCCGCCTCACTCGGGGAGGTGTCGGGCGTGAGCAGGTTGTGGAACACGCTCTCTTCGACATGGAGCCACTTGGCACGCTCGGCCATCTCCGGGTCAGCCGACAACCTGCGTTCCACCACACCCGCGGCGCTCGGCCGCCTGGCCTCCCGCACGAGGACAGGCCCACGGTCGTCTCCCTCGGCTACCGGCCCCCATGCCTGCCGGCTCACGAGGACGACCAGGACTGTACCGGTACGAAATGCTTGCCTTGCATACTCGGCCAGTTGCTCCCGGAACTGGTCGGACAGCAGCTCGCTCTCCCCGGCAAGGTTGAGCAGGTAGCCGGTGTGGCGCTCCTTTGGGATCAGTGCGGCGTCCGGCTTCTCCCAGTCGGCCAAGAGTTCGAACAGCCGGGCTTGCTGGGGCAGGCAGTCGTCCAACAGCCGCATCGCGGTGGTCCGGGCGCCCACGCCTGGCTCCGTCACCAATGCCAGGACGCTACGGGCCCTCTCGCCCGACGTGACATCGGCTTTGAGTTGTAGCACGGTATCTGCATAACCGCCGGGCGCTTCGAACAGCTCCGCCAGGAGAAGGTCCGTGCGGGAGATCGGGCGCGGCTGAAGGTACGCGAGGCCCTGCATGTACTTGGTGACATACAGATCGCGGCCGGCAACGTTGGCGTCGCCGCCGATCTCGTTATCCGACACAGTGATGGCGGGAGTCTCCGGTTCCTCTTCCTCACGAGACTCCGTAACGCCCTCCGGGCGCGGTGCCGCACTGTGCGGGTGAACTTCGGGCGCTACGGGTGGACCGGCAAGCGGCTCATGTGCGGGCCCGTAGGAGTCGTCAGCGTTCACGCCTGCCCTCCGGTGATCCTGTCGCGGCCGGTGAAGTTGAAATCGCCACCGCCAGTCTTGATACCCGAGAACTTCAGCCCGCTGTTGATCACTACCCCGGACGCCGAGAACCGCGGATCACTGCCCAACTCCTCAACCAGCCTGTGCAGATCGCTCTCGGCCTCAGCACTCCGGGAGACCAACGGCTGCAAGTCGCGGGCCACGCTCCTCGTGAAGGCCCGAGCAGCACTCTCGCGCTCGGCGTCAGGTGTCTCGAGCAGGTCCTGGTGGATTCCATCCAAGCGAACCAGCACCGCGTGATCGTCCGGCGTCCCGTGCCGGCGCACGAACTGAGAAATCCGGTCCTTGGCGAGCTGCCACACGTCCGTACTCATGGCCCCGACGAAGGCACCAGCCGCTGCCGTGACGATCTCTGCTGGTGTTGTCACAAATCCCCCCTGAGCTTGGATCGCGATCTTTCGGCGTGCTGCACTACACCCACATCGAAGACAGTGCCGCCCCTGCACCTGTTCCGACATCGAAGAGTCGATCACCCGGGCCAGAGGTGTCCAGAAGTCCGCACTTCGGCGGGGATTCAGGCTCGTGCGATCAAGCCATTTCCCAAAACAGTGACCGGAGCGATTCGCTCCGCCCAGTGGAGCATCGAGCCAGTACTGCTGGCCTCGCAATATCTGCCAGAGTCGATCCAGGCATTGGAGGGGTGGGATATTCGTTCGATTAGTTCGTTTAACAGGTGACGCCTGGATCATCTGGAGCCACAGCAGGCTCAGCAGGCTCATACGTCAAGCCCGACTCACTGAACCCTCTCCGACCAGGGCAATTGCCCGAGGCTCATGACGAGCCCTCGCCGTGGCGCGGGCAGAGATGATTGTCCTTAAAGCACCGACCGCACGTGGACCAGTCGTCAAACTGATTTACGTGAAGGTGACTACTGTTCGCTGGATTCTTGCCCCGATCAGCAGCTTGCGGACCTACCGACTCATGGTCACGTTCGGAGCCGATCTCCCGTACGAAGCCGCATGGCAGATGGTGCGACTCAGGTATCACATCGATGAACTGCCCTACGTTCGATTGGCTGCCGAGCGAGCACGGATGAACGTCTCCCCTCAGTCAGCCGAGACGGGCCCACTCCCGAAATAGTCGAGATCACTTCCACTCGAGGCGCTCCGCGTAAGCTCGAACGCCTTTCGGACAGCCCTCACTGCGAGCCGGCATTGCTACGAAACCGTCGCAAGTCGTCCGAGATCGTCCGACTCCTTCCGCGCGCGCATTACCGCCCGCACTCGGGCAGCACCGCTGGCGGCAACTGCGGCACCACAGCTGACCGAGGCCGGACGCCTGCCGAGACCCGCGCAGGCGCGGCAGATGCCCGGCTTCGGTACGGGGTCGTGGCACTTGGCGCACTCGGCGTACCGGGGCTTGGAGGGCTGCTGTGGGGCTTGGACGGGCGGCAACTTGCGCTTCAGGCGGCTGCGGAGCACGCCGACCGGGGAGTGCAGGGGCACGGGCAGGCCAGGAAGCAGGGCCTGGGCGAGCTCCTGGGCGGTGCTGCCGCGCTCCAGCCACTGGGCGACGAGCGGCGCCAGGTCGGTGGCCTCGGCCTCGCCCAGCCGCAGGCGCGGCTCCGGGCGGATCACCCGAAACAGCGTCGCCACCGCCTCACTGATCTGGTCGTCCGGCATGGCCGGAGGCTTCTGGTCGATTGCGTGGCCCTCCTCCCGCCCTTCCCGGTCGGCAGCCTCCCCGCCGGTGGCCGACTGCTGGTCGACCCGCTCGGCGGGGTGGGAGGGTTCTTGGTACCGCTTCTTTACAAGAGGGGCGCCAGCACGGCCGACGGTCGCTTCACCGGAGACCGGGCGGGGGACACTCGGCACCGCCAGCTGCGGGGTGTCGTACACGTGGGTCTCGGTGCGGATGGTGCCGTCCGGCATCCGGATCTTCTCGACCCGGTAGTGCCCGGCCTCGGTCAGCTCCTTCAGGGCCTTGCGGATCGCGCCTCGGCCCTGGGGGCTGGTGTCAGCCATGTGCCGGCCGTCCTCGCGCCAGCCGTCAGGGCGGGAGAGCAGGTCCGCAAGCAGGCCGCGGGCGGTGTAGGACAGCCGCCTATCCTGCAGCAGGCCGTTGGGCAGCACAGTGAAGTTGCGCGCGTGGGCGCTACGATGGACACGCATTGGGAGGTTGCACTCCTGTTGCCGGACCCCGGGGTGTTACCAGCACCGCCGGGGTCGCCTATTTTCGGTTGGACCACGGAACGTACCACGTCACCCGCCACACCAAGGTCCTTTTGCCGCAGCGGCCTTGATCACTTTCAAGGGCCTGTTGGGTGGCCGGGCCATCCTTACGATCGGCGGGTGGCGAGGAGTTCTCCGCGCTCGACGGCCTCGCGCAGGACGGCCGCGAAGTCCTGAGGCAGGAGGTTGACCGCGTCGAGGGCATCGGCGGTCAGGGGGATCTCTTCGAGGAGGTACTCGCCCCGGCCTTCCTGGCTGAACTCCGGGCCGGTGCGGTCCTCGAAGCTCCACTTCTTGATGGTGGCGAGGTAGAAGTCCTGGCGTTCGTCGGCGGTCTCGATGGTGTGGAGGAGGCTGACGATCTCCGCCTCGCCCGCGATCTCCTCGCGGACCTCGCGCAGCAGGGCCTCCTCGGGGCTGACGTCGGTCGGTTCGATCTTGCCGCCGACGATCACCCAGTACGGGTCAATGCCAGGTCGGATGCGCTTGATCAGCAGCATGGTGTCGTTCGGGGTGAGGAGGACGGCGCGGACGCGGTGCTGCATGGGGGCCTGCTTTCTGTTCGGTGGTGCGGGGCGGATCAGTGGAGGAGCCAGCCGCCGTCTACGTGCAACGACTGGCCGGTAATGAAGGACGCGCTGGGGCCGGCGAGGAAGGCGACCGTGGCGGCGACGTCCTCGGGGCGGCCTCGGCGCTGGACGCACTGGCGGCGGACCTGGTCCTCGGGGCGGCCTCGGCGCTGGACGCACTGGCGGCGGACCTGGTCCTCGGGTCGGGCTCGGTGGTGGGCGGGCAGGTCGTTCTCCGCCTCGACCTGAATGGCTCCGGGTACGACAGTGTTCACGCAGATCCCGGCCGGTCCAAGTTCCCTGGCCAACGACCTGGTGAGGCCGAGGAGTCCGGCCTTGGCGGTGCTGTAGGCGGTGAGTCCGGGGCGTCCGACGCGGGCGTTGACGCTGCCGATGTTGACGATCCGGCCCCATCGGCGCGCGGCCATGCCCGGGGTGATGGCACGGCAAGTGCGGTAGTGGATGGTCAGGTTGGACTCGATGGCGCGCGCCCACTCGTCCTCGCCGAGCTCGTCCCAGGGGATGCGGGGGTAGGCGCCCGCGTTGTTGACGAGGACGTCGATGGGCCCGAGTTCGGACTCGACCTGGCTGGTGAGTGCGGCGACGGCGTTCGGGTCGGTGAGGTCGGCGCTCACCTCGATGCCGTGCAGGCCCTCGCGCCGCACGTCGGCGAGCACGGTGCGGGCCTGGTGGATCTGCGCGAGGTGGTTGACGGCGACAGCGGCTCCGGCGGCGGCCAGGGCTCGGCTGATCGCGGCGCCGATCCCGGTGGCTCCGCCGGTCACCAGGGCCACCCGGCCCTGGAGCGGGAGGGCGGCGATGGGCAGTTCAAGCGGCGTGGGTGTGGTCATCGTCCGTCCGATCGTCGGGGCCGGTGGCCGGCGCGGGCTGAGTGCGGGTGAAGGTCTCGCAGACGGTCTCGGGCTGCTGGGTCTCGGCGAGCTTGGCCAGGAGCAGGAGGAGGTCGTGGCCGGTGAGGCGGCCGGGCGGGATCACGCCGAGGATGCGCAGGGCGAGGAAGTGGCGGATCGGGGCGAGGAAGCGGCCCGGGTCCAGCCCGGCGGCAGGCGCGAGGTCGGCGCGAACTCGCTTCAGCAGGCGGTCGATCGCGGCCTGGCGCCCGGCGCCTACCGCCCAGGTGTAGCGGACTTCCAGGCGGTGGTGGCGCTCGTCGTGGTCGACGTGTTCGAGATGTGGGGTGGTGACCGGCGGCAGGTGCAGCGGCAGGGTGCGGGCGTACACGTCGGGCTGGTAGGTCGGTACGAGCCAGCCGCCCATGCCGAGCAAGTACCAGAGGAGGATGGCGATTTCCCCGGCGAGCGTGTTGCGGCCGGCGTACTCGAAGTCGAGCCAGCACAGCGGGTCGGCGATGTTGGGCTCGGTCGGGTCGCCCTGGGTGAGCGCGGTGACCCAGGTACGGGTGGAGCGGAGCGCTTCGCGGGCTTCCCAGATGAGGGCGGGCAGGTCGAGGCGCATCGGGACGCCGTTGACGACGAGGATGTGGCTGGTGAGGGCGTGCACGGGCAGCGGCTGGTCGGTGCGTGGAGCGGGGACGGTGAGGTGGCCGGACAGGTACCAGGTGTCGATCCGCCCGCCGGGGCGGATGCGGTCCAGGTAGAGGCCGGGCACGCAGTCCGAGAGCGGCGCGGTGCGACCGCTGTCGGCGACTGCGGCGAGCAGGCTGTCGCAGACGGCGTCGATCAGCGCGGTGACCCGGGGCAGGGCGCTCGGGTGCCGGTCGGCGGTGGCGATGACGTCGCCGAGCAGCATGCTGCACCGGCCGGTGGCGAACACGTCCTCGTAGGCGACGACGTGCTTGCCCGCTGCCTGGCTGCGGCCCAGCAGGCGGGGCACCGGCAGCGTGCGTGCGGTGGCCTGCCAGCCCTGGACCTCGGCCTCCGCTGCGGCGGGGGCGAGGATCTTGCGGAAGGCCGGGACCGAGGCGGCGGGACTGTTCATGCGCGGCTCGTCGGTAGGGCAATGGTGGCCAGCCAGTGGCCCAGGACGATGTTGGCCAGGTCCACCGCCTTCTCGCGGTCCTCGCGGGCCTGGCGGCGCAGGTCGGCGTCGGTGGCGGGCTCGCGGTCGAGGAAGACGCCCAGCGCGTCGTCGTCCGAGGCGCGCTCGGTGCCCTCGAAGCGCAGCATCACCTTGGCCAGCAGCGCGGTGATCTTGAACAGGGCGCGGAGGTCGGGGGCGCCCTTGAGGAGCTGGCGGCGGATCTCGATGGCGGCCTGCACGCCCGCTTCGACGCTGGCCGCCACGTCGCCGGCTGCGTCCGGGGCAGGCAGGGCCAGGCCGGGGCGGCACCACAGGGGTGTGAGGGAGCCGGAGCCGATCAGCATGAGGACGTGCAGCAGGCGGGAGGTGACCGCCCCGGTGCGGCACTCGTCCTGGGTCAGCACGGTCAGACCGAGCTTGACGCCGCCGAGTTCGGCTTCGAGTTCGGCGAGGGCCGCTCGGAGCCTGGGGAGGCTGCTCTGTTCGGCGACGAGGAAGACGTCCAGGTCGGACCAGCCGTGCTGGTACTTGCCGCGCGCTCCGCTGCCGGTCACGGCGAGGAGGTCGATGACGGGCGGCACCTGGATGGTGGTGCGGTCCAGCAGCTCGGACAGGTAGGACTCAAGGTGGACGGGCAACCCCAGGGTGTTCACCGGCGTGGTGGCCGGCCTGCGCAGTGGCCATCGCCGGGCCAGGGCGATCCCGTCGAGGCGGCGCTCCAGGTGCAGGCGGCTGTGGTTGTTGTCGATGACCTCGTGCGCGAGCGAGGCGATCCCGGCCGCGCCACGACGAGCCTTGATGGCGTCGCGCTCGACCACGTCCTCGGGCCCGGCGGTGCCGCGTTCGGCGCGGACCTCCGGGGTCGCGTCGACGTAGACGACGGTCAGCTGCTCGCCGAGCATGCGCCGCAGTTCGGCGGTCGCGTCCTGATCGTGCAGGGACTCGATGGTGACGTGGTCGAGGAAGTGGTGGGCCGCGCAGAACCGGTCGAGGCCGTCGACCAGCAGCTCGGCCCGCACCACGGCCGGGAGCCCGTACGGATCGGCGATGCCGGCGTGCTGGGCGGCGTCCTCGATCAGGTAGCCAATCTTGAGGCGGGCGTATCCGTGCCTGACCCGCAGATACTCGCCCGCCGTGCTCTTGCCGCTCTCCGACATGCCACCGAGCGCGATCACCCGCACCCCGGGCAGGGCGCGGCGCGGAACGAGCGGGACGACCGGGTGCACGCGTTGGCGGATGTCGTCCTGGACGGCCATGACCCGGCGCTCTCCGACCACGATGATCTCCGCCCACCTGCCCTCGGCGACGAGCCGGTGCATCTGCAGGTGGAGGTGTCGCTGGTAGTCCGCGTAGGTCGGGGTGACGTGCCGCTCGTGGGAGAGGCTGCGGGAGGTGCCGATCACCGGGTCATCGTCGTGCAGGAGCACGATGCCGTGCTCGGCGGCCTCGACGGCACGCACGTCGACGGCGTAGGCGTCGAGCAGTTTCCGGGCCCGGTCAGCAGCCTCGTCGGGGCTGAGGCGCTCGCGCACCGCGACGGTGGCGGCCAGCGAGGCTTCCAGCATCGGGATGCCCCGGTCCATCAGGCGCACGGGTGCCGCGGCGGGCTTGCGGGAGCGCTCCAGGTAGGAGCTGGCGAGGACGTCGGCGACCTCCTCGATCGGGCCGTGCTCGAACCACCAGGTGCCCATGCCCATGGCCTTGATGGCGTCCCAGCGCGGGTCGTAGTCGTCCAGCCCTCCGGTGGCGTGGGCGGTGGGACCGAGGCGCCGGGCCAGGATGCCGATCTGTTTGGTCTTGCCGACGTTGTCGGGACCGCTGAGCGCGATCGTGACGGGCTGGGAAGGCGTGGGGTCGTGCTCAGGGGAGATGGACACGAGTTCCTCCGAGGGCCGGATCGGGCTACCGGCCCGGGTACGGCGGCTGCGGGACCGGCGGGGCCGGGGGCGGAGGCGGCGGGGGCGGCGGGGGCTGGGGGGCCTCCGAGATCGGGGCAGCGGTTTGCGGCACGGCGAATCTCCCTTCGGCGTGACGGGTTTCCGGCCTGGCGGGTCGCCGAGGCCGGCGAAGGTGGGCGGCTCCGGCTGCGGGGGTTCACCCGGAGCCGCCGGTCCCGCCTCGGGCCGGTGCGCGGTCGAAGCCGAGGCGGGGGTACTGGGGTCAGGCGGGCGGCGGCGTGTCCGGCACCGACGCGGAGGCACCGGCCCGGTCCAAGGCGTCCGCCTCGACGGCGTGCTGGACCGGAATCGACAGCAGCCCGAGGACGACGGCGTGGCCGAGCACCCACTGCCGGGCGAGTACGTCGCTCACAGGGTCGCGGTCCGCGCTGCGGTGCCGGCCGCTCACGCCCGGCCCACGGCGATGTCCGCCCACGTCGTCTTGCCGTACGGCTCCAGGTCGGCGCCCCAGACAACGGCCAACCGGTCGACCAGGGCCAGGCCGCGGCCGGACTCCGCGTCGTGGGCGGAGCCGACCAGGACCGGCAGGGCACGGGATCCGTCCCGTACGGAGATCCGCACGGCCTGGCCGGCGCGGTTGGTCACCCGGGCGATGTTGACCCGCATGGTGGTCAGGCAGCCGGTCTTGGCCGCGTTGGAGACCAGCTCCGTGACGACCAGCTCGGCGTCGTCGGCCAGGTGACCCAGCTCCCAGTCCGCGAGCGCGTCGCGGACCAGCCGGCGCGCCGTTGAGGCGGACTGCGGCGCGTACGGCAGCTTGGCCGTGGTGAGTCGTGCGAGTGGTTCCGTTCTGGTCAGCGTCTCGGTGGTCACGGTCCGCTCCTGGTCGCCAGGGCTGCCTGCTCCGGACAGCAGGGGCTGTCCGGGCGGCAGCGGTCGGAGTCAGCCGCCCGGGGCTTCCCCGGAGCCGGTGTCGACTCGCGACCCGAGCGGCTGACACCAAGTCAACCGGCGTTCCTAAGCCCAAGTCCCTACCTCGGAGGCCCGGTTGTCTTTACCGTGTTTACCGTCACCCCGCGCCGAGGAAGGGAGTGGTCATGGCACAGCCTGTGACGAATCACCAGCTCGAATCGGCCATCAACGACGCTGACATGACCTTCGATGCCCTCGCCCGGGGCGTCGTCCGCGTGGCGGCCGAGGTCGGCGTCCCCCTGCGGACGAACCCGTCGACGGTCCACAAGTGGCTGCGCGGCGCCGATCCGGAGGGCGATACCCCCGCATTCATCTGTGAGGCGCTGTTCCGCAAGACGGGACGGCTCTACACCCCGGCCGAACTCGGGCTACGGTCAGTGGAAGAATCCGATCCGGGCCTCGGGCTGTCCATCGGCCCCGACCCGGTGGGCGTCCTCGCGCGGGTGTGGAGTGCTGATTTGGACCGACGAAAGTTCCTGGCCGCCTCGGCGTACTCCGTCGCCGCGATGCACCTGCCGTTGGACTACGTCCGCGAGAGTGCCGAACGCACCGCGGCCGTCCGGGGCGGCGCCGTCGCCGGAGTCGCCGAGGTCGCCGCAGTCCGCGACATGATCAGCATGTTCACCGAGATCGATGAGCGCCACGGTGGCCAGCACGGCCGCTCCGCCCTGATCCAGTACCTGCGCTCCGACGTCGCCGCCCTGTGCCGGGGCACCTTCCGCACCTACGAGGACCGTCAGCAAATGCTCTCCGCCGCAGCGGTCGGCGTGCACCTGGCTGGGTGGAAGGCGTACGACGCCGGCGAGCAGGGCCTCGCCCAGCGCTACTACCACCAGTCGTACGCCCTCGCCGTCGAGTCCGGGATCGTCGGCCACGACGCCTTCGTCCTGCGCACCCTCGCCCAACAGGGCATGAAGCTCCGCCACCCGTCCAAGACCTTTGCCCTGTCCGAGACCGCTCTGTCGCGCGTCGTCGGCCGCGTGGACGCCTCGACCGAGGCGCTGTTCACCATCACCCACGCCCACGGCCTGGCAGCCACCAACCAGCGCCGCCCCGCCGTCCAGGCCGTGCAGCGGGCCCGGGACCTACTGGAGGCCGCAGGCGGCGACGCGATGCCCTACTGGGCCCTCTCCTGGGGCCCGGCTCGCGCCACGGTCAACTCCCGCAGTGCCAAGGTCTTCTCCCGGCTCGGCGACCGGAAGGGCGCTGCGGAGAACTATGCGGCAGCGGCGGCCAACCGCCCGGCCACGACCTACACGAGGATCCTCGCGCTCGACCTGGTGGCCCAGGCCAAGATGGAACTCGCGGACGGCGGCATTGAGCAGGCGTGCGGCACCTGGAACCGCGCGCTCGACGCCATGGCCGGCGTGCAGTCCGTACGCACCCGCCGTTCGGTCCTGGAGATGCGCAAGAGCCTCGCCCAGTTCAAGAGCCGCGGCGCCTCGGCCGCCCAGGAACTCGACGAACGGGCAGCCGCTTTCCTGACGTGATCAGCCTTGCACAGCCCCTCCCACGAGCTCGCCCAATCAAGCCTCTGGGCGGGCCTCAGGGCTCAAACGTCGCCGCTCGCGGCGACGACCGCGAGCTGCTGCCCAGTCGGCGTGATCGTCTATGGCCTCGCCAGCCCGAGGCGGCGCGGTAGGGAGCATCATGCTCGATCATCAGCTCGTTGAATTCCGGCTGCGCCCCCGTGAATCCAGGCCCTACGGTGAGAAGATGACCGCGCCATGGACCCCATTCACCCACCGCGACGGCGCGCCCGCTCCGTTGCTCGTGAGCGTCCCCCCCGGGTTGGAGATGCCACTGCGGAAGTGGCTGCACAGTGCTGCCTGGCATCAAGACGGGGACGCGACGCGGCGCGTTGCGGTGCGCTGTGACCTTGTGCTGGTCCGGGATGACGATCAGTACAACGACAGGCACGTCGACTACGCCGAGCGCCTCGCCCACTGGACACCTGTGGAACAGCTGCTCGAAGCCGTCGATGCCTTGCTTGACCTGCTGACTGCCGACCCCGCCCCGAGCCCGTGGCCGAGTATTCCACTGATGCCCTCCGTACTCGAATCATTGACCGGCTTGCAGCCCGTGACGCGGCGGGATCTGCAGGTGCTTCTCGACGACGCGCGTTCGCGGTACACGATCCGCGAGGACGGCAAGGCCCTGGTGGCGCGAATCGACCCAGGGGTTGAGCACGCCGTACGCGACGCGGTGGCGAACGGCAGCCGACCGGAGCGGGGGTCGGCGTCCGAGCATCTCCAGGAGGCGTTCGCCCGGGCCAACGCGGTCACACCAGACCCGGTGGTGGCCTACAGCGAGGCGATCAAGGCGGTCGAGTGCGCGGCGCAAGCGACGCTGCAGCCGGCCCACGCCCGGGCGACGCTCGGCACGATGATCGGCGAACTGCCCAAGCTCAAGGAGAAGCTGCTCTTCGAGATCGAGGGCAGGAACCCGGGGGACGGAATCGAGATGGTGGGATCGATGATGTCGCTGCTGTGGAGCGGGCAGACCAGCCGACACGGCAAGCAACATGCAACGGACCGGGAAACGGTTACGGAAGCCATAGCGGCGGTACACATCGCCGCGGCCCTCGTGCAGTTCTTCTCCACTGGAGCGATCCGTCGCAAGTAGGGCCGCCGCGTCGAGAGGGTCAAGGGTCACCGCCTGGGCCTGGCGGGGTAGGCGAGGGAGGACGGGAAGCCGCCGTCGCGGAACCCAAGGCGGTCGTCTCCGTGTGCCCCTTGAGGTCTGCCTGGATCCGCGATCCGGCCGGGCAACGAAGCTGACCTCTGTCTGCTTTCATGACTCAAGTTGGGCACACCGAATTTTTGCGGGAAGGGCAGCGCCGATCGCGCTCCGCCTACCAGCAGAGGGAAAGCTCTGAACTGGATCAAATCCGCCGACACGCTCGGGAGTTACGCCCACACTGTCATCCATGCGGATCTGGAACCGTCTCGCCCCAAAGGCGGGGGCGTACTGGCGGCTCACCCTCTTCCCGGTGGGGACTGTCATCAACACCTGGGGCAACCTCTACTACAACACCCCGTACCGGTATCAGGGCCTGTTCCTGTTCCTCGTCGGCGGTGCAATCGCTTTCTACGGCCTCTGGGGTGTGGACACCCTCCCGCTGTGGGACGTCCTCGCGGTGCGACTTGGGACACCGAAGTGGCGCCACCTACGCGGCAACATCCGGCTCCTCCTCGGCGCGGCTGTGCCATTGATCTTCCTGCACCACGCCAGGTTCTCGATCGGGCGAGTCATTCACGGGGCGGCGCAGCCGGGCGACTTCGAGCTGGCAGCCGGGGTGCTGGTCTGGATCTGGATCATGCTGTCCTGCGGGGTGAGCAGCGTCGAGCCGAAGGACGCGCCCTTCGAGAGGCTCCCTGGCCGAATAATGCGCGCGGCTCGTGTCCGCGTTGCCGCCAACTGGGCCGGTGTGGTGGCCGCCGGCCTGTACTTCTACCCGCGGCTACTGAGCGCGTACCCCGCGCAGGCAGTGTCGCTCGGCGTCACCTTCGCGGTCGCCCTCATCGTGATCATGCACAAGGTATACGCGAGGGTGCGGAAGCTCTGCACGCAGGTCCACGCCGCGTCGCAGGCCTTGCGCCGGGACCTTGATGAGCTGGCCGCAGCAGACCCCGCGGCCCCCGCGACGAGCCTGCAAAGCGCCGCCCGGCGCAGCTGGGATACCCTCTCCCGTTCCCTTCACACCAGGCTCGACTCCGGGTACCCCCGGTTCGGAGTGCCGTTCCTGCGCGAGGAAGTGGTCACCGATCTGGAGGCTCGGGTTCTCGCGGCGATCGATGCGATGCCCGGCGAGCCCGATGCCGGTAAGCAGGTGCACGAGGACCTAGCTGCAATCATCAAAGCATGCGGCGAACGGATCGACGTAGTGGCCTAACTGATCGTTTCAAAATGAGTTGAGCTGCGCTCTTGCGCTCGGGATCTTGGTCGGCAGGCTGTCCGGGGCGTGTTGATCTTCTACCGGATGACCTATGGGAGCGGGTGGCTCCGCTGCTGCCGCCCGCTCCCGAACGACGCCACCGCCACCCCGGGCGACTACGAGTCCCGGACCGGGCGGCCCTAGCCGGCATCATCTACGTGCTGCGGACCGGTGTCGCCTGGCGCGATGTCCCCGCGCAGGCCGTCGGCTCCGGACCTCGACCTTCCTTCTCCCCCAGAGCTGCCTCAGCAGCCGTTGAGCTGGGCGAACACCCCCTCGTCCCTGACCCGCATCTCGAGGACCACGAGTGACGCGGGAGCACGACGGTGCCCGCCACAATGGCAGCACCCAGCTTCTCGTCCCGGTGAGCGAGGTGAACCACCACACCAGCCAGTCTGGTGTCTTTCCCCGCACGGGCGTCGGGCTTCACCAAGATCCCGACTGCCGTGCGTCCGTATCGACCGGTAGCCGCCGGATTGTCTCCTCGATCTCCGAAAAGGGCCGCGCGCCGACCGCGGCGATAACCGTAGGCGGGCGTCGGCGTGGCCCTGTACGGTCGCGACCATGAAGAAGTGGGTGGTCCCTGAGAACTCGAACAAGCGCGTCCAACGCGCGAGCCGGACGATCGGTAAGGGGACGGGCACTCCCGAGGAGATCCGGGAGGCGCGGGACGTCCTGAGCAACTACCGTCTCGCCCACGCATTTCCTCTGAACGCGGTGACCATGACCGTACGGCAGCGAGCGCTCGATGTGAACCCGAACGCCGTCGTGGCCGAGCGCCGGAAGCGCCTGCCCACGATCCTGGACAAGCTGAAACGCCACCCCACAATGAGCGTGACCACCATGCAGGACTTGGGGGGCTGCCGGGTGGTCTTCGACACCGTCGCCGAGGTAGACGAGTTGGTCAGCGTCCTGGTGGACTTGCCGCGGAGCAAGAACCGCGTCAAGAAGGTCTACAACTACCTACGTGATGACCCGGGGCCACGCGACTCTGGCTACCGGGGCGTTCACCTGGTGTACGAGTACGGAGCCTCAAAAGAGGAATACCACGGCTTGCGGATCGAGCTGCAGGTGCGCACGCTGCTCCAGCACGCCTGGGCGACCGCCGTCGAGACCATGGATTTGTTCTCGGGCAGCGAGCTGAAGTACGGGAAGGGCGACGCGGACGTGCTCAGGTTCTTCGCCCTGGTCGGCTCGCTCATGGCATACGAGGAAGGCACCATCCCGGTACCCGGCGCAGAGGGGACGCGGGAGAAGTTGGCGGCCGAGTTGGCGCGCCTGGAGGCGAACGTCGGCGTTCTGGAGCGGCTACGGGGCTACGCGGCGATCGTGGGCGAGCACGCCAAGACAGACCGCCGGAACACCCTGACCCTCGAGCTCTGGCGGACCAAGGGACAGCTCACAGTGACGGTACACGAGACGCTGGCCGCCGCCGAGGCCCGGATCACCGAGTTGGAGGCATTGGACGACGAGGACCTGGACGCGGTGCTCATCAACATTGCCCGGATCAGCCAGCTGCGCGACGCGTACCCGAACTACTTCGCAGACACCGGCCGTTTCACCGAGTTCGTCGTGGCATGCCTAAAGACCGCTTCAGAATGACTTTCGAAGGCGTCTGAGGCAGATGATGCTGCAGGCAAGGTCGAGTAGTCCCTGGTGGAGATCGGCGCGTCGCTCGTAGCGGGTGCGGAGGCGCTTGAACTGGTGGAGCCAGGCGAAGGCGCGCTCTACGACCCAGCGGACCTTGCCGAGTCCGGAGCCGTGGGCGACGCCGCGTCGGGCGATCATCGGCTTGATGCCGCGCTTCCACAGCAGGCGGCGGTACTTGTCGAAGTCGTAGCCGCGGTCGGCGAACAGCCTCCGGGGCTGCGGCGCGGGCGTCCTCGCAGTCCTCGGATCGGCGGTATCGCGTCCAGCAGGGGTAGTAGCTGGGTGACATCGTGGCGGTTGCTTCCGGTGAGCGTCACGGCGAGCGGGGTTCCGCAACGGTCAACGATCACATGGTGTTTGGAGCCGGGGTGGGCGCGATCGACAGGTGAAGGGCCGACATGATCCCCCCTTTGAGAGCCCGGACGTGCGAGCCGTCCACGGCGCAGTCGTCCAGGTCCAGCAGGTCCGCGCGGCGCAGTTCGGTCAGCAGTGCGGTGTGCAGGCGGGGCCAGACGCCGGCCTCGGTCCAGTCCCGCAGCCGGCGCCAGGCCGTGACTCCGGAGCAGCCGACGGCCTGCGCGGGGACATCGCGTTAGGCGACACCGGTCCGCAGCACGTAGATGATGCCGGCTAGGGCCGCCCGGTCCGGGACTCGTAGTCGCCCGGGGTGGCGGTGGCGTCGTTCGGGAGCGGGCGGCAGCAGCGGAGCCACCCGCTCCCATAGGTCATCCGGTAGAAGATCAACACGCCCCGGACAGCCTGCCGACCAAGATCCCGAGCGCAAGAGCGCAGCTCAACTCATTTTGAAACGATCAGTAAGACGTGTCCCTTTGGTGAGCTGAGCAGTTGATCGGATGTGTCTGTCTGGTTGGTGATTAGTGATGCGATGCGGGACCGGACTGCGCTGACTGGGGCCTGCAGCTAGCTTGGCGGGGCGCGGGGCAGTGGGTTCTCGCTTGTTGGGGTCAGCGTCGGCGGATGGGGTCGTTCGCGGCCGAGCCGGTGGCCGGTACAGGGGCGGCGGGCATGGCGGTGGCGCGTGCCGCGGTGGTCTTGGTCCGGGCTGCGGTGGTGCGCTCGCCGGTGGCGTTCTTGCGACTGCGCGCCCGCACGGACCACAGGAGGTGCTGGGCTGGCGAGTTGGCGCCCGCAAGGTCATGCGGCTGGGCGGCCTGGGCGAGGGTGTCGCCCATGTCGTGGCCGGCTTGTTCGGCGTCGGCCAGGACGGTGGCGAGTGCGGGCCAGGCAGGGTCGGTGGTGATGCTCTTGGCGTGGTCGGGCAGCACGGTCCGGACGGTGTGCTGGTAGCGGCTAAGGGTGCGGGTGTCGGGGGTGCGGTGGGCGAGGTCGGCCAGCGGCTGGGAGGCGGCCTGCTGGTAGGCCGTGTTGAGGTGGGTACTGGTCTGCCAGGCGGCTTCCGCCTGCTGCTGGTGGCCGCGCTGGGCATGCCATTCGGCTGCAGCGATCACCGCAGCGGCGATGACGAAGAGGACCAGGGCGAGGGCTTCCCCGTCCTTGGTGCCGCCGGTGTAAAGCAGTTCGCGGGTGACTCGGTGCAGCGCGCCGGCCTTGCGGTGGTGGGGTGTGATGCGGGAGCGGTTGGCGCGTTCGAACACCTCTGCGGCGGCTCGGAGTTGTGGGCGGTACGAGGGCGGGCTGAGGGCGGCGGTGATGTCGAGGAGTTCGCCGAGGGCGGCGATGTGGGCTTGGCCAGCCTGGTCGTCGCTGGTGCGTAGGGCATGGGGGACGGCCTCGGTGGTGTGGGCGGCGCGCTGCCAGACGGCGGCCCGGTCACCGGCGCCGGTGGCGGGTTCGATGCCGGCAAAGCGCTGGCGGATCTTGGGCAGGGACAGGTCGGGGGCGAGCTTGCTGCCGCTGAACCATGCCGTCTCGCCCGGCAGGGTCACGCTGTAGCCCCCGATGTCGCCGGACGGCAGCCGCCGCAGCTTGACCTGGACACCGAACTCTTCGAGAGCGAGGAAGAACTGCTCCTCGCTGCTGGAGGCGGCAACCGCCAGCCGGACCTTCGTCCGGAGCTGTTCGCGAGCGGTGGTGGTGTGGCCGAGTCGCTTGGCGCGGTGCTGCTCGGCCTGGGTGGGGCGCATGGCGGCGGTCCCGTCACCCGGTCGGAGCCGCCGGAGGCCGTAGTCGATTTCGATCTTGCGGGCCTCGCGTTGGGCACGGGTGAAGTCGCGGCCGTTCTCCGGCGTGCGACCGTCCTGGCGCACCAGGGTCGCGACGATGTGGATGTGGTCGGCGTTGTGCCGTACCGCGACCCAGCGGCACGCTTTGGTGTCGCCCTTGGGGGCGATCCCGGTAGCGCGCAGGATGCGCCGGGCGATGGCGGCCCACTCGGTGTCGGAGAGGATGCGGTCCTCGGGTGCCGCCCGCACGGAGCAGTGCCATACGGTCGTGGGCGGCCGGTTCTCGGGCCCAAGGGCGTTGACGGGCAGGTCGAGTTGGGCGGCGAGTTTGGCGATGGTGTCCCTGGGGCCGCGCTTGCGGTCTGGGGCGGGGTCGGGGGCGAAGCCGTTCCACGAGGCGATCATGTGTGGGTCCTCGTGCTCGTCGGCCCTGCCCGGCCCGTAGAGGTACTGGATGAGGGCGTAGGTGCCGCCGGGGTTGTGGTCGATGCTGGGGATCAGCTCGCGTTCACCTTCCGATGATCGAGGCGGCGGCCGTGTCGATGCCCTCCAGGGTCTGCACGACGCGGTCGAAGACGTGCTGCAGGTGGGGCGGGGGTGTGCCGCCGACCCACAGGTTGTGGGCGATCTGGTTGAGGTTGTTGCCGATGGCGGCGGCCTGCCGGTCGGCCTCCATCAGCTCCTCCAGGAGGCGGCGGATGTCGGCGACGGCGGCCTCGGGGTTGTCGCTGCGGGCTGCGGCCACGGTGACGGCGGCGGCGTAGCCGCCGGGCTTGAGGCCGCTCGCCGAAGCAGCGGCCTGGACGTCAGCCCATTCCTCGTCACTGAAGACCGGATGGCAGCGGTTGCGGCGGCGAATCTTCAGGTACTGGCGGTGCCGAATCTCGGGCAGGACGCCCGGATCGCGCTCGGCGCGGCTGACGGAACCGACCGGCTGCGGCACATCTTCCACCGGCGCCCCTGGGCCGGAACCGGTCGCCGCTTCCGCCACCCCCGGGGCGGAAACGGCGACGGCCGTCGCCCCCGTGGGGGCGACGGCGCCGTGTGGATTCCACACGGCCCAACTTGCTGCCATGTGGCCCTCGGCTCCTTGCTGCGATGGGGAGTTGACGTCGATGGTCGGGTCGGTGTCTCGGTGCACTCATGGGTCCTTACGAGTCGGGAGGTGGTCGGGGTGCCGCCCCGGGCCCGTTCGGGGGCCAGGGGCGGCGGGTACCGGCGGACCGGTTGCACTCGTCGCACTCGTCCCCGGGCAGGCCGGACGGGCGCGAGAGCGCAGAGGGTGGGACGAGTGGGACGGGCTCAGCGGGGCTGGGTCAGGCCGCGCTGTCTCCTTCGGCCTGCGGCAGTGCGGGCTCGGGGCAGTAGCGTCGCCACGGGTCGAGGAAGTCGTTCCGGACGAAGCCCTTGGCCTGCCGGAAGTCGGGGAAGCGGATGTTGGACGAGGAGACGCCGAAGTCCTTGAGCAGGAGCTGAAGTCCGCGCGCGGTCAGACCACTGACGCCGAACCCCGCCCATGGTGCCTCCTCCAACGCCCGCAGCTGGGCGAGGAGTGTGGCGGTCGCGAGCGCGGACGGATCACCGAGGGCGGTGAACACGGTCCGGATGTCCTGCAGGATCCGGATCTTGGCACCGTCCCCGTCGCCGTCCAGCCCGGCCTCGTGGGCACACATCGCCGCGCACGCGGCGCGTGCGGTGGCGGGCCAGTGACCGCCAGCCAGGTCAGCGACGATCACCAGCGGCTCCCACGTATCGGCGGCACGATCGGTCACCGGCATGGCGGGCAGCATCCCCACCGCCTTCGGCAGCAGCGGGCGGAGCCAGTCGGCGACGCGGTCGCGCAAGTCGTGGAGCGGTTTGGTGTCGAGGGCCGAGCGAAACGGCTGCACAGTCTCACCCGGTGCACGGCGGCGCATCCGGACGACCACCGAGCGGTCCATGATCGTGTCCGGAAGGTTGCCGATCCCCGCCAGGGCGGCCATCGCGAAGGTCGGGAACTTGCCCGGCCTCATGTCCGGTCCGTTGCCGACCATGCGGACCGCCGGGCGGTTGCGCTGGTGACCGGCGTTCAGCACCCCACGCAACTCCTCGTTCCGCTCGGCGGCCTTCGACGTGCCGAACAGCGTGTCGGCCTCATCGACAAGCAGGGTCGGCGGGTCCTCGGTGATCGAGCGGAAGACGGCGGGCAGGCTGGCGTTCACCGTGATGAGCGGGTCGTGGACCGTCTCGGTGACGATGTCCAGCAGCCGCGACTTGCCGCAGCGCTTCGCCGGACCGACCACAGCCAGCCGGGGCGCGTGCTGCCACGCCGGCTGTCCGTGCGTGGCAGCCACCCACAGCGTCACCGCATCCAGCGCGTGCCGGGACGGCAGCACCACGAACCGGGCGAGCGTGGACCGCAGCTCATCCAGCAGCACCGCGCCCGGGTCGGCGCGGACCACCGGGACCACCTCCGGACCGAACCGGACCGAACCGTCGTCCGGACCGGACGGGACCGGACCGTCCGCAACACCGGTCCCCGTCACCGGACCGTCGATCCGGACGGTCCCCGTCTGCGGACCGGCGTTCCGGGACGGACCCGCAGGCTGGTCCGCCGGTCCGTCCCCGTCCGGCGGAACGGTCCGCTCGGTCCGCGCCTGCGGACCACCCTCCGCCGAGATGGTCCGGGACCGGTCCCCGTGTTCCGCCACAGGCTGCGGACCGTCCCCGGGTTCGGCCCCCGTGTCCGGTCCGTCCGCAGCGGACGGACCGGGACCGTCCGCAAATTCCGGGACCGACACCGGTCCCGTCGAAGGTGTGGAGGACATGCTCTCCAAGGAGTCTCCTAACTGCGGTCCCGGACCATGGAGTACGGGACCGCCGAGTTGAGCGGTGATGTGAGGAAGGGACGTACGGCCCACGCGCTGGGCGACGGGGGGCGGAAGCTGACCGTGCAGGCGGTGCTCAGGCGGCGGCGCGGCCTGCGCTCAGGTTGTCCAGCCATGCCTCGACCTCGGTCCAGCGGTAGCGCAGGTGCCGGCCGATCTTGATCGCCTTCGGGCCTTGGCCCCGGTGCTTCCACCCGTAGATGGTGTCGAGGGGCACCTGAAGGTGGTCGGCGAGCTCCTGGGCGGTGGCCAGCGGGCGGCGGTCGGTCGTGGTGGTGCGGAAGGGCTTGGTCACGGATCTCCGGTGGGCAGGGAACAAGGGCAGACCGAAATAGGCGATCCCTTTCGGGCCGCCTGCTCGGGTGAGCGGTGGAAGTTCAGCAGGAGGTCGGCCGATTTCAAAAAAGCGGCCAGACCCCCTCGCGGGAGTCTCCTGTGAAACGTGATCCGGGCGAGTATGACCGGCCTGCGGCTCGGAACCTAAAACGGACCGAGAATCGCCCACCATGGCTGGGTGCACGAAGTCGTCGACCGCAGGTGACGGCGCCCATTAAGACCGTAGGAGGCGGGATATCTTCCGTGCAAGGACTTCGGGAAGATCACGGAAAAGATCTTGATGAGCGCGCCAGAGCAGCGTGCTTGAGCCACCGGCAGCAGCCCCCACAGCGAGGGCACGTGACCCAGGCCACCGCCACATGACCCCTCGCGAAGGCTCGCGGATTTCCTGGGACTATCTGACACTATTTGGCACTATCGGCCACTGACGGGACGATCGAGCACCGTCCATTTGACAAACTCCCGCTGGTCGATGAATATCCAACACCCGCCCGAAGCCAGCGCTGATCGCGGCTTATCGGATCTGCGGTTCTCCCGCGAGGAAAATCCCCCCATTACCCCACCGCCGCCCACCGGCCGCGTATCTCCATGCCTCCGACCGAAGGAGCCGAATGACCACCGTCTACGACACCTGGCACAAGACCTACCCCCGCCCGACCGACAAGCCCTGCCGCGAGCACAAGGGCAAGTACCCGAGCGCCGACCACGGCAAGGGCAAGCGCTGGCAGGTTCGCTACCGCGACCCTGACGACGTCCAGCGCAAGGAGGACTTCGAGCTCAAGACGAAGGCCGACGATCGCGCCGCCGACCTCAAGGTCACGCTCAAGGACGGCACCTACATCGACCCGAACGCCGGGAAGACGACCGTGGCCGCGTACGCCGAGACGTGGCTGGAGGCCGCCACTCCTGGCCCGACCACCCTGGAGCGCTACGACGGCGTGGTGCGCAACCACATCGTGGCCCGCCTGGGGAAGTTGGAGCTCCGGGCACTCAAGCCGACCACGATCAAGCGCTGGATAAGGCGACTTCAGGACGAAGGGTTCGCGCCGTCCAGCATCGGTTGGTACGGCTCCATCCTGATCATGATGCTGGATGCGGCAGTTGACGACGGCGCGATCGCTACCAACCCCTGCCGGGCGAAGTCGGTGAGCTTCCCGAAGGTGGAGAAAGAGCCGGTCGTGCCGTGGTCCGTGGAGCGCGTCCACGCGGTCATCAACGGCCTGCCGGAGCGCTTCCAGGCCGGCGGCTCTGTCGCGTTCGGCTGCGGGCTCCGACAGGGCGAGGTCTTCGCTCTCGCCGTCGACGACATCGACTTCCGCCGCCGCATGGTGACGGTACGTCGGCAGGTGCGCTTCGTGGCCAAGACGATGGTGTTCGCACTGCCGAAGGGCGGCAAGGTCCGACAGGTCCCACTGCCCGATGGACTGGCGAGGGCGCTCAAGGCCCACATGAAGAAGTTCCCGCCGACCCGGGTCACCCTCCCCTGGCGTCTCGCCGATGGCGACGACCACACGACGAACCTGCTCTTCACCGACGACAGTTCCAAGCCGTACCACCGCAGCGTCTTCAACGCGGGCGCATGGAAGCTCGCGCTCGTCGCGGCCGGGGTGATCCCGCCGCGCGAGAAGGGGGCGAAGTACTTCCAGGCGGCCCCGGACGACGGCATGCACGCCCTGCGGCATGCCTACGCCTCGGTGCTGCTGGATGCCGGAGAGACGATCAAGGCGCTCGCGGCCTACCTCGGCCACAGCGACCCGGGCTTCACGCTCCGGACCTACACCCACCTGATGCCGACGAGTGAGTCGCGGACCCGCTCCGCAATCGACCGGGTGCTTCCTGGTGCGAAGGCGGGGCACCACGCGCCGAAATCCGAGGGCATGTGCCCCACGTGTGCCCTGGCAGCCTGATCCCGGCCTCGCGTTCGCCGCGACCTGGGCCCAGGAAGAGGCCATTCGTGCAGGTCAGAGAGCCACACCCCCTACGACGCCGCGCGGAGGAGGGCGCCGTCCTGCCACTTGAGGATCTTGTCGAAGCTCACGATGGCCCCGCGGAGCGGGTGGTTGCGGAGCTGGACGTGGTCGGTGAGGGCGTGGATGAGGAAGAGGCCGCGGCCGGATTCGGCGGTGAGGTCGGGGAGGGTGTCCAGGTCGACCGGGCGGAGGCTGGGGGCCGGGGCGCGGTGGGGGAGGACGTGGGTGTCGTACGGGTGGCCGTCGCGGCGGGGGCGGTGGGCGGTGAGGACGCGGGCCGGGACAGTGGCGCGGGAGCGGCGGGAGCGGCGGGGCCCGCGGCCGGCGGCGGCGGGGTGGGTGACCGGGCGGCGGGCGGGCGGGGCGCTGGGGGCGGGCAGGCCGGGGCCGGAGTCGGTGACCTCGATCCGCAGGCGGTCGCCGTTGATGGAGGCGGTGACCTGGAAGCCGTCGTCGGGTCGGCCGGTGGCGCCGTGCTCGACGGCGTTGGCGCAGGCCTCGGTGATGGCGACGCCGAGGTCGTCGGCGATCTGCGGGTCGACGCCCGCGGTCGCCATCGCACCGAGCAGGATGCGACGGGCCAGCGGGACGCTGGCCGGGTCGCGCTTGAGGTGCAGAGTCCACCAGATGTCCACGGGAGGTCCCTCCTGGCTGCGGCTCCACATACAACTAGGTATCTCCGGGCGATTCGGCGGTGAACCGTGCCCGGGGGCGGCTACCGCCCGTTCGGCGGATGGACTGGGGACGGGGTCTGTGCCGAAGGGCGCATGCCGCGGGGTGCGCGCCGCGGCCGAACGGGGCATTCGTAGGGATTTCCCACCCTGCCCGTGTCGGCGGTGTACGCGATGAGATGATGTCCCGGCCATGACTGCCCTCCCCGCCACCCCGTTCCAGGGCACCCCTGTACCGGCTCGGCCGGTGGGGGCCGCCGCCTGGGACCTGCGGCTTGCCCGGGCGGTCCCGTTCGCGGTGGTGTGCACGCTGATAGCGGCCGCCGGGCACGCGCTGGCGGGTGGCGGGAACGTGCCGCCGGCCGCGTTGGCGACGGGTTTCGCCGCGGTGCTGGTGCTCGCGGTGGCGTGCGGTGGACGGGAGCGTTCGCTGGCGGCCATCGCCGGGGCGCTGGGCGCCGGGCAGCTGGGGCTGCACTGCCTGTTCCACGGTCTCGGCGGCCACGGCTTCGCGGGCATGGACCACGGTGCGATGACGATGCCGCAGGCGGCCGGCCGGCTGATCTGCAACGAGGCGCGTCCGGGCACGCTGGTCGGTCTGCCGGGCGGCGCCTCGCCGGAGCAGCTGGTGTCCTCGGCGGGGCTGGATCCGCACGCGTACGCCGCCGCGCCGTGGTGGCAGGGCGGCGTGCTGGGGATGACGCCGTCGATGCTGGCCGGGCACCTGGCCGCCGCGCTGGTGGCGGGCTGGTGGCTGCGGCGCGGCGAGGCGGCGCTGTGGCGGCTGGTGCGGGTGGCCGCGTCGGCGGCCCGGGAGCACTGGGCGACGCCGCTGCGGTGGGCGCTGGTGCTGGTGGCCGTGTTGCTGCGCGGTCTGTCCGGCGCGGCCGGTCCGGTCCGCCGGTTCGGTGCGGGGGGCGGCGGGAGCCGGCTCTCCGCGGGTGCGGTGCTGCGGCACAGCGTGGTGCGGCGCGGTCCGCCGTGCGGGGCCTTCGCGTACTGATCCGGTGTTTCCGCGCGCCCCGAGGTGGGGTGCCGGTGGCGTGCCGGTGAGGTGCGCGGTGTCCGGGTCGTTCCCGTCCGCCCACGGCGACGGCGGCCCCTGGCTCTGCCCCCACTCACGTCCGCGCGTGCGGCGCCGCCGAGGCACGGTTCCCCCGTTGCCCGGTGCGGCCGGCCGCCCAGCTCCGATCGGAGACCCCCATCATGCGTTCCCTTCCCACCCGTCGTATCGCCGCTGTCGCCATGACCGCCGCCGCCTCGGTGGTGGCGCTGGCCGGCCCGGCCTTCGCGCACGTCACCGTGAACCCGGGTACGGCCGCCCAGGGCGGCTACACGGCCGTGAACTTCCAGGTGCCGAACGAGAGCGACACGGCGAGCACGGTGAAGCTGGAGGTCAACCTGCCGCTGGACCACCCGCTGGCGTCCGTCCGGACCCTGCCGATGACGGGCTGGACGGCGACCGTCGAGAAGGCCAAGCTCGACAAGCCGATCAAGGTGCACGGCAGCGACGTCAACGAGGCCGCCTCCAAGATCACCTGGACCGCCGACCCGGGCACCAAGATCGCCCCCGGCCAGTTCCAGGAGTTCCGGGTCTCGCTCGGCCCGCTGCCGACCGACGCCGACAGCATGGCGTTCAAGGCGCTGCAGACCTACGACAACGGCGACGTCGTCCGCTGGATCGACGAGGCCCAGGCCGGCCAGCCCGAGCCGGCCCACCCGGCCCCGACCCTGAAGCTCACCAAGGCCGCCTCCGGTGACGGCCACGGCGTCACCGCCTCCGCCTCCCCGGCCGGCGGCGCCCACGGGGACAGCTCCGACCACGCCGCCTCCGCCGCCGACGACGGCAAGTCCAGCGACAGCACCGCCCGCACCCTTGGCGTGGTCGGCATCGTGGTCGGCGTGATCGGCACCGCCGTCGGCGTGCTCGGCCTGCGCCGGAAGAACAGCGGCTCCGCCTCCTGACCCCCGCGCCGGCGGGGCCGTACCCCGCACCCGTACCGGGTACGGCCCCGCCGGCGGTCCATCGCGCCTGATCGGATCCACCATGCCCCGAACCACCCGCCCGTCCCGCACCGCCCGGCTGGCCGGCGCCGCCGCGCTCGCCCTGGCCGCCGCGCTGACCCTGTCCGCCTGCGGCTCCTCCGGCGGCGACTCCTCCGCCGCCAAGGTCGTCCAGCAGAAGGAGGACACCCCGTACCAGGGCACCAAGCTGGCGAAGAACTTCGAGAAGCCGGACCTCCAGCTGACCGACACCTCCGGCCAGCCGTACGACCTGCGGCAGCAGACCAACGGCAAGGCCACCCTGCTGTTCTTCGGCTACACCAGCTGCCCGGACGTCTGCCCGACCACCATGGGCGACATCGGCGTGGCGATGAAGGCGCTCTCCGCGGAGGACCGGAAGAAGGTCAACGTCGTCTTCGTCTCCACCGACCCCCAGCGCGACACCCCCAAGGTGCTGCGCACCTGGCTGGACTCGATGGGCACCGACTTCATAGGCCTCACCGGGGACCTGGCGAAGGTGAAGACCGCCGCCAGGTCGCTCGGAATCATGATCGAGGACCCGGTGGTCAACGCGGACGGCACCGTCACCTCCACCCACGGCGCCCAGGTGCTGGCCTTCCTCCCCTCGGACGACAAGGCGCACGTCCTCTACATGAGCGGCACCGAGGAGAAGACCTACGAGCACGACCTGCCGCTGCTCGCCAAGGGGGTCGCGGCGTGAGCGAGCGAAGCGAGCCCACCGACGGGAGGAGTCCGGGGAACCGGCGGTTCCGCCGCTCGGCGCTGGCCGGCGCGGTGCTGGCGACGGTCCTCGGCGGCGGGGCGATACTCGCGGCCTGCGGGACGGGCGGCCAGGGCGGCACGTCGGCGGACGCCGGTCCGGCGAAGCTGAGCGTGGCCGACTCCTACATCCCGCTGCCCCCGGCCGGCGGGATGGGCGCCGGCTACCTGACCGTGCGCAACGACGGCGGGCCGGACCAGCTGCTCAAGGTGACCAGCCCGGCCGCCGGGTCGGTCACCATGCACCGCTCGACCGCCTCGACCATGGAGCAGGTGAACAGTCTGGACGTGCCCGCGCACGGCGCGCTGCAGCTCACCCGCGGCGGCACCCATCTGATGATCATGGACTGGCAGAAGGCCCCCGCCCTGGGCGACGAGCTGGAGCTCGACCTGACCTTCGCCAAGTCCGGCACCATCTCCGTCAAGGTGCCGGTCAAGGAGCTCACCTACCGCCCAGGCCAGAGTTAGGGGACCCGCCAGCATGGAGAAGGCCGCCCACCGCCGAACCGCCCGCCCCCGGACCGTTCAGCCCCCGACCGCTCGCCACCGGAGCGTCCCCCGGCGCGTCGCCGCCGCGCTGGGGACGCTCGGCGCGCTGCTCGCGCTGATGCTCGCCGGCGCCGCGCCGGCCTCCGCGCACGCCACCCTGGACGCCACCGACCCGGCGCAGAACTCGGTGGTCGCCACCGCCCCGCCGGCGGTGACGCTGACCTTCAGCGAGAGCGTCTCGCTGTCCGGGGACTCGGTCCGGGTGCTCGACCCGGCCGGCAAGGCCGTGGACACAGGCAACCCGGCGCACGCCGACGGCAAGGGCAACACCGCCCGGGTCGGCCTGAACAGCGGGCTCGCCAACGGCACGTACACCGTCGCCTGGCGGGCCGTCTCGGAGGACTCGCACCCGGTCGGCGGGGCGTTCACCTTCTCCATCGGCGCGCCCTCGGACACCTCGGTGTCCACCACCGCGCTCCAGGGCGCCAAGGCCGACACCCTGGTCGCCGCCCTGTACGGGACCGGGCGCACCGTCGCCTACGCGGCGTTCGCACTGCTCGCCGGGGTCGCCGCCTTCGTGCTGGTCTGCTGGCCGGCCGGCGCCGCCCGGCGTCCGGTGCAGCGGCTGCTGATGACCGGCTGGACGGCGCTGCTGGCCTCGACCGTCGCGGTGCTGATGCTGCGCGGCCCGTACGAGCGCGGCTCGGGCATCGGGCAGGCCCTCGACCTGTCGCTGGTGCGCGCCACCCTGGACGAGCGGATCGGCACCGCGCTGGCCGCCCGGCTGCTGCTGCTCGCGGCGGCCGGGATCTTCCTGTCGCTGCTGGTCGGGCAGCTGGGGCAGCCGCCGAGGCCGGTGGCCGCGGTGGTGGACGAGCAGGAGGACCGGGGCGAGGACGCCGAGGCCGCCGAACTGCGCGCGCTGGAGCAGCGGGCCGCCGAGCGGCCGCAGCGCGAGGCCCGGCTCGGCCTGGGCGTGGCCGGACTGGTGCTGGCCGTGGCGCTCTCGGCGACCTGGGTCGGCGCCGACCACGCCTCGGTGGGCATCCAGGTCTGGCTGGCGCTGCCGTTCGGCATCCTGCACCTGATCGCGATGGCGCTCTGGCTGGGCGGCCTGGCCTCGCTGCTGGTCGCGCTGCGCGAGGGCGTCGGCGCCGAGGTGGTGGACCGCTTCTCGAAGATCGCCTTCGGTTCGGTGGCCGTGCTGGCCGGCACCGGCATCTACCAGTCCTGGCGGGGCCTGGGCAGCTGGGGCGCGCTGACCGGCACCGAGTACGGGAAGCTGCTGCTGGTGAAGTCCGGCTGCGTGGTCGTGATGCTGGGCGTCGCCTGGATCTCCCGCGGCTGGCTGGCCCGGCTGCGCTCGGCCCCGGCCGAGGCGGCGGAGGTCGAACGGGCCGAGGTGCCCGAGCCGGTCGGCGCCGCGGCGCACGGCGAGGACCCGGTCCGACGGGC
>NZ_MECK01000234.1 GCF_014596465.1 Streptomyces sp. CBMA123 | reverse complement strand
AGCGCGCCCGGGCCGCCGACCGCGCTCCACAGCGCGCCGAACAGCAGCGAGCAGGCGAAGCGGGCCAGCGCCTGCCCGGTGCCGACCAGGGCGAGCCCGGCGCCGCGCTGCTCGGCGGGTACCGCGTCGGCCGCCGCGGCGGCGAGCACGCCGTCGGTGGCGGCGTAGAAGGTGCCGTGCAGCAGCAGCACGCAGATCACCGCGGGCAGTCCGCGCAGCGGCGAGAGCAGCAGCCCGTACGCGAGCAGCAGGACGCCGTGTCCGAGCAGGAAGAGCCGGCGCCGTCCGATCCGGTCGGCGAGCGAGCCGAGCGGGACGGCGAGCAGCAGGAAGGCGGCGGCGGTGCCGAGCGGCAGCAGCGGGAACAGGTTGACGGACAGGCCGAGCCGGCGCTGGATCAGCAGGTAGAGGAAGGAGTCGCTGACGGTGGTGAGCCCGAGCAGCACGGCGCACAGGGTGAGCCGGCGCAGTCCGGGCAGGCGCAGCAGGGTGAGGCTGCTGCGCAGTGTGGGCACGGTGGTCGACGGTTCGTCACCGGTCTGCCGGTTGGGCACGAACAGCAGCAGGATCAGCACGCCCAGCGCGGCGACGCAGGCGCTGACGGTGAACACCGCGTCGTAGCCGTGCCGTTCGCCGCCGTCGGCGAGCAGCGGGCCGCCGGCCAGCCGCAGCACCAGGAAAGCGGTGAGCGGGCCGAGCAGGGCGCCGGCCGTGTCCATCGCCCGGTGCACGCCGAACGCCCGTCCGCGGTGGGCGGGTTCGGTGGCCAGCGAGATCATGGCGTCCCGGGGCGCGGTGCGCAGGCCCTTGCCGGTGCGGTCGGCGGCGATGACGGCGCCGATCAGCGGCACGGTGTGGACGAACAGCAGCAGCGGCCGGCACAGCGCGGAGAGCCCGTAGCCGATGGCCGCGACGCTCTTGTGCCGGGCGGCCCCGTCGCGGCCGCGGCGGTCGGCGAGGTGGCCGCCGGCGAGCCGGACCAGGGCGCTGAAGCCGTTCTGGATGCCGTCGAGCAGGCCGAAGCCGAGCGGGGAGAGGCCGAGTCCGGTGAGCAGGTAGAGCGGCAGCACGGCGTTGACCATCTCGGAGGAGATGTCGGTGACCATGCTGACGGCGCCGAGGGCGAGGACCGCCCCCGGCACTGAGCGCAGGGCGGCGCCCCGCCGCACCTGGCCGGTGGCCGGTGCGACGGGGGCCTTCGAGCTGCGGGAGTCCGCGACGTACACGGGCGTCAGTTCCAGATGCCGGTGATGTCGGAGGCGTTGGCGGAGTTGCCGGCGTGGGCGTTGACGCCGGCCAGGTCCTCCAGGGTGTGCAGCACGTCGTAGTGGTTGTAGGTGGTGGCGGTGGAGCTGCCGGGGGCGACGTGGGCGCCGTAGACGAGGGTCGGGATGCGGTTGCCGGCGAGCCGGTTGTCCTCGTCGAAGGTCACCACCAGCAGGCTGTTGTTGCTCTTGGCCCACTGCGCGTACGCGTCGAGGTTGTTCTTCAGCCAGGAGTCGCCGGTGCCGACCGAACAGTCGTGCATGTCGTCGCAGAGGTCGGGGACGACGAAGGAGACCTTGGGCAGGGTGGTGAAGTCGGTCGGGAAGGCGTCCATGCCGTAGGCGCTGGAGGTGGGCACGTTGCCGAAGCCGAACCACGGGTTGTGCTTCTGGGCGTAGCTGCCGCTGCTGCAGTCGGTGGCGCCGGCGGAGGGCAGGCCCTCGTTGTAGCTGGCCCAGGTCTGGTTGGCGGCGAGCAGTTCGGAGGCCAGGTTGGGCTGCTGGAGCGCGCCGACGTCCACGCAGCTGTCGTCCGTGACGCCCTGGGCGCTGCCGGAGAACAGCATGTAGTAGTTGGGCTGGCTGGGGTGGGTGAGCGCGTAGGACTGGGTCAGCGTCGCGCCGCCGGCGGCCAGCGTGCCGTTGATGTACGGCGCCTTGGAGCTGCCGATGACCTGCGAGTACGCGTGGTTCTCCAGCATGACGACGATGACGTGGTCGGGGCTGGGCAGGCCGGCCGCGGTGTCGGCGGCCGCGCTGCCGCCCGCGGCCCACAGGCCGAGCGAGCCGGCGACCAGGCCGAGGCCGGTGGCGAGGGCGGTGATCGGGCGGAGCCTGCGGCGACGGGCGGGGCGCGGACCGGCGGCGGGGGTGGGGGTGCCGGGGGTGCGGAGTCGTGCGAAGGCCATGGGGTCCTCCGTGGGTCGGGGCTTCCCGGGCGGGAGCGCCGAGAACAGTAGGATCGCGGCGTGTCGTGTACCGCACAAGAGAAGTGAAGAACAGAAGAACAGCTGCGAGGCGGTGTCCGTACGGAGCAACCGCGGCCGGCGGCGGACGTCACACGCGCCGCGATTGACCCGTTTCGGCCTTGCGTGGTGGGATCACGGGGCCCCGCGCGCGCGGGGCCGGAAGCGGCAAGGAGTACGGGAACGTGATCGGACTGGTCGCCATCTACGGGCCGGGCCGCCCGCTGGCCGACGAACTGAACGCCCTCTGGCCGGAGAGCACCCACGTCTACCGGGCCTCGCGCGGCAACTGCTTCCAGGGCCCGGAGGCGATGCACTTCGCGCTCCACCAGCACCGCCAGGTGATCGCCGTCGGCTCGCTCGCCGCCGTCGTCGGACTGCTGGGCGACGGCCGGGTCGAGGTCCCGCGCGGGGCCGAGGTGCTCTGCGTGGACCCGGGCCGGCGCTGGGTGATCCCGCTGACCCACACCGACTCGGCCGAGGAACTGGCCGGAGAGGTGGCGGCCGCCCTCGGGGTCACCCCGGTACTCACCGGCCCGCTGCCGAGCCCCGAGGCCCCGCTCGACGTGCTGACCCCGTACGCCACGCGCCTCTACCGCCCCGGCGCACGCGAGGTCGACCGGGCCGCGGCGGAGGGCCGGCCGGTCCGGCTGGTCGGTGAGGTGCCGTACCCGCTGCCCGCGCTCCCCCCCAACATCCGGCCGGACGCGCCCGAGGACGCCCCCGCACTGCGGATCACCGACCAGGAGGACCCGGACGGCAGCGACCTCCTGGTCGTCCCGCGCACCCTGGTGGTCGGCATCGGCGCGCGCAGTGGCGCCGAATCGGCCGACGCCATGCGGCTGTTGATGGACGTGCTCAAGGAGACCGGCTACCTGCGCTCGGCCATCGCCCGGATCGCCACGGTGGCGGGCAGGGCGGACCACCCGGCGGTGCGCTGGGCCGCGCGCTGCCTGAACGTGCCGGTGGACGAGCACCCGGCGGAGGAACTGGCCCGGCTGGCGGTGCCGAACCCGTCCGAGGCCGTTGGCACGGCGGTCGGCACCGCCAGCGTCGCCGAGGCGGCGGCGCTGGCCAGTACGAACGGCGGTCGACTCGTCGTCGCCAAGCGGAAGTCGGCGACGGCCACGGTGGCGATCGCCAGGACCGCGGTGCGTGGACGACTGGCGCTGATCGGCCTCGGGCCGGGGGCGCACGACCTGCTGGTACCGCGCGCACTGGCCGAACTGCGCCGCGCCTCGGCGGTGGTGGGCCGGCCGGAGGCCGTCGAGGCGGTGGCCGCGCTGCTCCGGCCGGGGACCCGGCAGATCGCGGTGCCGGCGCCCGGCACCCTACGGAACACCCGCGGCGAGGCGCTGGACTGGGCCGGAGTGGCGACGGACCACGCCGGACAGCTCGTCGACCACACCGGGGCGGCCGTCACCCTGGCCTCCCACGGGCACGCCGTCGCCCTGGTCGCCCTCGGCGACGGCACGGACCTCGCCGTGCCGCCCGGCCCGTACGACGTCCACCGGGTGCCCGGCCTGCCCGGCGAACCCGCCCGGGCAGGCGAGCCCGCTCTGCCCGGCGAACCCGCTTGGACAGTCGAGCCCGCTCTGCCCGGCGATGGAGCACCGGCATGACCACCCACGAACCCGACCTGCGCCACCACGGCGACGCCGAGGTGCGGGCCGACGGGCGCGAGCTGGTCGACCTCGCCGTCAACGTCCGCACCGGCACTCCCCCGGTCTGGCTGCGCGAGCACCTCGCCGCCACCCTCGGCACCCTCGCCGCCTACCCCGACCAGGGCGCCGCCCGCGCCGCGGTGGCCGCCCGGCACGGGCGCCCGGTCGAGGAGGTGCTGCTCACCTCGGGGGCGGCCGAGGCCTTCGTCCTGCTCGCCCGCGTCCTGACGGCACGTCACATTATCGTGGTGCACCCCCAGTTCACCGAGCCGGAGGCCGCGCTGCGGGACGCCGGACACCGGGTGCACCGGGTGCTGCTCGCCCCCGAGGACGGCTTCCGCCTCGGCTCCATCCCCGAGGAAGCGGACCTGGTCGTCCTCGGCAACCCGACCAACCCGACCTCCGTCCTGCACCCCGCCGAGGCCGTCGCCGCGCTCGCCCGGCCCGGTCGCACCCTGGTGGTGGACGAGGCGTTCATGGACACCGTGCCCGGCGAACGGGAGTCCCTCGCCGCCGCCCGCGGCCTGCCCGGACAGGTCGTCGTCCTGCGCAGCCTCACCAAGACCTGGGGCCTGGCCGGGCTCCGGATCGGCTACGCCCTCGGACCGGCGCCACTGATCGCCGCCCTCGGCGCCGCCCAGCCGCTCTGGCCGGTCTCCACCCCGGCGCTGGCCGCCGCCGAGGCCTGCAGCGGCCCGTCGGCACTGGCCGAGGCGGACCGGGCCGCCGCCGAACTCGCCCTGTGGCGCGCCTACTTGCTGAAGGGCCTGACCGCCTTCCCGACGCTGCGGGTGTACGGGGAGCCGGCTGCCTCCTTCGTCCTGGTCCGACTGCCGGGCGCGGCGGCGGTCCGCGAGCGGCTGCGCGAGCACGGCTTCGCCGTCCGGCGCGGGGACACCTTCCCCGGCCTCGGCGAGGACTGGCTTCGGATCGCCGTCCGGGACGAGGGGACCACCGACCGCTTCCTCAACGCGCTGGAGACGGTGCTCAGTTCAGCCTGACCGCGTCGCCGGCCCGGATCCTCCCCGGCGCCAGCACCTGGGCGTACACCCCCGCGCAGGGCAGCGCCGGCATGCCCTCCAGCGGAACCAGCCGGTTGCGTTCGGCCGGTCCGCGCAGCGCCTCCGTCCGACGGGGCAGCGGGCCGTGCCGCAGGGTGGGGACGGCGCAGCGCGGGGTGGGTGCCACGATGCGCAGCCGCAGGGCCTCCCCGACGGTCACCTCCCGCCCCACCCAGGCGTTCTCGACGAATCCCTCGCCCTCGGTGCGGATCACCAGGTTCGGCCGGTAGCGCTCCGCCTCAGCGCCGACGGCGAGCAGCGTGGAGCTGGTGATCAGGTGCAGCGGGGCGAAGTCGAAGAACCCGCCCTCCGCCGCGGCCCGCCCCAACTCATTGACCGTCACCGGGACTTCCGCCTCGACCCCGCGCGCCAGCACCTCCTCCGGCACGGCCCGCTCGACCGTCGCACCGGGCGGGCGCTCGGCGATCAGGGCCAGCGTGCGGCCGAAGGCCTCGGACAGCTCCGCCTCGCCCGCGGCGCGCCCGTCCGGCCCGGTGACGGCCACCCGGCCGTCCGCCGCGGTCGTCGCCGAGTAGGCGAGCAGTCCGGCCCACCGATGGGGGTTCTTGGCGCTGGCCACCCGCCCGGTCTCCACGTCCAGCAGGGCGCGCTCGCGGTCCCCCGCCAGGCCCCGCGTGGACACCTCCGCCGCCGAAAGCTCCTCCCCCAGGAGCGACTTGACCGGATACCGGTGCAACCGCTCGACCCTGCCGATCAGCACTCCGACTCCTCCGCCGCCCACTCCCGCAGCGCCGCGAAGTGCAGCTCCCGCAGTCCCGCCCGAGGGTCCACCCAGAGCGGCAGCGCCTCGGCCGGGTGGTGCGCCGCGATCCACTCGATGTCCTGCGGCCCGAGCTCGTCGTCCAGCCAGACGAACGGCCGCCCGTCCGCCCAGGCGACCAGATCCCTGGTCTTCCAGTGCAGCCCGTCCGGGTCCTCGCCGAACAGGTTCGTCCAGCGGATGTACGGGAGTTCGGGCAGCCCGATGCGCGGGCCGATCAGGGTGTTCGCCTCGTCCATCCAGGTGGTGGCCCACACCAGTTCGTACGGCAGCGCCAGCAACTCCGGCCCGTGCGCCGGGTTCAGCCACACCCGCAGCGGCTCGACCTCCTCCCGCGGCCGGGGAGCGTGCCGCGCCACCCAGGACTCGGGCAGCAGCCGGTGGGTGCCGTAGCCGTCGGGGCAGGCGGTGTCCGGTGCGGCGTAGGGGTTGAGCGGTCCGTCCACGTCGATCAGGAGCAGCGGCCGGCCGGTCATGCGGCGGCCGCCCACTCCCGCAGCGTCGCGAAGTCCCTGGCGAGCATGCCCTTGCGGGGGTTGACGTGCAGGGTGAGCGCCGGGCCCGGGTGGTGGGCGGCGATCCACTCGGCGTCCTGCGACCCGAGTTCGTCGTCCACCCAGACGAACGGCCGCCCGTCCGCCCAGGCCACCACGTCCCTGGTCTTCCAGTGCAGCCCGTCCGGATCCTCGCCGAAGAGGTCCGTCCAGGCGATGTACGGGAGTTCGGGCAGCCCGAGGTTGGGGCCGATCAGGGCGTTCGCCTCGTCCATCCAGGTGGTGGCCCACACCAGTTCGTACGGCAGCGCCAGCAACTCCGGCCCGTGCGCCGGGTTCAGCCACACCCGCAGCGGCTTCGCCTCGCCGTCGGTGCGCCGGGCCTGCCGCTCGGCCCACCAGCTGGGCATCAGGTCATGGGTGCGGTAGCCGTCCGGCCGCCGGAGCCTCGGCGCGGCGAAGGGGTTGAGGGGTCCGTCCACGTCGAGAAGGAGCAGCGGCTGTCGGGTCATGCCGTGAATTGTCCGGCTGACGACCGGGATTGACCAGCCATTTGCCCCAGGGCAGAAAGCCCGCAGGCCCTCCCCCGGGTGGGGGAGGGCCTGCGGGTGCACCTACCTCGGGGCGGATCAGACCTGGCCGGCCTTCTCCAGGGCCTCGCAGCAGGTGTTGATCAGCAGGCGGGTGACGACGTAGGGGTCGATGTTGGCGTTCGGGCGGCGGTCCTCGATGTAGCCCTTCTGCTCCACCTCGACCTGCCACGGGATGCGGACCGACGCGCCGCGGTTGGAGACGCCGTAGCTGTAGACGTTCCACGGGGCGGTCTCGTGCTTGCCGGTCAGGCGGGACTCGATGTCGGCGCCGTACTGGGTGACGTGCTCCAGCACCTTCTCCTGGGAGGCGCCGAGCGACTCGCAGGCGGTGATGATGGCGTCGTAGCCCTCGCGCATGGCCTTGGTGGAGAAGTTGGTGTGGGCGCCCGCGCCGTTCCAGTCGCCACGGGCCGGCTTGGCGTCCAGGGTGGCGTCGATGCCGAACTCCTCGGCGGTGCGGTAGAGCAGGTAGCGGGCGATCCACAGGTCGTCCGAGACGGTCAGGGAGTCGACCGGGCCGATCTGGAACTCCCACTGGCCGGGCATGACCTCGGCGTTGATGCCGCAGATGGCCAGGCCGGCGTCGATGCAGCGGTCCAGGTGCAGCTCGACGATCTCGCGGCCGAAGACCTCCTCGGCGCCGACGCCGCAGTAGTAGCCGCCCTGCGGGGCCGGGAAGCCGCCCTCCGGGAAGCCGAGCGGGCGGGAGCCCTTGAAGAAGGTGTACTCCTGCTCGATGCCGAAGATCGACTCCTGGGAGGCGAACTTCTCGTGCACCTCACGGAGCAGCGCGCGGGTGTTGGACTCGTGCGGGGTGCCGTCCGTCTCCAGGACCTCGCAGAGGACCAGGATGTTGTCGCCGCCGCGGATCGGGTCCTTGACGACCTTCACCGGGTCCAGCACGCGGTCCGAGGCGTGGCCCTCGGCCTGGTTGGTCGAGGAACCGTCGAAGCCCCAGGTCGGGATCTTGTCGGCGTTGGGCAGGACCCGAGTCTTGGAACGGAGCTTCGCGGTCGGCTTGGTGCCGTCGATCCAGATGTACTCGGCCTTGATTGCCACGGCTTGTCCCTCGCGTTACTGGGTGGTGGGTGCCCGCGTAGCGTCGCAAGCCGCCGTTTCCCGGTTGTTCCTCTCATGTAACGCGCATGTGAACCAACCGTCCGCGTTGGCACGGTCACGGTGCGGGAGTGCCGGGCGCGGCACTCCCGCCCCGCGGAGTGACCGGTCGCGGAGTAACCAGCCGCGCAGTGGCCGGTCGTGGAGGCCGGTCGCGGAGTGACCAGCCGCGGAGTGACCAGCCGCGGAGTGACTAGCCGCGGCGGGCGTGCGCGGCGCGGCGGCGCCGGGTGGCCCGCAGGGCGGCCGCGCCGCCCGCGACCAG
>NZ_MECK01000233.1 GCF_014596465.1 Streptomyces sp. CBMA123 | reverse complement strand
CCCCGCCCCCTCGCCCACGCCCCCCCCCCCCCCCCCCCCCCCCCCCCCCCCCCCCCCCTCCCCCCCCCCCTCCCGCGCCGCCCCCCCCCCCCCCCCCCGCCCCCCTCGGGGGGGGGCCGGTGCGGGCCGCCGGGACACCCGGCGGCGGGCGGCCGCGGCCGCCAAGCGGCAGCGGCGCCGACGGGTGCTCAAGTGGACGGCGGGGACCGGCGCCCTGGTGATGGTCGCGGGCTGCGGCGGGGCGTACTACCTGTACCAGCACTTCAACAGCAACCTGACCTCGGTCAAGGTCCAGCTGGGCAACGAGGAGGAGCGGCCCAAGGCCGCCGGGGACGCGCTGAACATCCTGGTGATCGGCACCGACAGCCGGCAGGGCCTCGGCCGCGACTACGGCGACGCGGGCAGCACCGGGCACGCCGACACCACCCTGCTGTTCCACGTCGCCAAGGACCGCTCCAACGCGACGGTGGTCAGCATCCCGCGCGACCTGATGGTGCCGATCCCGGAGTGCCAGGACACCACCGGCAAGAAGATACCGGGCTCGGCGCGGGACATGTTCAACAACAGCCTGGGCCAGGGCGGGCGCGACGCGGGCTGCACCTGGAAGACCGTGGAGAAGATGACCGGCATCCGGGTCGACCACTTCGTCCAGGTCAACTTCGAGGCGGTGAAGACGCTCTCCACGGCCGTCGGCGGGGTCGAGGTCTGCGCGGCCAAGGACATCGACGACAAGGACTCGCACCTGAAGATGCCCAAGGGCCGCCACGTCGTCCAGGGCGAGGAGGCGCTGGCCTTCGTCCGCACCCGGCACGCCGTCGGCTTCGGCGGCGACCTCACCCGGATCCCGCTCCAGCAGCAGTTCATCAGCTCGATGATCCGCAAGATCAAGAGCGACGACACCCTGACCAGCCCGAGCAAGCTCTACCAGCTCGCGGACGCCGCCACCAAGGCGCTCACCGTGGACTCCGGCATCGGCAGCGTCGACAAGCTGAAGGACCTGACCCAGGACATCAGCAAGGTCGACACCAAGAACATCACCTTCACCACCGTGCCGGTGCTGGACGACCCCAAGGACCAGGACCGGCTGATCCTGCGGCAGCCGGACGCCGGGCAGGTGTTCTCGATGATCGCGGGCGACCGCTCGCTGACCGAGACGGCCACCCCGCCCGCCGGAGCCACCACCCCGGCCGCACCGGCCCCGGCGGCGCCGAGCGCCACCACCCCGGCGGTGGACGCCAAGGACGTCCAGGTCACGGTGCGCAACGGCAGCGGGACCCGCGGCCAGTCCGGGCCGACGGTGGACAAGCTCAAGGCCAAGGGCTTCGCCCGGGCCGCGGTCGGATCCGACGCGCCGCCCGCCGCGAGCACCACGGTGTCCCACCCGGCCGGCCAGGAGGCCGCGGCCGCCGCGCTGGCCGCCGCCCTCGGGCTGCCCGCCGACGCCGTCCGGCCCAACCCGAAGGCGGGCCCCAAGGACCCGCTGCTGCTGGTGCTCGGCAAGGACGTCCTCGCGGCCGCGCCGCAGCAGCCGGCCGAGGCGCCCAAGGACCTCCAGCGGGTGCAGGCGGACGACGAGGACGTGTGCGCCAAGTAGCTACACCGGCCTGAGCGTTCCGTCCGTCTCGCGGTAACCCTCTCCGGTCCGGGGGCAGTTCCAGAGCCCTGGGCCGGCCGGGCGCAGCGGCTCGCCGGCCCGGCCGACCCAGCCGATCCGGCGGGCGGGCACGCCGGCCACCAGGGCGAAGTCCGGGACGTCCCGGTGCACCACGGCCCCGGCCGCGACCAGCGCCCAGCGGCCCACCGTCACCCCGGCGACCAGCACCGCGCGGCCGCCGATCGAGCAGCCCTGGCGGAGCGTCACCGGCTCGGCGTGCCAGTCGAGTCGGCCCTTGAGCCGGCCGTCGGGGGTGACCGCGCGGGGGTGGCGGTCATTGGTCAGGACGACGGCCGGGCCGATGAACACGCCGTCCTCGACCACCGCCGGCTCGTACACCAGCGCGTGGTTCTGCACCTTGACCCGGTCGCCTATCCGCACGCCCGGGCCGATGTAGGCGCCGCGGCCGATCACGCAGTCCGCGCCGACCACCGCGTCCTCGCGGACCTGGGCCAGGTGCCAGACCCTCGTGCCGGCGCCGATCGCGGCCCGCTCGTCGACGTCCGCGCCCGGTGCGATCCGGGCCGCGGCCGCGTCGTCCTCAACTGTCCCCATGCGCCCCGACGGTAGCCGCTCCAGGGGTCAACCCGCCTGGGAGAGCACGTCCTTCGAGGACGGGCCGATGCTCCTTATCACCCGGCGGGCCAGCGAGCGGGGCGAGGTGATGAAGCCGAAGCCCCAGCTCAGGTGCATGGTCGCGAGCGCCACCGGCAGCAGCGCCTTCGCCCGGAAGGACAGGCCGCGGCCCTCGACCGCCGCGCCGCCGAGGATGCCCAGCAGGTAGACGCCGGGCACCGCCAGGAAGGCCGGATGGACGGCGGCGCCGAGCACCAGGCCGAGCAGCACCGCGAGCAGCGCGCTCGGCGGGGCGAGGTAGCGCAGGTTGACCGAGCCGCGGTGGTAGCGGGTGACCACCCGGCGCCAGCGGCCGTAGTCCTTGTACTGCTTGGCCAGCGCCCGGACGGACGGCCGGGGCCGGTACGTCACCTTCAGCTGCGGGGTGAACCAGACCAGTCCGCCGTCCTGGCGGATCCGGTAGTTCAGCTCCCAGTCCTGGGCGCGGATGAACTCCTCGTTGTAGCCGCCGAGCCGCTCCAGCACCTCGCGCCGGAACACCCCGAGGTAGACGGTGTCCGCCGGGCCGGCCAGGCCGCCGGTGTGGAAGGCCGCGTTGCCGACACCGATCTTGGAGGTCATCGCGGCGGCGACCGCGTGCTCCCACTCGGTCTCGCCCTCGGCGTGCATGATGCCGCCGACGTTGGCGGCGTCCATCTCGCCGAGCAGCCGGACCGCCGTGGTGATGTAGCCGGGGGTGAGCAGGCCGTGGCCGTCCACGCGCACCACTATCGGGTACTGCGAGCCCCGGATCGCGGCGTTCAGCCCCGCGGGGGTGCGGCCGGTGGGGTTCTCCACCGTGCGCACCCGCGGATCCTCGGCCACCAGCTCGGCCGCGATCTCGGCGGTGCGGTCGGTGGAGGGACCGAGGGCGATCACCACTTCCATCGGTCCCGGGTACTCCTGATCCAGGATGCGCCGGACCGCCGTGCGCAGGTGTCGTTCCTCGTTGAGCACCGGCATGATCACGGAAACAGCCGGCAGCTCCTCAGCAGCCTTGGTGTTCATCGGGGCCAACCGTACCGGTGCCGACGCGTCTCCGTCTCGTCCCGGTTCGTCGGTTCCCGGTCCCCCAGGGGGCGGCACCGGCACCGTGATCGAGATCACCGTACCGCCCCGTTCCGCCGGGTCCGAATCGGCGGGGGAACAGTGCAGGTTCGGCGCAGGTTCGGAGCGCGCGGTGAACGGCCGTGAACAGGGCGGAGCCGGTCCTCGGGACCGGGTTCACCGGGTGCCGCCGACGGCCCGGGCGGTCCGGCGGCGCGGGGGCCGGGTGCTTGTGCGCACCCGGCCCCCGCCCCCCGTTCCCCCCGGTTCCCCCGTGGGTCGACCCGACGTCCCCCGTCGCCGGGTCAGTCCGTCGCGATGGCCGCGAGGACGTTCATGCGTCCGGCCCGGAAGGCCGGAACGAGGGCGGCGACCAGACCGATCACCAGCGAGGAGACCAGCGTCACCACGACCGTGGTGGTCGGGACGGAGAGCGTCCCGAGCCCCTGGTCCCGCAGCACCCGCTGGGCGGTGACGCCCCAGGCCAGCCCCAGCCCGGTGCCGAGGACGGCGCCGAACAGCGCGATCACCACGGACTCCAGCCGGATCATCCGGCGCAGCTGGCGGCGGGAGAGCCCGATCGCCCGCAACAGGCCGACCTCGCGGGTCCGCTCCACCACCGACAGCGCCAGGGTGTTGACCACGCCGAGCACCGCGACGGTGATCGACAGGCCGACCAGGCCGTAGATCAGGTAGAGCAGGGTGTTGATCTGGGACTGCATCAGCTCCTTGTAGCCCGCCTGGTCCTTGACCGTCAGCTGCGGGTACTGCTGGAGCGCGTTCTCCAGGGCGGTGAGCGTCCTGGCGACGTCGGTGCCGGCGGAGGCCTTGGCGAAGAACGTCCACACCGGCGGTTGCTCGGCGGCCGGGACGACCTTGGTCAGGGTGTCCAGGCCGACGAAGGCGCCGTCGCCCAGCAGTCCGCCCTTCTGGAACACCACGCCGACCGGCAGTGCCTGGGTGCGGCCCCTGCCGTAGTCGACGTTCACCTGGTCGCCGACCTTGAGCCCGTGGTCCTTGGCGAAGTTCTCGCCGATCCCGAGTGAGCCGCGGGCCACCGCCTCCACCGCGCCGGAGCTGACCGTGGGGTGGAAGTCGGTGCCGAAGAAGGCGGCCGGCACTGCCGTCAGGTCCGTCTTGGCGCTCTGCCCGCCGGGCAGCTGGACCTTGGCGCGCTGGAAGTTCTCCTGGGTGGTGACGTGGTCGATGCCCGGGGTCCGCTTCACCGCGTCGATCATCTCCGCGGTGACCGGGGTCCGGCCGCCCGCGATGATGTAGTCCACGCCCACCGACTTGTCGATCTGCGCACTGGCCGAGCTGACCGCCGAGGCGCTGAACACCGAGGAGCCGATCACCAGCGCCAGCCCGATCATCAGGGCGGCGGCGGTGGCGCCGGTCCGGCGCGGGTTGCGCATCGCGTTGCGCTGGGCGAGCTTGCCGGAGGGCCCGAACAGGGCCGGGAGCAGGGCGCCGAGCACCTTGATGACGACGGTGGCCAGCAGCGGGCCGAGCACCACGAAGCCGACCAGGGTGAGCAGCAGGCCCAGGCCCAGGTACTCGCCGCCGGTGCCCGCCCTGTCGGCCGTACCGGCGAGCACCAGCAGGCCGGCGCCGCCCGCGGTGAGCAGCACGCCGAGGACCGACCGGACGAGGTTGGAGCGGGCCTCGGCCGGGGTGCCGTGGTCGCGCAGGGCGGCCATCGGCGCGATCCGGCTGGCCCGGCGGGCCGGGATCCAGGCCGCGATGACGGTGATCAGGATGCCGACGGCGTAGCCGGCCGCGAAGACGTCGGGCCCGATCTCCAGGTCGCCCGCGTTGAGGTCCATGCCGATCGCGTTCATCAGCTTGATCAGCCCGACCGCGACGCCCAGGCCGACCGCCACCCCGAGGGTCGAGCCGAGCACGCCCAGGATCAGCGCCTCGACCAGCACCGAGCCGTTCACCTGGGCCCGGCTGCCGCCGATGGCGCGCAGCAGGCCGATCTCGCGGGTGCGCTGGGCGACCAGCATCGAGAAGGTGTTGATGATCAGGAAGCCGCCGACGATCAGCGAGATGCCGGCGAAGCCGAGCATCGCGTACTTCATGAAGTTCAGGCCGCTGCCGATCGACTTGGTGTTCTCGTCCTTCTGCTCGGCCGCGGTCTTGACCTGGTAGCCGGGGCCGGCCTCGGCGAGGGCGGCGGCCTTGAGCTGGTCGTCGCTGCGGCTGCCGTCCCCGAAGGCCTCGACGGAGGTGTAGGCCTGCTCGCCGAGCAGCACCTGCTGGGCGGTCGGGGTGTCCAGGAAGGCCAGCGCGGCGCCCGGGTTGGTGGTGGTGAAGGTGGCGATGCCGGCGATCGTGTACGGGTGCTGCCCGCCGGCGTTGTCGACCCGGATCCGGTCGCCGACGCCGAGCTTGGCCTTCTTGGCGGTGTCCGCGTCCAGCACCAGTTCGCCGGAGTTCTGCGGCACGTGCCCGGAGGTGATCCGCACCGGGTTGCGCGGGGTGTCGGTCCAGTTGCCGAGCAGGGTCGGCGCGCCGGTGGTCGGGCCGACCAGCTTGTTGGTGGCCGGGTCGACCAGGATCGCGTTGCCGACCATGACCTGGCCGACGGCGGTCTTCACGCCCGGCACCGCGGCGATCCGCTGGGCGAGCGAGGCCGGGACGGTGGCGGGCTTGTCCCCGGCCGGCGGCTCCTCGTCGTCGGCCGGCTTGGGCGGCTGGACCGAGACGTCGGAGGCGGTGGCGGCGAACAGCTTGGAGAAGGTGCTGGTGGCGGTGTTGGAGAACACCAGGGTGCCGGACACGAAGGCGACCGACAGCACGACGGCGACGAGCGAGAGCGCCATCCGCCCCTTGTGGGCGAAGAAGCTCCGCAGTGAGGTCTTGAGCAGCATGGTTTCGTCGTCCCGCCGCTCAGCTGGTGCGCTTGCCGTCGAAACGGCGCATGCGTTCGAGGACGGAGTCGGCGGTCGGCGCGTGCATCTCGTCGACGATCACGCCGTCGGCGAGGAACAGCACGCGGTCCGCGTAGCCGGCGGCGACCGGGTCGTGGGTGACCATGACCATGGTCTGGCCCAGTTCGTCCACCGAGCGGCGCAGGAAGGTCAGCACCTCGGCGCCGGCCCGGGAGTCCAGGTTCCCGGTGGGCTCGTCGCCGAAGATGATCTCGGGGCGGGCGGCCAGCGCGCGGGCCACCGCGACGCGCTGCTGCTGGCCGCCGGAGAGCTGGGTCGGGCGGTGCTTGAGCCGGCCGGCCAGGCCGACGGTCTCCACCACCTGGTCCAGCCAGGCCTGGTCGGGCCGGCGGCCGGCGATGTCCATCGGCAGGGTGATGTTCTCCAGCGCGTTCAGGGTCGGGAGCAGGTTGAACGCCTGGAAGATGAAGCCGATCTTGTCCCGGCGCAGCCTGGTCAGCTGCTTGTCCTTGAGGCCGGTGATCTCGGTGTCGCCGATCCAGATCCGCCCGGCGCTGACCGTGTCCAGCCCGGCCAGGCAGTGCATCAGGGTGGACTTGCCGGAGCCCGAGGGGCCCATGATCGCGGTGAAGCGACCGCGCTGGATGTCCACGTCGACCGCGTCGAGGGCGGTCACCTTGGTCTCGCCCGATCCGTACGCCTTGGTCACCTGGCGGGCCGAGGCCGCGACGGCGGACGGTCCGCCGGGAAGCTGGGGGTCGTACACGGCTGCTGCCGTCGTCACTGGATTCTCCTCAGAAGTGGCCCACCCGTTGACCCCCACCCTCCCGACACGGTCGGGCCGCGGACCCGACGGAACCGGGTCGCTTTCGGAGGGGTGGGGACGTGAGATCCACGTTAGGAGCCGGGTTCGGACGGCTCGTCCTCCGTCGGAATGAAGCGCTGCAACCAAGGTTCTACGGGTGCGGCACCCCCTCCCCCTAAGGGGTGCCGCGGGCCTTGTCGGGGTCGCCCCGTACGGGGTCGCGCGGGCCGGCGCTCAGCCGACCGGCACCGGGGCGGCCAGCCGTTCGAGGGCGTCGGCGAAGCCCTCCACGACCGGGACGAGCTGGGCGTCGGTCTCGCACTCGACGAGGGTCGCGCCGTCCTCCCCGGCGGTGATGTGGCGGTCGAGCACGAACCAGCCCTGGGTGATGTGGCCGGCGCCCATCGAGCTGAGCACCGGGCGCAGCGCGTAGTCCACGGCGAGGACGTGCGCGGGCGAGCCGCCGGTGGCCAGCGGCAGGACGGCCTTGCCGGCCAGCGCGTACTGCGGGAGCACGTCGAGCAGGGCCTTGAGCAGGCCCGAGTAGGCGGCCTTGTAGATGGGGGTGCCGATGACCACGCCGTCGGCGCGGGCGAACTGCTCGGTGACGGCGACGATCGCGGGGTGGTCGAAGTCGCCCGAGAGCAGCGCGTGCGCGGGCAGGCTGCGGGCCTCGAGGGGGATCACCCGGTGGCCGCGGTCCACCAGGCGCGCGTCGACGTGGCGCAGCAGCCGGGTGGTGCGGGAGGTGGCGGAGGGGGAGCCGGAAACGGACAGGACGGTGGCCATGGTTCACCTCTGGCTGGAAGCGGGAGCGCTTCGCAGCGGCCTCTGCTCGGCTGCTGCGGACGGTGGTCGGTGTGCTCGACGGGCGCGCTTCAGCGACGACAGAGCGAACCGGACACCCGCTGCAGGTCGACGTGCCGCCGACGCGTGAGTGCCCGACTCTGGTCCATGTCCGAAATGCAAACACGGTGCGTTCGAACCGGTCAAGAATCGTTTCGGCAGGCGGAACGGAGGTGACGGGCGCGTTTCACGCCGGAACGATCCGGCGCGTGCATCAAAACTGCTACAAGAGGCCTGGCGGGGGCCCCGGGGGGAGTCAGCCGCAGCGGGGTCGGGCATCCTCGACGGCATGAACACGTGGCAGGAGGGCCGCCCGGGCGGCGGAGGGAACCCCTACGGAGGCAACGGCGGCGGTGCGGCGGCCGAGCCGCCGCTGCCGGC
>NZ_MECK01000232.1 GCF_014596465.1 Streptomyces sp. CBMA123 | reverse complement strand
CCCCCCGGCCGCCGCGCCGCCGCCCGCCCGCCGCGCGGCGCTGCGCCGCCTGGGCGAGTGGTGCGCACGCCACGCGGTGATCGTCATCGTGCTGTGGATCGTCGCCCTGGCCGGCATCCAGGCCGCCAACCGGACGGTCGGCGGCACCTACTCGGACGACTTCTCGCTGCCCGGCACCCAGGCGCAGCAGGGCCGGGACGTGCTGCAGGCGCACGAGCCGGCCGCCGCGGGCACCAGTTCCCAGGTGGTGCTGCACGACGCCGGGCAGCTGGCCGGCTTCCAGCCGCAGATCGCCCAGGCCGTCGCCTCGCTCCAGCGGCTGCCGCACGTGATCAGCGCGCAGAGTCCGCTGCCGCCGGCCGGTCAGGCCGCCCCGCCCGGCGGGCCGCTGGCCCCCGACGGGCTGACCGGGTACATCACCGTCCGCTTCGACACGATGCCCGCACTGCTGGGCCACGACTACCTGGCCGGGGTGGACGCCGCGGTCGCGCCGCTGCGCCAGGCCGGGGTGCAGGTGGAGTACGGCGGGCCGCTGGGTGAGCTGGCCCGGCCGCCGGCGGACGACCGGTCCAGCGAGGTGATCGGCTTCGCGGTGGCGGTGGTGGTGCTGCTGGTGGGGTTCGGCAGCGCGATCGCGGCCGGGCTGCCGCTGCTGACGGCGCTGGTCGCGGCGGTGGTGGGGCTCGGGGCGCTGGGGCTGGTCGCGGCGCTGTCGACGTTCGCCACCGTCGCGCCGACCCTGGCGACGATGATCGGCATCGGGGTCGGCATCGACTACGCGCTGTTCCTGCTCACCCGGCACCGGCAGAACCTGATGGACGGGGTGGACCCGGTGGCCTCGGCCGGGCAGGCGGTGGCCACCAGCGGGCGCGCGGTGCTGGTCTCCGGCTGCACGGTGATCATCGCGCTGTCCGGGCTGTCGGTGTCGGGCATCTCCTTCATCGCCAAGCTGGGGGCCGCGGCGGCGGTCACCGTGGTGTCGGCGGTGCTCGGCGCACTGACCCTGCTGCCGGCGCTGATGGGGCTGATCGGCCCCCGGATGGACCGGTTCGCGGTGCGCCGCCCGATCGCCGAGGCCGGGGGCGACGGGGAGGGCGGCGGCAGCTGGCACCGCTACGCCCGGCGGGTGGAGGCGAACCCCTGGCGGTACCTGGTCGCCGGGGTGGTGACACTCGGGGTGCTGTCGATCCCGCTGTTCTCGATCCAGCTGGGCCACATCAGCGACGGCGCCGACCCGACGAGCTTCACCGACCGGCGCGCCTACGACCTGGTGTCCGAGGCCTTCGGCCCGGGGGCGAACGCGCCGCTGACCGTGGTCGTCGACCAGAGCGCCGTGCCCGCCGGATCGCGGGCGGGCGTGCAGGGCGCGGTGCAGCAGACCCTCACCGGCCTGCCCGGCGCCGCGAGCACCACCCCGCTGCAGACCAGTCCGGACGGCGCGGTGCTGTTTTCCACCGTCGTCCCGGCGGGCGCCCCGCAGGACCGGGCCACCACCGACCTGGTCAACCACCTGTCGGACACCGTGCTGCCGGACGCGGTGGCCGGCACCGGCGCGAAGACGTACGTGACCGGCAACACCGCGGCCCAGGTCGACTTCCTGAACATCGTCTCCAGCCGGCTGGTCCTGATCATCGCGGTGGTGGTCGCGCTGGCCTTCCTGGTCATCCTGGTGGTCTTCCGCGGCCTGCTGGTCGCCGTCAAGGCGGCGGTGCTCAACCTGCTGTCGATCGCGGCCTCGTACGGGGTGGTGGTGGCGGTCTTCCAGTGGGGCTGGGGCGGGCCGGCGCTCGGGGTGGCGGGGAAGGTCCCGATCGAGAGCTATGTGCCGATGATGATGTTCGCGATCGTCTTCGGGCTGAGCATGGACTACGAGATCTTCCTGCTCTCGCGCGTCCACGAGTTCTGGCTGCGCACCGGGCGCAGCCAGGACGCCGTGGCGCACGCGCTGGAGATCACCGCCCGGGTGATCACCTGTGCGGCGCTGATCATGGTCAGCGTGTTCGCCGCGTTCATCGTCAGCGACAACGTGGTGATCAAGATGATGGGCCTGGGGCTGGCGGTCAGCGTGCTGGTGGACGCCACGGTGGTGCGGCTGCTGCTGGTGCCGGCGGTGATGACGCTGCTCGGCCCGGCGGCCTGGTGGACGCCGCGCTTCCTGGACAAGGTCCTGCCGCACATCGACACCGAGGGCGTGGACGAGCGGCCGTCGGGGGCGGACTCGGCGAAGAGGTAGACCTCCATGCGGACGGTGGAGCCGTCGGTCTTGGTGATCGTCATGGTGTGGCGGTCGGCGGAGCGGTCGCCGTCGGAGAGTTCGTCGTGGACCTCGACCGAGCCGCCGGCCACGACCGTGCGCAGGTGGGCGATGCGGGCCAGGCCCGGGGTGAGGAGCAGGTCGGTCAGGGCGGTGGTGATGTCGGTGTGGCGCACGGGGTTCCTCCGGAGGACCGAATCGGAATGCGCGCCTTAAGCACTCATCTAATGCGACAGGAAAAGCGTGCCCGGTGCACGCTAATCTGAGGGGGTGACGAATCCGACCGGACACGAGATCGCCGAGGCCCTGGGACTGCTGCTGCGGCGCAGCACCCGCACCGGGCTCCACGCCCAGCTGACCGACGGCCTGGGGGCAGCCGTCGACGAACTCACCTACCCCGTCCTCAGCGGCCTGGCCCGCACCGGCGCGTGCAGCGCCGCCGACCTCGGCCGCGAGATCGGACTGGACCGCACCACCGTGACCCGCCGCGCCGACCGGCTGGAGGAGGCCGGCCTGCTGCGCCGCGAGGCCGACCCCGGCGACCGGCGCGCCACCCTGCTCGTCCTCACCGGCCCCGGACAGGACGCGGTACGGGCCACCCGGGACCGCCTGGCGGCCCGCATCGAGGACTCCCTCGCCTCCTGGCCGGCGGCCGACGCCGAGGTCTTCGCCCGGCTGCTGCGCACCTTCGTCGACGAGGGGCCGTTCCAGGCCTGAGACCCGGGCCCGAGGCTCCCTCGACAGCACTCGACCAGGTGGGTCACGGAGGGCGCCCGGCCGTTTCCCGGCGCCGCCGACCGGTGATCCCTTGCCGCCGGGGCGGCGGCCCTCAGCCGCCGCCCTCGCGTCGTCCGACCACCGATCGCCGAGTCGCCCGTCCGGAGGCCCCGTCATGTCACCGCGCTCCCGCCGTTGCCCGCAGGGGCGGCGCGGAGTACGGCGACCGGGCGCTGCGGACCCGGCTGCAGGAGCTGGTCGAGCGCCCGGACGGCCCGCCCGGGGCCATCGCGGTGCTGCGCGAGGACGGGCGCACCCGGGTGCTGTGGGCCGGGGTCGCGCAGGCCGGCACCGACCGCCCGCCCCTGGCCGGCGACCACATGCGCCTGGCCAGCGCCGCGAAGGCGTTCAGGCGTGGGCACCCCGGACGGGCGGCGCAGCCTGACCGTCTCCGTCACCACGCAGGTCAACCAGGCCGGCAACCCCGGCCTGCTGGCACGCCTGAGGGCCGTCGAGGAGGACTTCGTCTGCGCTCTGCTGGCCCGGTAGGACCCGTGACCAGGGGCGGGGCGGGCATCGGCTACGGTCGACGGTCCGGCCGTCCGTGCCGGGGACGTGCAGCAGAGCGGGAGGGGCGCAGAGTGGCCGCGGCAGCGGGAAGCGTGTTCCGGGGGGAGGGTGTGCCCGCGCGGGAGCAGTTCGACTGCTGGCGGGAGCTGATCGGGCGCACCCGGGCCAGCGAGATGACCAGCGTCCACGCCGATGACTTCCGGGCGGAGATGCGGCGCCTGGAGCTGGGGCCGGTGACCCTCCTGCGGTCCTCGTTCCCGCCGACCCGGTTCCGGCGCACCGCCGCCATGGTGCGGCGCACCGACCCGGAGGTGTACCACCTGACGATGCCGCTCGCCGGCGGGCTGTCGCTCACCCGCGGCGCCGGGGAGCACACCCGCACCTTCGGGCGGGGCGATCTGTACCTGGCCGACAGCTCGCACCCGTACGAGGTGCGGGCCCTCGGGGCGCCCGCCGCCGGCCGCGGGGAGCAGCGGACCGAGGCCGTGGGCATCGACTTCCCGGTGTCGCTGCTGCCGCTGCCGCCGCACCGGCTGCGGGACCTGCTGGGCCGGGGGTTCTCGGTGCGGGAGGGCACCTGCGCGCTGCTGGCGCAGTTCCTGGTCGGGCTGGACCGGCAGGCCGCCGCCCTGGGCCCGGCCGCGGCGGACCGGCTGGGCGCGGTCGCGGTCGACCTGGTGGCCGCCTGGGTGGCCGGGGAGCTGGACGCCGAGACCGAGCTGCCGGACGAGGCCCGGCACCGGGCCCTCGCGGAGCACGTCCGGGCCTTCGCCCGCCGCAACCTCCACGACCCCGAACTCACCCCGGCCGTGATCGCCGCCGCCCACCACGTCTCCGTCAGCCACCTCCACCGGGTCTTCACCCGGCAGTCCCAGGGCACCACCCTCGCCGCCTGGATCCGCGCCGAACGCCTGGAACGCGCCCGCCGCGACCTCGCCGACCCCGCCCACCGCACCACCCCGGTCCACGCCGTCGCCACCCGCTGGGGCCTGCCCCGCGCCGACGACTTCAGCCGCGCCTTCCGCGCCGCCTACGGGCTCTCACCCCGCGAACACCGCCGGCGGGCGCTGGCGGGGGGCGGTACGGACGGGCCGTAGACGCGATGCCAAGGAGGTGGCGACGCAGTGCCAACACGGCCGCTGCGCACAGTGGCATCCTCCACGAGGAAACACCGCAGGTGCGCCCGGGCCCGTCAGCCCGGCAGAACCGCTGGTGGCCCGGCACGCCACGGGGGAGCGTGCCGGGCCGCCCCTTTTGCCGCTAGTTGCGGTAGCGGTAGCGGATCCGGCCGCGGGTGAGGTCGTAGGGGCTGAGCTCCACGAGCACCCGGTCGTGCGGGAGGATCTTGATGTGGTTCTTGCGGACCTTCCCGCTGATGTGGGCGAGCACGACGTGCCCGTTCTGGAGTTCCACCTTGAAGTTGGCGTTGCGTAGGCACTCGATGACGGTGCCTTCGACTTCGATGCCGTTCGTCGTCTTGGTCATGGTCCTCACCTCTTCTTCTCGTTCGATGTCGGTGCGGTCGGGGTGACCGCGGGGTGGGTCGGGGTCAGCGGCGTACGAGTTCCAGGGTGCTGCCGTCGCGCCGGGCGCCGATGCCCTCGAAGAGGGCGGTGGCGGCCGTGTCGGTCTCCGTCACCTCGGTCCAGGCGGTGGCGGTGCCGTGGCGGTGCAGCTCGTCCAGCGCGTGGGCCAGCAGTGCCCGGGCGATGCCCCGGCGGTGCAGTGCGGCCCGGACGGCGATCAGCCCGATCCGCGGGCGGCGCGGCGGGTTCACCCGGATCAGCCCCACGTAGCGGTCGCCCTGACGGGCCACCGCGTACCGGGAGGGGTCGACCACGATGGTCCCGGCCGGGCGGGGCAGTACCTGGGCCGGCACCGCCTGCCAGCCGGCGCCGGCCGCGACCTCGTCGTGGATGACGCGTTCCAGAGCGCGCAGCGGGCCCTCCTCGGCCCGGCCGGCGGGCACGATCGTCACGCCCGCCGGGGGCCGTACCGGGCCGAGGCCGGTGATCTGCGGGTCGGTGGGCACCAGGTAGCCCCACTCGCGGCGCACCGGCGTGAAGCCGGCCCGCTGCCAGGCGGACAGCGCGTCCTGGTCGGCCTCGTCGGCCACGGTGTGCAGGGGTTCCGGCAGGTCGGCCGGCATGGCGGCGGCGAGGCGCTCGAAGGCGGCGTCGTGCCAGGCGTCGATGCTGACGAACAGCCGCCCGTCGGGCCGGCGCGAGGCGTCGCCGCGGCCGACCGTCCGGCCGTCCTCGACGGCGTGCCATTCGGTGTCCGAGACCCGCGTCACGGCAGGGGTGTTCGGGGCGGTACGGGGAGAGTTCACGGTGTTGCCTTTCGGAAGTGCCTTGTCTGAGGCGCTCCCGGGCGACACCAACGTCAATCGCCCACCGTGACGACAAGGGGGAGCACCCACCCGGTTGCAGCCTTCATGGGTCTCACCTCCTCGCGTTCGTCTCACGGCTGCGCAGACCGTAGCAGCCGGCGGCCCCTGGGCCCAACCCGTTTTCCGCGCCCGGGTGGTGGGGTGGGGCCCGGGCGCGGCGGGGGGGTGGGTCAGAAGCGCAGGTCGGCGGCGATGCGGCCGGAGTCGGCGAGGGTGCCGTCGGGGACGAAGGTGATCCGGGCGCCGGTGTCGAGGGCGCGTTCGATGACCTCGTCGACGATGTCCTCGCGGGCGCCGGGCTCGTCGGCCTCGGCGGGGACGAGGTGGTCGCCGTCGTCGCGGACGGTGGCGCGGTAGTTCTCCTCGACCGCCAGCGAGGCGATCCGGCCCTCGGCGGCGACCTTCCAGACCTCGTCGAGGCCGGCGGCGAACGCCTGGCGGCCGCGGGCCTTGTCGAGCCGGGCGAGGGTGTCGCCGATCTCGCGGTCGGCGTGGGCGCGGACGGCGGGTCCGACCACCCGGCGGACGGTCTCGACGTCGGCCTGGGCGAGGCCGCCGTGCGGGATCTGGGCGGTGGCCTCCTTGGTGATCGGGCCGGCGGCGTCCAGCAGGGCGAGGGCGGGCGCGTCGCCGACGACGTACAGCGGGCGGGGGTCGGCGGCCAGCACCTTGCCGATCGCGGTGTCGGCCTGGCGCAGGAAGGTCTTGGTCTCCTCGTCGCGGAAGGTGCTGGGGGTGTCGCCGATGCGCTCGCGGCGTTCCGGGTCGGGGTTGTCGAAGGTGCGCGCCAGCGGGAAGCCGTGCACCGTCTCCTCGCTGACCCGCTCCTGGTCGCCGCTCCACAGCACGGCCCGGTCGGCGGCGACGGCGAGCACCCAGTAGGGGCGTTCGGCGGCCTGGGCGGAGACCAGGTTGCGGGTGAGGAAGGTGTCGGACAGGACCACCCGGGCGGGGGCGGTGCGGGCGAACGACCAGACCTGGTGCTCTCCGGGGGCGGCGAGGATGGCGAGGCCGTCCTCGGCGTGCACCAGGTCGACCTCGGTGAGGGCCTTGTCGAGCTGTCCGATGACGTCGATCCGGTCGGCCCGGGAGACCTCGGGGTCGGCCTGGATCCGCTCCTTCGCCTCGGCGAGCAGGTTGCGCAGCCGGACCGGGTCCTGGGCGTTGTCCGGTTCGCGGCGGTGGGTGGGCATCAGGATGGACACCGCCGGGTAGGGCCGGGGCCGGCGCAGTTCGGCGAGGACGGCGGGGCTGAGGGCGGGGTGCATGGGGACCCTTTCCGAAGGCGGTCGGCCTTCTTTGCGTGGACGCACGGTGCCTGGCACAGCTGCCAAATGTCCTCAATGTAGCGATTTGCGCACCGGATCGCCGGGTCAGCTCTTGCCCCGGGGCCGCCCGGGGCTGTACCTACTGGTAGGTACAGTTGGGGTTCCGGGAGGGAGTCGGCATGCCGTTCGTCCGCATCGACACGTGGGGGGCCGGTCCGCAGCGGCTCGACGCCCTGGGGCGCGCCGTGCACCAGGCCCTGGTGGAGACGCTCGGGATCCCGCCGGACGACCACTTCCAGGTGCTCACCGACCACGACGGCGCCGACGGCACGCTGCGCTACGGCGGTTACCTGGGGGTGCGGCGCGACGAGGGCATCGTCTACGTGGCGGTCACGCTGCGCGCCGGGCGCGCGGAGGAGCGCAAGCGGGCGCTGTACCGCAGGATCGCCGAACTCGCCGAGGAGTACGCGGGCACCGAGCCGCGCAACGTGTTCGTCGTCCTGACCGAGAACGCCTGCGCCGACTGGTCGCTGGGCGAGGGGGTGGCCCAGTACGCCCTCCCGCCCGGGGAGGGCGTACCGCTTCGGGAGGGCGTACCGCTTCGGGAAGGCGTGCCGCTTCGGGAAGGCGCAGCGCTCAGCCGACCGGCGCGGCCCGCCGGTCGGTGACGGGCGGCCAGGGCTCGCGGGCCGCGACCTGGGCGCGCAGGGTGCGCAGGGCCCGGGCGGCGGCGATGCCCACCGCGCCGGTGACCCGGCCCTCGCGCACGCAGGCGGCGGCGAAGCGGTGCTCGGCGAGGCTGCCGTCCACCACCTCGAACCGGTCGGCGGCGCCGGGGCTGCCGAAGGCCTGCACCCGCAGGCCGTACTGGTCGGTCCACAGGTACGGGACCGGGTCGTAGGCGCGGCGGGCGCCGTCCGGGCCGGCCAGCAGGTCGCGGGCGGCGTGCAGGGCCTGTTCGGCGGCGTTGGTGCGCTGTTCGAGGCGCCGGCGGCGGCCGGTGCGCGGGTCGGGCCAGGCGGCCACGTCGCCCGCCGCCCAGAC
>NZ_MECK01000231.1 GCF_014596465.1 Streptomyces sp. CBMA123 | reverse complement strand
CCAGCGCGGCGTGCCCCGGCTCGGCGGGGGCCGGCCGGCCGCGGGACTCGTCGAAGGCGTGGTAGCCCGCGCCGCGCAGCAGACCGGTGCAGGCGTTCAGGAAGGCGGCGTTCAACGGCACCTCCGGATCCAGCGATCGGATCAGCTCCGGGTACGGGACGGCCTGCGGCCAGTCCACGTCCAGCGCGGCGGCGATCCGGCGCAGCCGCTCGTACGCGGCGGCGGGCGCGGCCGGCAGGGTGCGCAGCAGGCCGACGCCCGCGTCCAGCATCAGCTCGGCCGCGGCCATGCCGGTGAGCAGCGAGATCTGGGCGTTCCAGCCGTCGGCCGGGCCGAGCGCGCGGTAGCCGAGGACGTAGCCGTGCAGGGTCTCCGCGACCTCCTGCTCGGGCACCGGCAGGCTGATCCCGCCCCGTGCGCGCTCCTGCTCCTCGCGCAGCCGGCCGACGGTGGCGAGCAGGGCGAGCTGCTCGTCGGCACCACCGAGGTCCACGGCGCGCTGGACGGCGGCGTAGTCCAGGCGGCGGTGCGAACGCACCAGGGCGCGGCGGACGTCCGCCAGCACGACGGCGCCGTCGGCGTCCAGGTCCAGCTGCCAGAGCAGGGCCGGGCGGGGTTCGCCGGGCAGCAGGCTGGCGGCGTCCTCGGAGATCCGGGCCGGGTGCAGCGGGACGCGGTGGTCCGGGAAGTAGAGGGTCTCGACCCGGCGGCGGGCCTCGGCGTCGATGGCGCCGCCGGGGCGGACGAAGGCGGCGACGTCGGCGATCGCGTAGTGCACCCGGTAGCCGCCGCCGGGGCGGTGGGTGAGGTGCATGGCCTGGTCGAGGTCGCGGGAGCCGGGCGGGTCGACGGTGAACAGCGGCAGGTCGGTGGCGTCGTGCTCCGGCAGCCGGGGCCGCTCGGCCGCCTCCTCCGCCTCGGCGAGCACCGCCTCGGGCCACTCGGTGTGGATCTCCAGGCGGGTGCGGAGTTCGGTCAGCTCGGTGTTGATCCGGGCGGAGTCGACGGCCTTGACGCGCAGTTTTCGGCGAGGCATGCAGGCCAGCGTAGGGCGAATCGGGTGATTCCGGACGGAGGCCCCCGGCGCGTCCGCCGGGGGCCTCCGTCCCTCGGGGCTCGACAGGTCGGGCCTCAGCGCCCCAGCAGGGACCTGAGGTCCTTGGCGGCGAGGGCGATCGCGTCGTCGTAGCCGCCGGTGGCGAGCCGCAGCATGAAGGCCACGGCGTCGTCCGGGTGCGGGTCGCTGTAGGGCTCGGCGTTGTAGTCCAGGAACAGCAGCATCGCCTCGAAGGCGGTGCGCTTGTTCCGGTCGACCAGCGGGTGGTTGCGGGCCAGGCTCTGGCCGAGGGCGACCGCCTTCGTCCAGAGGTCCGGGTAGGCGTCGTCGCCGAACAGGCTCGCCTGCGGGCGGGCGATCGCCGAGAGCAGCCCGCCCAGGTCGCGGACGTTCTGCGGGCCCCCGGCGAGGTAGGTGACGTCGTCGAGGTCCAGGTACTCGGTGGTCACAGGTCCTTCAGCCTCTCCAGCGTCTCCGCGTTCGCGGCCCGGATCCGGGCCACCATGGCGGCCCGGCGCTCGGCCTTGCCCTGCGGGGCCTGCTCGGTGAGCGCCTCCGGGACCTCCGACTGGCGGACCTCGAAGGCCAGTTCGGCGGTGTCCGACCCGGCGGCCGACTCCGTCACGCGTACCCGCCCGGCCATCACGGCCTCGGCCGCCGCCCGCACCGCGAACTCCAGCGCCTGCCGCGTCTCCGCCGGCAGGCCCACCGGCAGCCGTACGGACAGGGACTCCTCCACGGCATCGCCGTCGCCGGGCACCAGGTCCAGGGGTCGCATGGTCATCTCGCTCACTCTCCTTCGCCACTCACGGTAGTGGGGAACGCCGGCCGTTCCCACCGATTTGCCCGTGCCCCCGGGACCACCCGGTCCTCGGACCTGCGACGATCGCGCCCGGCCCCGGCTCGTCCGACGGCGCCTCGCGGGCCGCCCGCGAGGCGGCGGAGGCGCGGGTGCGGACGCTCGGGCACCGTCCGCCGGCCCGCGGGATGCGGGCGCAGCACGACCGGAGCGGCGGGCGGCGGGTCGGGGTGGGGTGAGGGCTCGTACGGTGGGGGGAAGGGCGGGTCGTGGAAGGTGTGCGGGTGGTGGGTGCGGTGCGGGTGGTGGGTGCGGTGCGGGTGGTCGGGGCCGGGGTGGCGGCCGGGCTGGCGGTGGCGGGGGCGCTGCACGTGGTGTGGGCAGTGACGCCGTGGCCGTTGCGGACGGCGGAGGAGTTCGCGGACACCGTGGTGGGGGCGGGTGCGGGGGTGCCGCCGGCGGGTGCCTGTCTGGCGGTGGCGGGGTTGCTGGGGACGGCCTCGTACCTGGTGGCGGCGGAGGCCGGGGTGGCGGCGCCGGTGGGGCCGCCGGGGTCGCGGCGGGCCGGGGTGCGGGCGGTGGCCGGGGTGCTGCTGGCGCGCGGGCTGGCCGGGCCGGTGGTGTTCGGGCGGTCAAGCGGGCGCTCGGCGCGGTTCCGGCGGCTGAACGTCCGGTACTACTCGCCCCTGTGCGTGGCGTTGGGGGCCGGAGCGGCCGCAGTAGGGTGGCGGGGTTCGTCCGCCACAAACTGTTGAGGAGTCCGCTGTGCTGGTGCTGTTGCCGCCCTCGGAGGGCAAGGCCGCGTCCGGGGACGGCGAGCCGGTCGCGCTCGACCGGCTGTCGCTGCCGGGGCTGACGGCGGCGCGCGGTGCGGTGCTGGACGCGCTGGTCGGTCTGTGCCGGGGCGACGAGGACACGGCCGCCGAGGTGCTCGGGCTGACCCCCGGCCTGCGCGGCGAGATCGCCAAGAACGCGGCCCTGCCCAGCGCCGGGGCCCGTCCGGCGGCCGAGGTGTACACCGGGGTGCTGTTCGACAACCTGGGCCTGGCCACCCTGGACGCCGCCGCGTACGCCCGCGCCGAGCGCTCGCTGCTGGTGTTCTCCGGTCTGTGGGGCGCGGTGCGGATCTCCGACCGGATCCCGTCCTACCGCTGCTCGATGGGTGTGAAACTCCCGGAGCTGGGGGCGCTCGGTGCGTACTGGCGGGGCGCGACGGCCGCCGCACTCCCGGAGGTGGCGGACGGGCTGGTGCTGGACCTGCGCAGTTCCGCGTACGCGGCGGCCTGGAAGCCGGCCGGCGAGGTGGCCTCCCGTACGGCGACCGTCCGGGTGCTGCAGGAGCGGAACGGCAAGCGCACGGTGGTCAGCCACTTCAACAAGGCGACCAAGGGCCGGCTGGTGCGGGACCTGCTGGTCGCCGGGGCGGAGCCGAAGACGCCGGGCGAGCTGATGGACGCGCTGCGGGAGCTGGGCCACCGGGTCGAGCCGGCCGCCGAGGGCACGGCGCGCAAGCCGTGGCAGCTGGACGTGGTGGTCACCGAGGTGCACTGAGCCGGGCCCGGCGCACCCCGGTGGGGAGGGTCAGCGCAGGTGGGAGCCGTCGTTGAGCAGCCGCACCGAGGCGTTGCCGTCCGCGTAGTACTGGACGGCGCAGATCGAGGCGGCGGACAGCTCCATCCGGTACATCGAGTCCGGCGGGGCGCCGAGCGCGAGCCGGACCAGCGTCTTGATCGGGCTGACGTGCGAGACCACCAGCACCGTCTTCCCCGCGTACCGGGCGAGGATCCTGTCCCGGGCGGCGCCGGCCCGGTGGGTGAGGGTGGTGAAGCTCTCGCCGCTGCCGGTCGGCTTGGCCTTGGCGGAGCCCAGCCAGGCCGACAGGTCGTCCGGGTAACGCTCCTGCACCTCGGCGAAGGTCAGGCCCTCCCAGGCGCCGAAGTCGACCTCGCGCAGCCCGTCCTCGTACCGGACCTCCAGGCCGAGCCGGGCGGTGACGATCTCGGCGGTCTGCCGGGTGCGGCGCATCGGGGAGGCGACGACCGCCTGGATGCTGCCGCGCGCGGCCAGCGCCTCGGCGGCCCGCTCGGCCTGCCAGCGGCCCTTGTCGGACAGCTCCGGGTCGGTGCCGCCGCTGCCGGAGAAGCGCTTCTCCGGGGTGAGCGGGGTCTCGCCGTGGCGCAGCAGGACGAAGGTGGTCGGGGTGCCGAGGTCGGCGGGGGCGGCCCAGCCGGCCTTCGGGGCGGGGGGCTTCGGCAGCGGCTCGGCGGCCGCCTGCCCGGCGACGGCCTCGGCGGGCTTCCGGGGCTCCCACTGACGCCCGTCGCGGCCGGCGTCCATCGCCTCGTTGGCCAGCCGGTCGGCGTCCTTGTTCCGCTCGCGCGGGATCCAGGTGTACGTGACCCGGCCGCGCGGGAGGACGGTGCGCGCCTCGGCGGCGAGCGGCTGCATGTCGGGGTGCTTGATCTTCCAGCGCCCGGACATCTGCTCGACGACCAGCTTGGAGTCCATCCGGACGTCCACCGAGGCGTCCGGGTCGAGGTCGCGGACGGCCTTGAGTCCGGCGATCAGGCCCTTGTACTCGGCCACGTTGTTGGTGGCGTGGCCGATGAACTCGGCGGCCTCGGCGACGAGCTGCCCGGTGCCGGCGTCCCGGACCACCGCGCCGTAGCCGGCCGGCCCCGGGTTGCCCCGGGACCCGCCGTCCGCTTCGACGATGAAGCGCGCCGCCACCGGGTCAGACGCCCGAGTCGGCGGTGCGGACCAGGATCCGCGAGCAGTTCTCGCAGCGGACGACCTTGTCGGCCGGCTCGGCCTTGATGGCGTTCAGCTCGGTGATCGAGAACTCGGTGCGGCAGCCCTCGCAGCGGCGCTGGAAGAGGCGGGCCGCGCCGACGCCGCCCTGGGTCTCGCGCAGCTTGGTGTACACCTTCAGCAGGTCGGCCGGGATGACGGCGGCGACGGTCTCGCGGTCGCGCTTGACCTTGTCGGCCTCGCGGTCGATCTCGGCGAAGGCGGCGTCGCGGCGGCTCTCGGCCTCGGTGAGGACGACGGTGGAGTGCTCCAGGCGGGCGGACAGCTCCTCGACCCGGCTCTTGGCGCTCTCCTGGCGCTCCATGATCTCCAGCACGACGTCTTCCAGGTCGCTCTGGCGCTTGGCCAGCGAGCCGATCTCGTGCTGGAGGTTCTCCAGGTCCTTCGGCGAGGTGATCGCGCCGGAGTCCAGACGCTGCTGGTTGCGGGCGGCACGGGCGCGGACCTGCTCGACGTCCTGCTCGGCCTTGGTCAGCTCGCGGGCGGTGTCGCCCTTCTGGGCCTCGGCGGCGACGACGAGGTCCTTGAGCGCGGTGTGGTCGGCGGTGGCCTTGTCGATCTCGGCGTGCTCGGGCAGACCCCGGCGCCGGTGGGCCAGCTGGTCGAGCTTCGAGTCGAAGGCCTGGAGGTCGAGCAGGCGGATCTGGTCGGCGGGCGCGGCGTTCAAGGGGAAAGCTCCTGTGAATCGGGTCAGGCGGTGAAGGACATGGGGGCGTGCGCGGTCCACGGGTCGGTGACCCGGTGGGAGACCTTGGTCTGCACGGCCCAGCCGTGCTGGTCGGCGGCGGCCCGCAGGGCGCGCTCGGCCAGGCCGAGCCAGGGCCACTCGGTGGCCCAGTGGGCGGCGTCGACCAGCGCGACCGGCGCGGCCTCGGTGGCCTCGATGGCCTCGGAGGCCGGGTGGTGGCGCAGGTCGGCGGTCACGTAGGCGTCCACCCCGGCCGCCCGTACGTCGGCGAGGAAGCCGTCGCCCGAGCCGCCGCACACCGCCACCCGGCTCAGCAGCCGGTTCGGGTCGCCGGAGACGCGCACGCCGGCGGCGGTCGCGGGCAGGCCCGCGGCGACCTGCGCGGCGAAGGCCGACAGTGTCAGAGGGGGCTCCAGCAGACCGATCCGGCCGGTGCCGCGACGGCCCAGCGGGTCGGTCGGGTCCGGCACCAGCGGGCCGGTGACCTTGAGGCCGACCGCCTCCGCCAGCGCGTCCGAGACGCCGGGGTCGGCGTGGTCGGCGTTGGTGTGGGCGACGTGCAGCGCGATGCCGTTGCTGATCAGCGTGTGCACCACCCGGCCCTTGAAGGTGGTGGCGGCGACGCTGGTGGTGCCGCGCAGGTACAGCGGGTGGTGGGTGACCACGAGGTCGGCGCCCCACTCCACGGCCTCGTCGACGACCGCCTGGACGGGGTCGACGGCGAAGAGCACGCGGCTGACCTCGGCCTGAGGGTCCCCGCAGACCAGGCCGACGGCGTCCCAGGACTCCGCCCACTGCGGGGGGTAGACCTCTTCGAGCGCGGTGATGACGTCGGACAGTTTCGGCACCTGTCGAGACTACCGTGCGCGCGGGGGCGGTCGGGCCTCGGCCGATCGGGGGACGGGGGTGGGGACAGGGGATGGGGACGGGGGTGGGGACAGGGGCTGGGGCCGGGGACGGGGGTGGGGACGTGACTGGGGGACGTGACTGGGGGGGCGGGGGTGGGGGCGTTCGGGCGCGGGCGCCGGGGGCGTACAGGTGCGCGTCAACCTGCTGCTGGGGCGCGTGTCCGGGCTCGCGCGCGTCGTACGCGCTCGGGGCGCCGGGCGCCCGTTACTCACAGCAGTGTTCTCGTACGAATTCGAAACCGCCACTGGATCATCCTTACGAGTGAAGTGACCGGCTCGGCGTTGAGGCTTCGGTTTTCTCGAAACTAACTTCAGTCCTGCGAAAGGGAGTTGCCCCGGCCGCCCCGACCGATCGGTCGACGGCCCGGTTGAGGACTCCCGTCCAGGAGCGGGACTCCCGCTCCTTTCGAGGAAACCGATCAGGCCGGGCCATCGCGCCGCGGATGCCGAGCAGGGCACCCGCGGCCGGGAGCCGAGACGAAGGGGTGTGGCGGCGGATGAGGGCGAGCACATCCCTCCGTACGGCCGGGGGCCGGGGATCGGCGGGGCATGGACCGGAGGCGACCGGTGCGTGGCCGGAGACGACGCGGGCGGCGCCGGGCGGCGCCGGAGGCCGGGGAGGCGGAAGCGACTGGGAGGTCACCGTCGGGGGCTTCTGGTGCACGGCCCGGCCGTCCGCGTCCGCACCCTTCTCCTCGCCCTTACCGGTTCCGCTCCAGGGGTGGAAGCTGCACGTCAGTGCGGCCTCGATGGTGGGTGGGGAGGTACTCGCGGCAGTGGTCCGGGTGCTCGCCGCGGACCCGTGCGGCTTCACGTTCGCCGCCACGGAGGAGCGGCTGCGTGAGCTCAACTCCCGTAACAGCGACCGGGGCTCCGCGGGGAAGTTCATCACCGTCCACCCGGCGGACGACGCGCAGTTCCAGCGGCCGGCGGCCGAACTGGACCGGGCCACGGCCGGACTGCCCGGGCCGGTGGTGCTGTCCGACCGGCCGTACCGGCCCGGCAGCCGGGTGCACTACCGCTACGGCGCGTTCGCGGCGCGGGCGGAACTGGGCAACGACGGGGAGTACCGCTCGGTGCTGCGCGGGCCCGGCGGGGAACGGGCCGAGGACGGGTGCGGCGGGTCGTTCCGGGCGCCGGGGTGGGTGCGGGATCCGTCCGCTGCTTCTGCTGCTGCTGCCCGGAGTCGCGGGGCCCGTGGGGTCCTGCCGGCCGGGCGCTACGCGGTGACCGCCGCCGTGCGGCACGGCGCCAAGGGGGGCGTGTTCCTCGGGCGGGAGGCGGCGAGCGGCACGGAGGTCGTGATCAAGCAGGCCCGGGCGCACATCGAGGTCGACCGCGCCGGGACGGACGCCCGCGACGCGCTGCGGCGCGAGGCCGAACTGCTCGCCCGGCTGGACGGCCAGGGGCTGGCGCCGCGCGCCGTCGAACTGATCGAGCAGGACGACTCCGTCTTCCTGGTGCAGGAACGAATCGCCGGACAGCCGCTGGGCGCCTGGGTCGCCGCCCGGCTACGGCGCGACGGCAGCCCGGACGTCGACTGGGCCGAGGCCGGACCCGTGGTGCACGGGCTGCTCGACCTGGTCGAACGGGTGCACGGCCAGGGGCTGGTACTGCGCGACCTCTCCCCCGGCAATGTGATGGTCCGCCCGGACGGCGGCCTGCGCCTGGTCGACCTCGAACTCGCCACCGAGACCGGCCGGGCGGCCGGAACCGCCGGCACCCCCGGCTACCGCGCCCCCGAACAGGGGCGGCTCGCCCTCGCGGGCACCAGCGTCGCCGACCCGGCCGTCGACCTGTACGCCCTCGGCGGGCTGCTCTTCCTGCTCGCCACCGGGCACGACCCGCTGCTGCCGGAGGACCTGCCGCACGCCCGACCGGTCACCGAACGCCTCGGCCGCTGGCTCGCCCTCGCGGCCCGCTCGGGCGCGACGGCGCGACGGCTGGCGCCCGTGGTGCTGGGGCTGCGGGCGGAGGAGCCGGAGCTGCGATGGGGGGTGGCGCGGGTGCGGGAGGCGCTGGGCGGGCG
>NZ_MECK01000230.1 GCF_014596465.1 Streptomyces sp. CBMA123 | reverse complement strand
GCACGGCGGTGCCGCCCGGGGCCGCCCCGGCCCCGGCGAGCCGGGCGGCGGCCCGCTCGGTCTGCCGGTGCAGGGTGGCGAAGTCCAGTGCGGTGCCCGCCAGTTCGACGGCCGTGCGGTCGGGCCAGCGCTCGGCGGCGGCGGCCAGCAGGCCGCCCAGGGTGCGGGGGGTGTCAGCTGCGGACGGCATCGGCGTCCTCCTCGGCGGCCTGGAAGTCGAGCGCCTGGTGGCGGAAGTAGTGGTCGTACAGCTCCGCGTACCGGCCGCCGGCCGCCAGCAGGGCGTCGTGGGTGCCCTGTTCGACGATCCGGCCGGCGTCGACGACGAGGATCCGGTCGGCCTTGCGGACGGTGGGCAGCCGGTGGGCGACCACCACGGTGGTGCGGCCCGCGGAGACCGCGTCCAGCCCCTCCTGCACCTGGGCCTCGGTCAGCGGGTCGACGCTCGCGGTGGCCTCGTCGAGGATCAGCAGGGACGGGTTGCCGAGCATCACCCGGGCCAGCACGATCAGTTGCCGCTGGCCCGCGGACAGGGTGCCGCCGCCCTCGTTGACCGGGGTGTCGATGCCCTCGGGCAGGACGTCCAGCCAGTCGCCGCCGGCCACCGAGCGGGCGGCGGCCAGGATCTCCTCGGGGGTGGCGCCGGCCCGGCCGTAGCCGATGTTCTCCCCGACGGTGCCGGAGAACAGGAACGGCGCCTGCGGGACGATGCCCAGGTGGCTCTTGTAGGCGTCCAGGTCCAGGGTGCGGATGTCCTGGCCGTCGATGAGCAGTTCACCGCCGCCGAACTCGTAGGCCCGGGTGATCAGCCGGATGACGCTGGACTTCCCGGCGCCGGTGTGGCCGACCAGGGCGACCGTCTCGCCGGCGTCGATCTTCAGGTCGAGCCCGGTCAGCACGGGCTTGTCGGCGCGGTAGCCGAAGTCGACCGCGCGGAACTCGACGGTGCCGTCCAGCCGGGGCACCGGGCGGGCGTCGCTCTGGCGCACCGCGGGCTCCAGGTCGACCAGGGCGAAGATCCGCTCGGAGGCGGCCAGGCCCTGCTGGAACTGGTTCCAGAAGGAGGCGATGCTGGTCAGCGGGAACCAGAACAGTGTCAGGGCCTCCAGGAACAGCGACCACTCCCCCGCCGTGACGGAGCCGTCGGTGAGCAGGTCCCCGCCGAGCACCACCACGCCGACGGTGCCCAGCCCGGTGAGCGTCAGCAGCAGCGGGAAGATCCCGCTGAACAGCCGGTTCAGCCGGACGGTGGCCCGGAACCAGCGCTGGTTCACCTCGACCAGCCCGGCGTGGGTGGACTCCTCCCGCTGGAAGTTGCGGGCCACCGCGATGCCGCGCAGGGTCTCCTGCACATAGCCGTTGATCTGCGCCAGCGAGCGCTGCTGCTGCTGGGACGCCCGCCGCGACACCCACCGGAAGCCCAGGCTGACCAGCACGATCAGGGCGGCCGTGGCCGCGGTGACCAGCGCCAGCGGCACGTTGATGACGAACATCGCGACCAGCAGCAGCCCGATCATCAGGACCTGGCCGACCAGCCCGAGGGTGAGCGTGGCGAGGGTGCCGAAGGCCTGGGTGTCGGCGGTGATCCGGCTGGCCACCGAGCCGGAGGCCTGGGCGTCGTGGAAGGCCATGTCCTGGCGGAGCACCGCCTCGAACGCCCGGCGGCGCATCTCCAGCACGACGTCGCCGACCAGGATGCCGACGGCCCGCTGCTGGAAGAAGGTCAGCAGCCAGGAGACCAGGCCCGTGCCGAGCGCGGCCGCGGTCAGCGGCAGCACCGTCGCGCCGACGTTCTCGCGGGCGGCGTCGTCCACGATGGAGGCGACCAGCAGGGGGAAGGCCGCCCCGGCGACCGCCGCGCCGACCACGGCCAGCGCGATCAGCGCCACCGTGCCGCCCTTGGCGGCGAACAGGGGACGGATCCGGCGCAGCAACTCCCGGTCGCCGTAGGCGCGGTCGTAGCTGTCGGCGGTGATCCCGTCGAGTATGTCTGCCATCAGTGGACTTCCTCTCCGGACCGGCCGGCCGTCTCCCGCAGGTGCGGCGCGAAGATCCGGTGGTACAGCTCGCAGCTCTCCAGCAGGTCCTCGTGGCGTCCGCGGCCCACGATCCGGCCCCGGTCCAGGACCAGGACGAGGTCGGCGCTGCGGATCCGGGACAGCCGGGGGGTGACCATGAAGGTGGTGCGGCCCGCCGCGGCCCGCCGCACGGCCTGCTGGATCCTCTCCTCGGTGGCGCTGTCCACCGCGCTGGTGGAGTCGTCCAGGACGAGGATCCGCGGGTCGGCCAGCAGGGCGCGGGCGATGGCGATGCGCTGGCGCTGGCCGCCGGACAGGGTGGCCCCGCGCTCGCCGACCACGGTGTCGTAGCCGTGCTCGGTGCCGGTGATGAACTCGTGGGCGTGCGCGGCCCGCGCGGCCTCCTCCAGCTCGTCCCGGGTGGGTTCCCGGTCGGCGCCGAAGGCCAGGTTGTCCGCGATGGACCGGGAGAACAGCACCACGTCCTGCTCGATCACCGAGATCTGCGAGCGCAGCGTCTGGGCGTGCCAGGCGGTGGTGGCCACCCCGTCGACGAGCACCTCGCCGGAGTCCGGCGCGTAGGTGCGGTTCAGCAGTTGCAGCAGTGTGGACTTGCCGCTGCCGGTCGGCCCGACCAGGGCCACCGTCATGCCCGGTTCCACGGTGAAGGAGATGTCCTCCAGCACCGGCTTGTCGCCGTGCCCGAAGGAGACCCGGTCGAAGACCACGGTGCCGGTGAGTTCGGCCCGGTGGCCGGCCTCGGTGTCCTCGGAGCCGGAGCGGTCGGTGATGACCTCCAGGATCCGCCGGGCGCCGGCGATGCCGAGGAAGATCAGGCCGACGCTGAACGAGGCCAGCTGGGTGGGTGCCCGCAGGGCGCCCATCAGCCCCAGGAAGGCGACGAACTGACCGATCGTCAGATCACCGGTGGAGACCAGGTGGGCACCGTGCAGCAGGGCGGCCGCCAGCGCGGCCACCAGCAGCAGGGTGGGCAGGTAGAGGGCCTGCTCCTTGGCCTGGCGCACCGAGGCGTCCCGGTAGGCGGTCGCCTTCGCCATGAACCGGCGCTGCTCGGCGGCCCGGCGGCCGGTGGCGTCGACGGTCTCCATACCCGCGATGGTCTGCGAGACCTGGGCGCTGAACTCGCCGAAGCGGGCCCGGGTGGCGCCGGCCGCCGGGTCGAGCCGGCGGCCGTACTCGGCCAGCGCCACTCCGAACAGCACCAGGAACACCACGGGCACCAGCAGCAGTTGCGCGTCGATCAGGCCGATGAACACCACCGGCACGATCAGCCCGAGCAGCATGTCGAGGGTGAGGTCCAGGCCGGGCGACAGCATCAGGTTGACGGCCTGGGCGTCCCCGGTGACCCGGGCCGAGAGGTCGCCCACCCGGCGCCGGTTGAAGAACTCCTGGCCCTTCTGGAGCAGGGCCGAGAACAGCGTGGAGCGCACGTCGCGCTCCAGGCCGCAGGCGTACGCCTCCAGCGCGTAGGTGGCGACGAAGCCGGCGATCCCGCGCACCGCGACCAGGGCCAGCAGCACCAGCACCATGGAGTCGAACCGCCCCCGGTCGGGGGTGCTGCCGAGCAGGGCGTCGAAGGCGGCGCCGATCACCACCGGGACCGCCGCGGCCAGCAGGTGCCACACCACCGAGCCGGTGAGGTGGGCCGCGATCCAGCCCTTGGACCGGGCGAGGTGGGACTTCAGGAACGGGCCGACCCGCTCGCCGGGGGCCGGGGGCGGGGCCGCGCGCCGCGGCTTCGCGGTGGTCGCGGTGGTCATGCGTTCTCCAGGGGGGTGTCGTCCGGGGCCGCGCCGGGCTCCCGCAGGTATCCGCTGCGGACCAGCTCGGTGAGGTACGTGTGCAGCAGGGGCTCGTCGATCGGCGGGCAGTCGGTGCCGGACTCCCGGTACGCGGGCCGGGCCGGGCCGGGTACGGCCGCGCCCAGCCCGGCGGGGGCCGCGCCCGCGCCGGGGGCGGCGAACAGCGGCAGGAACGGGAAGAGGGCGTTGTCCCAGGAGTGCGCGGCGGACTCCTGGAGGGCGCTCAGCCAGTCGCCGTAGGAGACTTCGCGGAGCGGGTAGCCGTAGCCGGCGACCCAGTCGAAGACCGTGCCGAGGCCGACCGGCTCGGGGTGGGCCAGGTCGTACGAGGCGGGCTCCGCTCCCGGGCGGGAGGCGAGCGCCAGCACCGCGCCGGCGACCCGGTCCACCGGCACCAGCTGCACCGGGAGGTCCAGGTCGGGGTAACACCCCAGCTGAACACTGCCCTTGATGATCGCCCAGATCAAGTCCTTCGGGTTGCCGATTCCGGTCCCGCTGTGGCCGCCGATGTAGTCGGGGCGGTACACGGCGACCGGGACGCCCCGCTCGCGGGCGGCGACCGCCAGGTGCTCGGCGGCCCACTTGCTCTGGTTGTAGCCGCCCGTGACGGCCGTGGCGGCCGTGCCCGGCTCGGGCACCGAGGCGGTGGAGACGTGGTGCACGGGGATGCCCCCGCCCCGCGCGGCCAGCCGCAGCACCTCCTGGGTGCCGTCCACGTTGGCGGCCCGCAGCGTGGCGTACGGCAGGGTGAAGCTCACCCAGGCGCCGCTGTGGTGGACGGCGTCCACCGTGCGGGCGAGTGCGTCGAAGCGCTCGGCGGGCAGGCCGAGCAGCGGCTGCGCCAGGTCACCGGGCTCGATCACCACCCGGCCCGGCTCGGGCGCGGGCAGCCCGTAGCCGTCGAGGGCCTTGACCAGCCGCCGGCGGCCGTCCTCCGTGTCCTCGGCCCGCAGCAGGCAGTGCACGGTGGCCCGGGTGCCGCGCAGCAGCCCGTCCAGCAGGTGGGCGCCCAGGAAGCCGGTGGCACCGGTGAGCAGCACCGCCGAGGGCTCCCCGGTCCGGGGGCGGCCCGCGCCGGGGGCCACCCGGATCTCCGGGTCCAGCTCCGGCGGTGCGCTCGGCCCGGCACCCTGGTCGACGGCCTCGGCGCCGGCCGGCGCGGTGCGGGCGGCGTCCACCCGCTGGGCCAGTTCGGCCACCGTGGTCGCCTCGAACAGGGCGATCAGCGGCAGGTCCACCGCGCAGGCACGGCGCAGTTCGAACAGCACCCGGGGCACCAGCAGGCTGTGCCCGCCGAGTTGGAAGAAGTCGTCCTCGGCGGTGACCTCCCGGCCGCCCAGGACCTTGGTCCAGATCCCGGCGACCAGTTCCTCGGTGGCGGTGGCGAACACCGCCTCCGCGGGCCGCTCGACCGGCTCCCCGGCGGGCGCCGGGAGGGCCTTGCGATCGTGCTTGCCGTTGGCGTTCAGCGGCATCCGGTCGAGCAGGGTGATGGTGGACGGCACCATGTAGTACGGCAGTTGGGTGCGCAGGTGGTCCTGGAGGGCGAGCGGCTCGGGGGTGCGGCCCGCGCGCGGCTCGACGTACCCGGCGAGCCGCCGCTCGCCCTTGGCGTCCACGTGGACGACGACCGCCGCGGCCTGCACCTCGGGGTGCTGGCCGAGGACGGACTCGACCTCCTCCAGCTCGATCCGGAAGCCGCGGATCTTCACCTGGCGGTCCACCCGGCCCAGCACCTCGACGTCGCCGCCGGGCAGCAGCCGGGCGAGGTCGCCGGTGTTGTAGAGGCGGTCGCCGGGCCGGTCGCCGAACGGGTGCGGCAGGAAGCGCTCGGCGGTCAGCGCGGGCCGGCCGACGTAGCCGCGGGCCAGCGCCAGGCCGCCGATGTACAGCGTCCCGTTGACCCCGACCGGCACCGGCTGGAGCCGGTCGTCCAGGACGTAGAACTGGGTGTTGGGCAGCGGCCGTCCGATCGGGACGGGCTCCTCCTCGGAGCGCTCCGGCATCGGGGTCTCGAACAGGCCGCTGTCCACCGTGGATTCGGTGATGCCGTACGAGTTGACCAGCCGGGTGCCGGGCGGGCAGAGCTTCTTGAGGTTCCAGTAGTCGCGCATGAACCAGATGTCCGCGCCGACCGCCAGCACCTTGAAGTTGTCCAGCAGCCTGCCCTGTTCGGTGACGTGGGCGCTGAGCAGCCGGATCACCACGGGGACGAGGTCGGCGAAGTCGACCCGCTCGCGCTGGAGCAGGTCGTACAGCTTGGCCGGGTCGAGCAGCGTCTCGCGCTGGCAGAGCACCAGGGTGCCGCCGGAGCCCAGGGCGCGGACCATGTCGCCGGTGAACACGTCGAAGGCGATGTTGGCGGCCTGGAGGTGCCGGCGCACCACGGTGCCCAGCTCGTAGACCCGCTCCCAGGAGCGGTAGGCGCTCATCAGCGCGCCGTGGGTGAGCATGGCGCCCTTGGCCCGGCCGGTGGAGCCGGAGGTGTACACCAGGAAGGCCAGGTTGTCGGCCACCGGCTCCACCGCGTCGGCCACGGCGGCCGTTTCGGTGGCGTCCTCGGCCAGCCAGTCGTCGAACCAGCCGACGGTCATCCCGTCGGTGAGGCCGGGCACGGTGCCGGCGATGTCGTGCCGGGTGAGCAGCAGCCGGACGGAGGCGTCGGTCAGGATGAAGCGCAGCCGCTCCACCGGGTTGGCCGGGTCCAGCGGCACGTAGGCGCCGCCGGCCTTGAGGACGCCGAGCACCGCGGCCACCGAGTCGGCGCAGCGCGGCGCGCACAGCCCGACCCGGACTTCCGGGCCGACGCCGAGGGCGCGCAGCCGGGCGGCCACGATCCCGGCCCGGCGGTCGAGTTCGCGGTAGCTGACCCGGTCCTCACCGTCCACCACCGCGACGGCGTCGGGGGTGGCGCGGACGTGCTGCTCGAACAGCCGGTGGACGCACTCGTCGGGGCCGACCTCCACCGAGATCCGGTTGTCCCGGGTGAGCGCCTCGGTGCGCTCCTCCTCCGAGAGCAGCGGCAGCTCGGACACCCGCAGCGCCGGGTCGGCGACCGCGGCCAGCAGCAGCCGCTCGAAGTGGCCGGCCATCCGCCCGATCGTCGCGTCGGTGTACAGGTCGGTGTTGTACTCCCAGTCGCAGCACAGCCGTTCGCCCTCGTCGACGACGTCCAGGGAGAGGTCGTACATCGCGGTGCGCTTGCCCTCCCCGGTGAACGGGGAGATCCGCAGGCCGGCCAGGTCGAGGTCGGCGCGCGGCACGTTGTGCAGCGACAGCATGGTCTGGAACAGCGGGGCGCGGCTGAGGTCGCGGTCCGGCTGGATCTCCTCCACCACCTGCTCGAACGGCACGTCGAGGTGGGCGAAGTCGGCCAGGCAGGCCCGCTTGGTGCGGGCCAGCAGCTCGCCGAAGGCCGGGTCGCCGGAGAGGTCGGCGCGCAGGGCCAGGGTGTTCACCAGGAACCCGATGAGCGGCTCGGTCTCGGGCCGGCCGCGGCCGGCCACCGAGGTGCCGACCACCAGGTCGTCCTGCCCGGAGTAGCGGTGCAGCAGGGCCGTGTAGCCGGCCAGCAGGGTCATGAACAGGGTCGCGCCGGCCTCGGCGGCGACGGCCCGCAGGCCGGCGGTCGCCTCGGCGGACAGGTGGATCGAGCGGGTCCGCCCGGCGTAGGTCTGCACCGGCGGGCGGGCCCGGTCGGTGGGCACGGCGAGGCTGGGCAGTTCGCCGCGGAAGCGCTCGCGCCAGTGGGCCAGGCCCTCGGCCCGGCTCTCGGCGCTGTGCCCGCGCTGCCAGTGGGCGTAGTCGGCGTACTGGACGTCCAGCGGCGGCAGCGGGTCGGTGCCGCCCGCGCGCAGCGCCGCGTAGACGGCGGCGAACTCCCGGGTGAGCACGCCCATCGACCAGTCGTCGGTGATGATGTGGTGCAGGTTGAGCAGGACGACGGTCTCGTCGTCGCTCAGCCGGACCAGGGTCACCCGGAACAGCGGGCCGCGGCTGAGGTCGAACGGGGTGGCCGCGTGGGTGGCGGCGAGCCGGCGCACCTCGTCCTCGGCGTCGGCGGCGCCGCGCAGGTCGACCGTCTCGGGCCGCCAGTCGACGGCCCGCGCCTCGGCGACCAGCTGCACCGGTTCGCCGTCCACCGAGCCGAAGGTGGTGCGCAGGGTCTCGTGCCGGCGCACCAGCGCCTGGAAGGCGGCGGTCGCCAGGTCGAGGTCCACCGGGCCCGTCAGGCGCAGCGCGTACGGCATGTTGTACGCGGTGTCGCCCGGGTTGAGCTGGGCGAGGAACCACAGCCGCTGCTGGGCGTAGGAGAGCGGGGCCCCGCCGCCCGAGGGGCGGCGGGTGATCCCGGCGGGGGCCGCGGCGGCGCGTTGGCGCAGCCGGCTCATCAGAAGGGCGTACTTGGCGGGCGACTGCTCGCGCAGCCGCCGCAGCTTCTCCGGGGTGTCGGTCATGCCGCGCCCGTCCCGGCCGTCTCGGCGAGCGCGACCAGGGCCGCCTCGGCGGCGTCGGCCGCCACGGCCGGGGCCGGGGTGCCGGTCCAGGCGAGGTGG
>NZ_MECK01000229.1 GCF_014596465.1 Streptomyces sp. CBMA123 | reverse complement strand
GTCGGGCGTCCGGGCGGACAGCAGCCAGGGCAGGGGACGGGCGGGGGCCGGGCGCTCCGACGCGGGCTCGGGCAGCGGCTCCGCTGCGGGCGCGGCTTCCAGGATCACGTGGGCGTTGGTGCCGCTGACGCCGAACGAGGAGACGCCGGCGCGCGGCGGCCGTCCGGTCGCGGGCCACGCCCGCGCCTCGCGCAGCAGCTCGACGGCGCCGGAGCTCCAGTCGACCTGCGCGGTCGGCCCGTCGATGTGCAGGGACTTCGGGAGCTCGCCGTGCCGCATCGCGAGCACGGTCTTCATCACGCCGGCCACGCCGGCGGCGGCCTGGGTGTGGCCGAGGTTGGACTTCACCGAGCCCAGGAGCAGCGGGAGTTCGCGGTCCTTCCCGTAGGCGGCGAGCAGGGCCTGGGCCTCGATCGGGTCGCCGAGGCGGGTGCCGGTGCCGTGCGCCTCGACGGCATCCACCTCGGCGGGCGTCAGACCGGCGTCGGCCAGCGCGGCCCGGATCACCCGCTGCTGCGACGGGCCGTTCGGCGCGGTGAGGCCGTTGGAGGCGCCGTCCTGGTTGACGGCGGAGCCGCGCACGACGGCGAGCACCGGGTGCCCGAGGCGCCGCGCGTCCGAGAGCCGCTCGACGAGCAGCACGCCGACGCCCTCGGCCCAGCCCGTCCCGTCCGCAGCGGCGGCGAACGGCTTGCAGCGGCCGTCGGGAGCCAGGCCGCGCTGGCGGGAGAACTCGACGAACACCTGCGGCGTGGACATCACCGTCACACCGCCCGCGAGCGCCAGCGAGCACTCACCGCGGCGAAGGGCCTGGGCGGCCAGGTGCAGGGCGACCAGCGAGGAGGAGCACGCGGTGTCGACCGTGACGGCCGGGCCCTCCAGGCCGAGGGTGTAGGCGACGCGCCCGGAGATCACGCTCGCGGCGTTTCCCGTCATCACGTGCCCGGCGACGCCCTCCCGGGCCGGGTCCAGCAGCACCTGGTAGTCCTGGAAGTTGGAGCCGACGAACACGCCGGTCCGCGAGCCGCGCAGCGCCCCGGGGTCGATGCCGGAGCGCTCGACGGCCTCCCAGACCGTCTCCAGCAGGAGCCGCTGCTGCGGGTCCATCGCGAGGGCCTCGCGCGGCGAGATGCCGAAGAAGGCGGCGTCGAAGTCGGCCGGGGCGGTGAGGAACGCGCCCTCGGCGACGTAACTGGTGCCCTCGTGGTCCGGATCCGGGTGGTGCAGGCGGTCGGTGTCCCAACCGCGGTCGGCCGGGAACGGGCCCACCGCGTCGCGGCCCTCGGCGAGCAGCTGCCAGAGGTCCTCCGGCGACTCCACGCCGCCGGGGAAGCGGCAGGCCATCGCGACGATCGCGATCGGCTCGTCGGCGGCGACAGCGGGGGCCGTGAACGCTTCGCCGGCGGCCGTGCCGGCCAGTTCGGCGCGCAGGTGCGCGGCGACGGCGGCCGGGGTCGGCCGGTCGAACAGCAGGGTGGCGGGCAGGCGCAGCCCGGTCGCGGCGGTGAGGCGGTTGCGCAGCTCGACGGCGGTCAGCGAGTCGAACCCGAGGTCCCGGAACGCCCGGGCGGCGTCGACCGTCGCGGTGGAGGCGTGCCCGAGGACGGCGGCGGCCTCGGTACGGACGAGCTCCAGCAGCAGGCGTTCCCGCTCGTCGGCGCTGCGGCCGCGCAGTTGCGCGGCCAGCGGCGATTCGTCGGCCGTCCCGGCGGCTTGCGGGTGGGCCGCGCGGCGGACCTCCGGCAGGTCCGCGATCAGCGCGCTCGGACGGGCGGCGGTGAGCACGGGTGCGAGGGCGCTCCAGTCGACGTCGGCCACGGTGAGCCCGGAGGTGTCCGTTGCGAGGGCCCGGCGCAGCGCGGCGAGCGCCCGGTCCGGATCCATCGGTGTGAGGCCGCCGCGCCGCATCCGCCCGGTGAGGCCCGGGTGGTCCGCCGCCATGCCGCCGCCGGCCCACGGGCCCCAGGCGACGGAGACGGCGGGCAGCCCGGCGGCGCGGCGGTGCTCGGCCAGGGCGTCGAGGTAGGCGTTCGCGGCGGCGTAGTTGGCCTGGCCGGGGTTGCCGAGGACACCGGTGATCGAGGAGAACAGCACGAACAGCGCCAGGTCGTGCCCGGCCGTCAGCTCGTGGAGGTTGCGGGCGGCGACGGCCTTGGCGCGCAGCACGGCGTCGAACCGGTCGACGGTCAGGCCGTCCAGGACTCCGTCGTCGAGGACGCCGGCCGCGTGCACGACGCCGGTCGGCGGGTGCTCGGTGAGCAGGGCGGCGAGGGCTTCCCGGTCGGCGACGTCACAGGCGGCGACGGTGACCCTGGCCCCGAGGGCGGTCAGGTCGGCGCTGAGCTCCCGCGCGCCGGGAGCCTCCGGGCCGCGCCGCCCGACCAGCAGCAGGTGCTCGGCTCCGGCGGCGGCCAGCCACCGGGCCACCCGGGCGCCCAGCGCGCCCGTACCGCCGGTGACCAGAATGGTTCCGGTCGGCGCGGTCCAGTCCTCCGTGCCCGCGGCGGTCACCGGCCCGGCCGACCGGTGCCGGGTCAGGCGGCGGGCGTAGGCGCCGGAGCCGCGCAGGGCGAGCTGGTCCTCGGTGCTCTGGGCGAGGAGGCCCGCCAGGCGGACGGCGGTGCGGGCGTCGGGGGTGGCGGGCAGGTCGATCAGGCCGCCCCAGCGCTGCGGGTGCTCCAGCGCGGCCACCCGGCCGAGGCCCCACAGCTGCGCCTGCTCGGGCTCGCTCACGCGGTCCGCGCCCTCGGCCGCGACGGCTCCCCGGGTGAGGCACCAGAGCCTCGCCGAACCGCCGGCCGCCTCCAGGGTGCGCAGCAGCCCGACGGTCGCGGGCAGGTACCGGGGCACGAGGCGATACCCGGAGTCCGGGCGGCCGTCGGCGGCGAGGAACGAGAGCACGCCGGCCACCGGCTCGCCGGAGCCGTCCGCGAGCAGCGCGTCCAGGGCCCCGGCCCCCGCCACCCGCGCGATCCGCAGGCCGCGCTCGGCCAGGGCGTCGAGGACGGTGGCGGGCCAGGCGTCCCCCCCGTCCTCGGGCACGACGGCGAGCCAACGCCCCTGCGGTACGGCGTCGGTGAGACGACGCACGGGCACCCAGGTGGTCCCGTACGTCCAGCCGTCGAGCGCGCTCAGCAGGCGCCGTTGCCCGCGCCAGGAGGCGAGGACGGGCAGCAGGAGGTCCAGCGAGGCCTCGGCGGACTGCTCCGCGATCCCGAGGACGGCCGACGCCTCCCGCAGGTCGCCGGCTTCGACGGCCGCCCAGAACGCGTCCTCGACCGGGTCGGCCGAGGCGGCGCCGGCGTCGCGGCGCCGGAGCTCGGGCAGCCAGAAGCGCTGCCGCTGGAACGCGTACGTGGGCAGGTCGACGCGGCGACCGCCGGACCCGGCGAGCACCGCCGCCCAGTCCGGGCCCGCGCCCCGCACGTGCAGGCGGGCGAGGGCCTCCAGGACGGCCGGCTCCTCGGGGCGGTCCTTGCGGAGCACGGCGGCCGGCGCAACCTCGGCGGGCAGCGACTCGGCCGCCATGGCGGTGAGGACGCCGTCGGGGCCGAGTTCGAGGAAGCGGGTGACACCCGCGGCTTCGAGCGTGCGGATGCCGTCGGCGAAGCGGACGGCCTCGCGGACGTGGCGCACCCAGTAGTCCGGCGACTCGACGCCCTCAGCCAGTCCACCGGTCAGGTTGGAGACCAGCGGGATCGACGGCGCGTGGTACGTCAGCCCGTCGAGGACCGTACGGAAGTCCTCCAGCATCGGGTCCATCAGCGGCGAGTGGAACGCGTGGGAGACGCGCAGCCGCGTCGTCTTGCGGTCGGCGAAGTGCGCGGCGATCTCCGCGACCGCCTCGTCCGTGCCCGACACAACGACCGACATCGGGCCGTTGACGGCCGCGATCGACACGAACTCACTCAGCAACGGCAGGACTTCGTCCTCCGTCGCCTGCACCGCCAGCATCGCGCCACCCGCCGGAAGCGCCTGCATCAAGCGGCCCCGGGCCGCGACCAGCGTGCACGCGTCCTCCAGCGAGAACACCCCGGCGACGTGCGCCGCCGCGATCTCACCGATCGAATGCCCGGCCACGAACTCCGGCCGCACACCCAGCGATTCGACCAGCCGGTACAACGCCACCTCGACCGCGAACAACCCCGCCTGGGCGTACTCCGTCCGGTTCAGCAGCTCCTCGTCCGAACCCCACACCACCTCGCGCAAGGCCGGGTCGAACTGCGCACAGACCGCATCGAAGGCCTCGGCGAACACCGGGAACCGGGCATACAACTCCCGCCCCATCCCGAGCCGCTGCGACCCCTGCCCGGAGAACAGGAACGCCGTCGCCCCCTTCTCCGCCACGCCCGTCACGAGGCCCGCTCCTTCGCCCCCGGCCGCCAGGGCCTCCAGGGCGCGCAGGCGCTCGTCCGGGTCGGCCGAGACGACGACGGCCCGGTGCGCCATGGCCGTCCGGCCGGTCGCCAGGGAGTACGCGACGTCGGCCGGGGCGAGCGGTCCGCGCGTCCGGAGGTGGGTGGCCAGGCGTCCGGCCTGGGCCCGCAGGGCCGTCTCGTCGTGCGCCGACAGCAGCCACGGCAGCACCGCGTCGGGCACCGTCTCGGGCGCGACGTCACCGGCGGGCTCCGCCGGCGCCGCCTCCAGCACGACGTGCGCGTTGGTGCCGCTGACGCCGAAGGAGGACACGGCGGCGCGCCACGGACGGTCGACCTCGGGCCACGCGCGGGCCTCGCCCAGCAGTTCGGCGGCGCCGGCGGCCCAGTCGACGTGCGGGGTCGGGGCGTCGAGGTGCAGGGTGCGCGGCAGCAGGCCGTGCCGCATCGCGAGCACCGTCTTGATCACCCCGGCCACACCGGAGGCGGCCTGGGTGTGGCCGGTGTTGGACTTCAACGCGCCGATGAGCACGGGCCGTTCGCGGTCCTGCCCGTACGTCGCGAGGAGCGCCTGGGCCTCGATCGGGTCGCCGAGGCGGGTGCCGGTGCCGTGCGCCTCGACGGCGTCCACCTCGGCGGGCGTCAGACCGGCGTCGGCCAGGGCGGCCCGGATCACCCGCTGCTGGGAGGGGCCGTTGGGCGCCGTCAGCCCGTTGGAGGCACCGTCCTGGTTGACGGCGGAGCCGCGCACGACGGCCAGCATCGGGTGCCCGAGGCGCCGCGCGTCCGAGAGCCGCTCGACCAGGAGGACGGCGGCGCCCTCGCTCCACGCGGTGCCGTCGGCCGCCGCCGCGAAGGGCTTGCACCGGCCGTCGGCGGCGAGACCGCCCTGCCGGGAGAACTCGGTGAACATCTGCGGGCTCGACATCACCGTCACGCCGCCCGCGAGCGCGAGCGTGCACTCGCCGCGGCGCAGCGACTGGACGGCGAGGTGCAGGGCGACGAGCGAGGAGGAGCACGCGGTGTCGACCGTGATGGCCGGGCCTTCGAGGCCGAGGACGTAGGAGATGCGGCCGGAGGCGACGCTGACGGTGTTGCCGGTCAGGAGGTGTCCGGCGGCGGTCTCGGCGACCTGGCCACCGGCGGTGGCGGCGCTGTCGTAGCCGCCGTGCCCGGCGCCGACGAACACGCCGGTCGGGGTGCCGGCGAGGGTCCCCGGGTCGATGCCCGCCCGTTCGACGGCCTCCCAGGCGGTCTCCAGGAGGATCCGCTGCTGCGGGTCCATGGCGAGCGCCTCGCGCGGCGAGATGCCGAAGAACCCGGCGTCGAACTCGCCCGCGTCGTGCAGGAATCCGCTCTCCCGGGAGGTGACGGCGCCCTCGGGCAGGTCCCAGCCGCGGTCGGCGGGGAAGGCGGAGACGGCGTCGACGCCGTCGCGCACCAGCTCCCAGAGCTCCTCCGGGGAGGCGACCCCACCTGGCAGCCGGCAGGCCATGCCGACCACGGCGATCGGCTCCCGGTGCTGCTCGGTCACCTCGCGGAGCTGCTCGCGGGTCTCGTGAAGGTCCGCGATCGCCCGCTTCAGGTAGTCGCGGAGCTTGTCTTCGTTCGACATCGGGACGTCAACCTCTCCGGGGGTCTGCCAGGAACGCCGCTCGGGAGGGCCCTGCCGTACGCCGGTTTCCGGCGCCGATCGCGGACTCCTGACGTCAGGTCCGACCCGTCGCCCGCCCAGTCTCGCCACGGACGGCCCCGGTTTTCCCTAGAGCGCGCAGCAGGACGGGCGTGCCCGGCACCCGTAGGTGCCCGGCACGCCCGTCCGCCGAACGGTCACTCCTGTCCGCGCAGCCACTCCTCCACGATCTGGGCGGTGAGGGCCGAGTCCTCGCGGATCATCGACAGGTGGTCGGCGTCGACACCGACCACCCGGGCGCCCGGCACGAGCGGTTCGGCCTGGGCGCGCTGCTCGATGGGGGCCTCGTCGACGCCCGTCAGGGCGCGGTCGCAGGTGACGAGCAGGACGGGGGCCGTGGTGTGCTGGACCTCCAGGCGGTTGAGCAGGACCATCCAGCGGCCCATGGCGGACAGCCGGGAGTTGGTCAGCCGCACCGGCGAGTCGGCGCCGGTGAAGTTGAGCCGCATCATGCCGGTGTAGTCGGTGCCCTCGTCGGCGTTGTGCTGGAAGCTCAGCGTGTCGAAGAGGACGACGCCCGCCGGGCGGATGCCCCACGTGTGCTCCAGCAGCCCGGCCGCGGCGTAGGCGAAGGAGCCGCCGGAGGAGTGGCCGGCGAGGACGAACGGGTGGCCGTCGCCGGCGCGCAGGGCGCTCTCGGCGATCACCCGGGTGGCGACCTCGGGGTTGGCGGGCAGCCGCTCGCCGGTGGCGAAGCCGACCAGCGGGAGCGCCGACACCTCGCGCTCACCGCGGAAGTGGGCGGCGAGCCGGGCGTACTGGTGCACGCCCGCGTTGGCCGTCGGCGCGCTCACGCAGATCAGCCGGGTCGGGCGGGGCCCCTCGGCGAGGCGGGTCGCCCAGGGCAGGTCCTCCAGTTCGGCGGTCGCCTCGAAGGTCGGCCGCAGGGCCGCGACGGTGGCCAGCATGCGCTGGGCCTCGGGCACCTTGCCGTTGGCCAGGGCATCGGTGAACAGCCGCTCCAGGGAGTCGAGTTCGGGTGCACCGCCGGGCACGAGCACGGCCTCCCCGGCACCGTCCTCGGTGCGCTGGTCGGCGAGCTCGCTGCGGATCCAGGTGGCGAGCTCGACTGGCGACCGGCTGTCGAAGACGACGGTGGCGGGCATCCGCAGACCGGTGACGGCGGCGATCCGGTTGCGCAGTTCGACGGCGGTGAGCGAGTCGAACCCGAGCTCGTAGAAGTCGCGTTCGGCCTCGACGGCCTCCGGGGAGGGGTGGCCGAGGACGGCGGCGGCTTCGGCGCGGACGGTGTCGACGAGGTAGCGCATGCGGTCGCGCTCGTTGAGGTCGAGCAGCTGCCGGGTGAAGCCGACGGCCGCGTCGGCGCCGCTCGCGCCGCCCCCGGAGGCGGTGCGCCGGGCGGCGCGGACGAGTCCCCGGAACAGCGGCGGCACCTCGCCCTGGGGGCGCATGCCCCCGGCGGCCAGGCCCATCGGGATGACGAGGGGTTCGGCGGAGCCGAGGGCGGCCTCGAACAGGGCGAGGCCCTGCTCGACGGAGAGCGGCGGGATGCCGCCGGACTGCATGCGCCGCATGTCGGTCTCGCTGAGCTCACTGGTCATGCCCGACTCCTGGGCCCACGGGCCCCACGCGAGCGAGGTGCCGGCCAGCCCGAGGGACCTGCGGTGGTCGATCAGGGTGTCGAGGAAGGCGTTGGCCGCGGCGTAGTTGCCTTGGCCGGGGCTGCCCATGACGCCCGCGATGGACGAGAAGACGGCGAAGACGGCGAGGTCCAGGTGCCGGGTGAGCTCGTGCAGCTGCCAGACGGCGTCGACCTTGGGCCGCAGGACGGCGGACAGCCGCTCGGGGGTGAGGGCGGTGACGATGCCGTCGTCCAGCACGCCGGCCGTGTGGATGACGGCGGTGAGCGGGTGTTCGGCGGGGATGCCGGCGAGCAGGGCCTCGGTGGCGGCGCGGTCGGCGGTGTCGCAGGCGACGACGCGGGCCTCGGCGCCGAGGGCCCCCAGGTCGGCGAGGAGTTCGGCCGCGCCGGGCGCGTCCGGTCCACGGCGGCTGGTGAGCAGCAGGTGGCGGGCGCCGGTGACGGCGAGGCGGCGGGCGAGGTGGCGACCGAGGGCGCCGGTGCCGCCGGTGATCAGGACGGTGCCGTCGGGGTCGCGCTCCGCGGGCATCGTGAGGACGGTCCGGGTGGCGGACGCCTGGGCGGCGAGCGCGGTGCGGGCGTCGCGGATGTCGTGCGCCACGGTCGGGGGCGGGGTGAGCTCGCCGCTCTCCGCCAGGCCGAGGAGTTCCGCGAGGATCGCGGCGGTCTCGTCGGCGTCCGGTACGGGAAGTCGGGCGAAGGCGTCGCCGTCGAGGACGAGGTCGGTGCCCGACGCCGCGCGGTCGACGAGCCGCTCGGGCGGCAGGCCGAGGCCGAGC
>NZ_MECK01000228.1 GCF_014596465.1 Streptomyces sp. CBMA123 | reverse complement strand
GGTCCTGCCCGGGCGCTTCACCGCCGCTCCCAGGTGCCCTGCGCGGTCCGGACGTACACCGCGTCCGCCACCCGCCCCGCGGGTTCGCGCTCGGTCTCGATCAGACCACCGCCGAGCGAGCGCCCGCCCGGAGGCGGATTCGATCCGGAACTCGGCCGCAGCGACAGGCACTTGTCCGGCCGGGCGAAGGTCTGGGCGACGACCGAACTCACGTTGACCGTCGAGGGGCTGTCCACCGTCACGTTCTTGATCAGCTTGCCACCGCCGTTCACCTTCAGCTCCCCGGTCGTACGGGAGGTGGCGTTGACCACCCCGAACTGGATCTCGTCACCCGGGCTGACCGAGAAGGCCACCTTGGTGGTCTCAGTGCTCTGCACCTGCCACTGGCGCGAGAACGAGGCCTGGAACGCCAGCGCGAAGGTGGCCTTCGCGCCCAGGTGCAGCGCGTTCGACCCGGACACCGTCACCGGGAACTCGACGGTGTTCTGCACCTTGTCCTCGGTGTACGGCCCCTTGTCCTTGTTCGGCCCGTTCTGGTTCACGCTGTTCGTCATCCCCGGCTTGACGTTGCCCGACGCGGAGGCGGTCACCGTGGTGTCCACCCCGCCCTCCAGTGTCGCGCTACCGGAGATCTCGCCGCCGATGTTGTCGGTGCTGCTGGTCACGAAGGTGACGGTGCGCTCGATGTCCATGTCGGCGTCCGTACAGTTGATCGCCGCGTTCCCCACCGAGAGCACGGCGCTCATGAACTCGCGCGGCGCCCGGTCGTACATCCGGAAGCTGCACGCCGAGGCCGTCGTGCACAGTCCGGTGACCTCCCTCGCGGAGGCCAGCGGCTTCTCCCCGTCCAACACCTGCGCCACCGGGTACGAGGACGGGTCGCCGTCGCCCCCGGCCGCGTTGCCCGGCACGGCGAACGGAACCAGGACACCTATCGCGACCCCGGGGACCAGCAGGGTGAACCGGGCGGCGCGCCGCCACGTCGGCGGGCGAGCGAAGACGACCACGGATGCTCTCCTCATTCGTCGGATGGGTGCTGCCGGGTGCTGGGGTGTCAACTAGCCTCCCGACGTGCGGGATGCCCTTCGGCTTCCTCATCCTCGGGGAGAGGCGCATCGCAGGCGAACGGTCAGCCCGTGATCGTGCGCCATTCGATGAACTGTCAGCCTCCAAGGTTGCCGGACCCCGCCGCCGGGGGGACTGGCGAGGGTCCCCGCGGACGGCAGTCACGATGTCGGGCCGCCGCCGAGGGGGCGCTTGAGGTGGAGGGCGACCACCTTGGGCTGGTCGGTCCTCGTGGCGGCGTGGACCTCGGCCGCCGGAACGGTACGACGGAGAGGAGAACGCCGACAGGCAGCAGGGTGAGTCTGTTCTTCTGCCAGTCGGTGTGGGCGAGGGCGGGCACCGGGGCCGCGGAGGCGAGCCAGTGCGCGGCGGCGCGCTGCCGCTCGGCCTTGGTGGTGACGGGAAGGGTCACTCCGAGGCCTCCTTCGGCATCAGCTCGGGTTCCAGGCGGGACGTGCAGAACACCGGGTCAAAGGGGCGCGCGACTCCGGCGTCGTCCTGGGCGGCACCGCTGCCGACCGGGTGGAGGGGCGGCTCGGTGGTGTTACAGCGCAGGCAAGCCCTGCCGTCGAGTTGCGCGGCGTCGGCGAGCACCTGGAGGTGATGGCCGCTCGCGTAGAAGGAGGTGGCCCAGCGGGCGTTGGCGACCCGCTCGATCGCGGAGGCGAGCAGCAGCGGGTCGCCAAGTCGCTCCGGATCGGCGCGGTCCGGCGGCACGAGCCAGTGCGGGCCCGGCGGCTGGATGGCCAGGGCGCCGGGAACGGCGACGTAGTCGCCGAGGCTCAGGAGCCGGCATCCGAACCGTTCGACCTCGATGGTGCTCCGAGGGGGCACCAGGAAGTAGATCCGCGGCTTCCGGCGAGCGTCCCAGATCACCGGACCCGGCCGACGGGCGGTCTCTCCTTCAAGGATCGAGAGCGCCTCCAGGCCGAGCTTCTGACCGGCGGCCACCGCGTCCCAGCTAGTGCCGCCCTCGACGGCGACGACCGTCTCGCCGGGCGGAGGCCATGGACTGGCGGTGCCGAACGAGCGGGGCATACAGCGGCTCCTGTCATGTCGGTGAATCCGTCATGAACAAGGTCGGGCCTCTGCACGCCCGGAACTATCACAACCCTGTGTTGGTCGACCGTCACATCCCGATCCACGAGGCGTAGTTCGTCATCGACTCCGAAAGTCGGCGCTGCGCGCGCAGCAGGCCGGCCACCGTCTCCCGAACTCTCCTTCCAACCCTTCCGGCGTGGTGAACGACGCTCGATCGAATCGACACGTGCCTCCGAGGCCGGGGCGTCGTCTTCGGGAGGGCCCGGAACCTGGGTGGGGGGTGCTGGGATCAGGGTCGGGCGGGGTGGGTGAGGGTGTGCCAGGCGGCGTAGCCGCCGAGGAGGTCGGAGACGTCGGGGTGGCCGTGGTGGCGGAGCAGGCTGGCAGCGATGGAGGAGCGGTGGCCGCCGGCGCAGTGGACGACCACCGGGCGGTCGACGGGGATCTCGTCCAGGCGGGCGGGGAGTTCGGCCAGGGCGATGTGCAGGGAGCCCTCGATGGAGCCCGCTTCGCGCTCGCCGCAGAGGCTGCCGTCTGGCAGGGCTGGCCCGGTGGCGGGCCTGCCGTGGGGAGGGTGCGCTCGCGGTGGACACCGGAGGCTCCCGTTCACTGTGCGAGGGATCTGTCCAGCCCACTCGCTCTGCCGGTGCATAACACCCTGGTAGCACGGCAGGGCCCCTCGGACCGCCGTCCGGACCGCGAAGCTCCCGGGGCGCAGGCCCCGGGAGCCTTTTGAGAGGAAGCTCAGAGGATCCGGGCACTGGCCCCCGATCTGACCATCCGTCACACTTGGCGGCGCCGAATCACGTTGTCCGCGATACGCCCACGCCGCCGCATTCCGAGATGCTCCTGGAGCGCCGCGATCGCGCGGACAGGGCTCGGCACTTGCCATTCGCATGTCATGAACCAGACATTCACCGAATGTCGTCCCCACCGGAAGGGATTCCCCCATGACCTCGATCACCGCCGCCGGCGCTGCTGCCCCACCCGCCACCGACGCCGTACTCCGCCGACTGCACGGCGCCGCGGTCGTCCGGATCACCTTCGGGCTCCTGTGGGCCGTCGATGCCTCCTTCAAGTGGCTGCCCGGCTTCATCCACGGCCAGACCGTGACGAAGGAACTCGGCAAGGCCGCCACCATCCACGCCCCGGTCCTGCACCAGTGGATCGCCCTGTGGCACGGCATCGCCGACGCACAACCCGGCCTGTTCGCCGTCGGCACCGCCCTGACCGAGACCTGCATCGCCCTCGGCCTGATCTTCGGCGTGCTCAGCAACCTGGTCTTCATCGGCAGCGCCATCTTCTCCTTCGGCATCTGGTCCGCCGCCGAGGCCTTCCACCTGCCCTGGACGAAGGACGGCATCACCGATCTCGGCCCCTCCGTCGCCTACATCTTCGCGTCCCTCGCCCTCTTGCACGCATCCGCCGGAGCCACCTGGAGCCTCGACAGCAGACTCCGCCCCGCGCTGGGCCGATTCGCCCCGCTCAGCTCCCCCGACGCCGCCGCTCTCGTCGCGTCGGCACGCTGACCGGTCGGCCGGTCCGCGCACCGGCTCCCGCCGACGCACCACCCGCCCCGCCGCATTGCGACGTCACCGGTGGTTCCACCGTCCCCGGCCACTGACCGGGGACGGTCCCGTGCGCACATACACACCCGTCGACTACCACGGCCCAACCGCCCTCGTCCGGAAACTGCCCGCCCCCTACGAAGTGGTCCGGAAGAGCCGGGGGCCTATGGGCGGACCGGCGACCCTGGCGGCTCGGTCCGGACCAACGGGCCGCTCCCGCGGCGAGGAGGAGATCGGCCGTCCCGGTCCGCCCGCGCAGGTGATCGCGGGCGGACGCGATGGTCTCTGGGGTGGTACCGAACACGTGGCCGTCGGCGCGGAGTTGGTCGACGGTGCCGAGGGCAGCGAACCGACCTGGACCATCCGCACGGCGGTGGCGATCAGCACTCCAGCCAAAGCAGCCAGCGGGATCCCCACGACCAGCGGTGCGGCGGCGAAGACCCTCGCTTGAACCGCATCGCCATCGATGTCAGGGCTGTTCGGCCCAAGCGGTCCGGCCACGGCTCCGGGCACGATGGCGGTGAGCGGCGATCCGGCCGCGACACGGCACGGCACGGAAGTGAACGAGATGGGCACAGCGGCGGAATCCGGTTCCATGACCGCCGCCGGCCGCGAGGTCCTGCGCATCGACCGGATCGCCCGCTCCCCCGACGGCCGCCCCGAAGCGACAGCCCGCCGACCAGGCATGAAACTGATCACGAGCACCGGACAGGAGCACCCGGCCCGATGACCTTCTTCGACAGGCTCAACCCCCACCAGGAGAGCCACGCAGCCTCCCGGACCGGCTGGCTTCGCGCTGCCGTCCTCGGCGCCAACGACGGCCTGGTCTCGGTCGCCAGCCTCATGGTCGGTCTGGCCGCCAGCGGCGCGAGCACCTCCACCGTCGTCACCGGCGGCCTGGCGGGCCTCTCGGCGGGCGCGATGGCGATGGCCGCCGGGGAGTACGTCTCGGTCAGCTCACAGGTCGACGTCGAGACCGCCGACCGGGCCAAGGAGGCGCGCGAGCTCGCGGAGGCACCGGAGGCCGAACTCGCCGAACTCACCGCCATCTACGAGGGCCGGGGCGTGCCGCGCGACCTCGCCCGACAGGTCGCCGAAGCCCTGCACGAGGCCGACCCGCTTCAGGCCCACCTACGCGACGAACTCGGCCACAGCGAGCACACCGCCGCCAACCCCGTCCAGGCCGCCCTCGCCTCCGCCGCCAGCTTCCTCGGTGGCGGGCTCGTCCCCTTCCTCGGACTGCTCGCCGCCTCCACCACCGCACGGCTGTGGCTCATCGTCGCCGTCACCCTCTGCGGCCTCGCCCTGGCCGGCGTGCTCGCCGCCCGCGCCGCCGGCACCACGCTCCTGCGCCCGACCCTACGCGTCCTCATCGGCGGCGGTCTCGCCATGGCCGTCACCGCCGCCGTCGGCCAACTCGCCCACGTCGCGGGGGTGTGACCCGACCGGGACCGCCGGCATCCGATCCCACCCCGGCCGGGGACCGGCGCCGTCAGCGCCGCGTGCGGTAGTGGTCGCGCCAGACCAGGCGGTACACCCTCGTCCAGCGGGGGATGGAGCGGATGCCGGGGATCAAGGGCACGAGGACCAGCGCGAGGCTGAGCACCGCCATGATCGCCCAGACCTCGGCGTCCGCGTTCTTGGAGGTCTTGAACGGGTCGATCTGGTACCAGAAGGTGTACAGCCACAGCCATGCCTGCCCGGGGTAGTTCCCGGTCTCGTTCATCATCCCCCACTGGCTGCCGGTCAGGTGCTGCCCGGTCGCCCGGTCCGAGAGGTACGAGCCGTCGGAGAGGAAGAGCATCGGCTTGGTGTAGTCGGTCTGGTAGAAGCGGCCCCGGGCCAGCAACTGGCCGTCCAGCGAGCCCGCCTGGGCGAGGGCCAACAGACGTGCCACCAGCACCGGCACCGGTCCGTAGTCAGCGGGGGCGACCTTCGCCGGGTCGCCGTCCGGGGCCTTGCCCAGGGCGTCCGCGTAGGCCGAACTCCAGGTCTGGCGCCGGTCGGGCGACGCCGCGTTCCACTGCGTGAGCGCGACGGCGGCCTCCGGCGGCTCGGGGGACTCCCGCAGCGGCCGCAGCACGAAGTCCTCGGCCGGGTCGACCGGGATGCGGACTCCGGCGGCCCGCTGCAGGCCGACCGGGCCGATCTTCTGGCCGGCGCCCGGGACGTCGTTGTACGGCGGACCGTACTGCGCGGAGGTGCTGGAGCCGGCGAGTTCGGCGACGGCCGTCGCGGTGAAGTCGTTCGGCGCCGCCGTGGACCAGGACGCCAGGGTGACCGGGGTCTCATCCGGGGAGGAGAACAGGCCGGCCAGCCCCGCGCTGAGCAGGGCGACGACCACCAGCGCGACCGTGAACTCCTTGACCAGGTCGTACCGGCGGGTGGGGAAGGCGTCCGACTCGGGCACCCGGGAGGCCTTCACCGCTCGTCTCCGGACCCGGTGGCCCCGATCGGTGGCACGATCCCGCGGATCCGGACCAGCGCGACGTGCCAGGCGGTCAGCAGCCCGACCACGAGCGGGAGCAGGACGATGTGCCACATCAGCATCTGGCCGAAGTCGAGCACGTTGAACCAGGCACCGACGCCGACCGCGTTGAGCGCGTCCTTGGCCTGCCCGGAGATCCACTGGGAGTCGAAGTTCTGCTGCACCACGTAGCCGGTGAACGCGGTGCCGATCGAGGCCAGGAAGGTCACCGCGCCGGTCATCCAGGTCAGGGCCCGCCGGCCGCGCCAGGCGGCCATGAAGAACTTGCCCCACAGGTGGATCACCATGACCGCCATGAACAGCTCGACACTCCACAGGTGGACGCTGTTGACGTACTTGCCCACGCTCGACACGTGCCACCAGGCCGGGCCCATCAGGGCGAGCAGCCCACCGGAGACCAGGACCACCACCAGGGCCGACACGGTGAGCACGCCGAAGACGTAGATCCACGACGACATGTAGGCCGGCTGGGCCTCCGGGAGGAGCTTCTCTGGCGGCAGCTTCCGCAGGGCGTACCGCCGCAGCGCCCCCGTCCAGCTACTCGTCATCGCGCCGCCCGTGCGGGAAGGGGAGCAGCAGCGCGGCCACGAAGACCACCACCATCAGGCCGATGACCACCAGGTTCGCCACCGAGATCTGGACCACTCCCCAGTGCAGGTAGTGACCGGGGTGATCGAGGTCGACGGGCGCCGCGAGGACGCACGTCGCCGGTGCCGCTGCCATCGCGACTCCCTTCGGACTGCGGACGGGATCTGGCGTCAGTCTCGCCCCGCGGGTGCGCGTCGGCACCCGCGGTGACCCGAACGGACCGGTCCCCGCCGCCGGCCGGCCGACGGGACTGCCGGCGCGGACGCCCGCTGCCGGGGTGCGTCGGCGGGGAAGCGTTCACCCCGTGCCGATGCGGCGGCCGACGACCTCGACGGGGCGGATGCGCACCCACAGGGGCCGGGAGCCACCGGCCCATGGCGCGGCGCCGGGCAGGGGGTGGAGAGCCGCTGCTGCTCGTCCGGGTCGTCGGTGTGGTGAGCCTCGCCGAGGCGAGTGGTCATGACCGCCTCCATGACGTCAGAGTCCGGTACGCGACCTTATGTCTGGCTTGTCATCACTCGATGGGGTGACGTTGGGGCATCGCTGCCGGTCAAGCATTCGTGATTCGCCTGGGTGGCTGGATGAGTGATCGCAAGCCCTACTCTCAGATCTGACTGATGTCAGCGTATGAGTAAGCACCACCGTTTTGACTCACTAGCATGTCGGCTCCGCCGCAGTGGTTGAGCGCGCTGAGCAGCGGCAGCTTGCCGCTGTTGTTGCTGACTGTGCCGCTGCCGCTTGTGGTGGCACCGGTTGCGTGTGCGCCGATGTGGTGGTTTTCGCAGTCGGTCCCAAACGCGGGACTGAGGAAGTCCCCTACCCCTCCCGCCGTTGCGGGTGCGGCGGTGGCAAGCCCGGCCCCGATGGTTGCTGCGGTGAGCGCGAGAGCTGTTGCTGTGCGGCGTGTGGTCATGTCCGTTAAACGACGTGCGGTGTGCACAGTCACCCGCCCTTGACCACGTTCCTGTCCGGAGGTGATCCCCCCTGCCTTGAAGACCCCACCCCCGTGCTCTGTCCCCGGGTGCCCCGAACTGAGAGTGCGGTACGCGACCTTATGTCTGGCTTGTCATCACTGCCTGGCCGTGGACACATTGGGCCCTGTCATCGCGGTCGTCGTGCTGGCGGCCTCCGCGCACGACAACGCTGCGGGCCAAGCCCTGCTGGACGGCGTGGCCGCACAGACGGACACGGTGCGCAAGGCCCTGGTCGACCAGGGGTTCAAGAAAAGCTTCGTTGACCACGGCCTCGACGTCGAGATCGTTGAGCGCAATCCGGCCGACACGGGCTTCGTTCCGCAGGTCAAACGGCGGGTCCGCGACTGACACCCCGCAGATCAGCGCCGTCCTGGCCTACGTCGAGGCCCGCGAGCACGAACTCGTCGAACAGGCCGGACAGCTCCGCTCGCACATCGAGGACCTCACCGCCCGCCTCGGCGAGCTCGACGCGGAGAGCGAGAACCTGCGCATCACCCGCAAGACCCTCCTCGCCATCCCGCGACCCGAGCCCGGCCACGAGGCGCCCCGCCCCCACGTGCCGGCCCACCCGGGCTCCCGTCCGGGCCCTGTCGGCTCAGTGCGGGCGCTGGTGGTGCTGCCCGGACTCGTCCGCGTGGGCGGCGATGACGGCGGCCTGGAGGCGACGCTCGACACCCAGTTTGGCGAGCAGCCGCGAGACGTGGTTCTTCACGGTCTTCTCGGCGAGGTAGAGCTCCCGGCCGATCTGCCGGTTGGTCTTGC